>NZ_JAVRCD010000010.1:0-164380 GCF_034530895.1 Nostoc sp. DedQUE08
GATAATTTCAGTTATTTACTACTTGCTTATGTCGGAAAGTGACAGAAGAGGGTTAGATTGGCTTCGAGCAAGAGAAACTGAAATGCTGACATTATTTTCCTTTTACTGTTTTGGTAGTACCCAGTGACCAAAAGGCTCTTGAGCAGGGGGCAGGGGAGCAGGGGAGAAAGATACGCTCATTCCACATTTCATGGTTTCAGAGCAAATAAATTTATATATATTTTGCCAATTTAATGCAAAATTTTAGAAGCTGTAACTAATGATTTTGTGTTGTTATTTCAAGGTTTTCTCAATTTAAACAAACCATTTGACTGGACTTCCCACGATTGCGTAGCGCGGGTGCGAAAGTTGTTGCGCCTCAAACGTGTAGGACACGCAGGAACCTTAGATCCAGCTGCTACAGGAGTTTTACCGATCGCACTTGGTAAAGCCACAAGATTATTGCAATATCTGCCAGAAAACAAAGCTTACAAGGCTACAATTCGTCTGGGCGTGCGGACTACAACCGATGATTTAGAAGGTGAAATCATTAGTTCTCAAGCTTGTGCTGGATTGAGTTTGGCAGAGGTGAAAACTGCTCTGGCACAATTTGAAGGCAAGATTGAGCAAATCCCACCGAATTATAGTGCAATTCAAGTAGATGGGAAACGTCTTTATGACTTAGCGCGCCAAGGGAAAATAGTGGAAGTTCCAGTGCGAACAGTGGAAATTTTTCAGATAGATATTTTGGACTGGAGAGAAGGAGATTTTCCCGAATTGGATGTGGCGATCGCTTGTGGTTCTGGTACATATATTAGAGCGATCGCTCGTGACTTAGGTGCAATCTTAGAAACTGGTGGCACACTTGCGGCTTTGCTCCGTACCCAAAGCAGTGGTTTCGATTTAACAAATAGTCTCACTTTTTCCGACTTAGAAGCTAAATTGCAAGGCGGGACATTTCAACCTCTTGCCCCTGATGCAGCGTTACAACATTTGTTGTCTGTGACTTTACCAGCAATACCTGCTCAAAAATGGTGTCAAGGTCAGCGAGTTTCTCTAGATTCTGATATTACTGGGATAGTGAGAGTTTATCAAGAAGAGACTCACTTTTTAGGTATTGGACAATTACAAGATGAAGTGTTGATTCCGCAAATGGTTTTTGAGGCGATTTCTTGAAGAAGAATTCAGGAGCAGAGCCGGAGACGCTTTCTACCAGACGCACAGAATTCAATTCTGAATTCTGACTCCTCACTCCTGAATTCTTTTTGTTATGTCATGTCCGCTTGATTGCTTATTAAACCCGAAGAACCCCACCCCACCAAAGCTATGCTTTGTCTCCCCTCCCCGCAGGCGGGGAGGGGTTGGGGGTGGGGTTCTTTTATTATGGGTAATTTGGCGGACATGATATTAAACCAAATAACTCGTATTAGGTACGATCGCAAAGAAGGCATACTCGTACCAAGCAGTCCAGATGAAACTGCGAATCCATCGCTGACGCTTGTCGAAACTCAATTCATATTCAAACGCGCCACGAGATACATCAATAGAAGATAGATGAGAGTTGCAACCGCAGCCATGCTGATAAGTAAAACCGTATTTGGAGGCAATACTTTGCACCTTCATTTGAATAGCAAATACCTTACCTGCATGGAGTATGGCATCCCAAGCACGTTTATGCTCAATATCACGTCGATCGAATCGCAAAGCACGTTCTTCAAAAACATGATCGCGGTAAATTGGGGCTAAATGCACGTGATAAAAGCTAGCAGGTAGTTCATAACCAAATTCATTAAATAAATCTATGCCGATACGAGCCACTTTTACTTCATCAGCGTAATCGATTCCTTTTGACTCCAGATCGCAAAGAATTTCTGCAAAGTTCGGATAGCTGTGTTTGAGAAAGTCTTGTCCAAAAAACTCTAAGGTTTCCCATGCTAGTTGTGCAAATAGCTGAGAAAATGATGGTATTAGGTGAGCTAGTTGGGGGCGATCGCTAAATAAATCAACATCACCACATTCTAATTTATACAAAAATAGCTGTGCCATCTCAACATAGCTTTGGGGTTGAGAAAGTCCGACACTCGTGGTTCCTCTAGCAATGTCTTGCCATATAGAAGGTAGTTGAGAAACATGAACCGCATTTTCTCCAGCAATGACTGCAACAGGAGGACATTCGAGAAGTTGCATCGACAATCTCCTTTAAGACTTTAATGTGTAATTTACCTTAAGCGAGCGTTAAATGTATCTTCTGAACACAATAAACAATGTTTGACAGACTGTCTTTTGACAGCAATCGCAATTTTATTGATAATTTTTGGATCGTTGGGCATTATTTATTTTAGGATAATTCATACTTCATAATTTATAATTCAATTACTCACTCAAAGCATTCTTTTCACCCACCTGCTATTTTCCTATATATTTTTTCTCCCTTGACTAACTCTTCATAGTAAGGCTCATAAGAGGTGAATCTGATAGATTCTTGTCTTCCTAAACCCAAGATGCCAAAGGTGCAAAGGCTATTATAAAACAGTTCGTGTACGCGTTTTTGAAGTGCTTGATTAAAATATATGAGGACATTACGACAAAGAATCACATTAAACTCATTAAAAGAACTATCAGTGGCTAAATTGTGCTGGGCAAAAACAACATTTTCTCTTAGGGACGCTCGAAAAATAGCATTGTCATAAGCTGCTGTATAATACTCTGAGAAAGATTTCTTGCCGCCTGCTTTTAAATACAGGTGAGTATATTCCTGCATCATTTTTAGGGAGAAAATCCCACTTTTGGCATTTTGTAATACCTTCTCATTCGTATCAGTGGCATATATACGGCAACGGTGATAAAGTCCTTCTTCTTGCAGTAAAATTGCCATTGAATAGACTTCTTCACCAGTTGAACATCCAGCGTGCCAGATCCGAATAAACGGATAGGTTTGTAAGAAGGGAATAACCTGATTTCTGAAGGTATTATAAAAGCTGGGATCGCGAAACATTGATGTGACATTCACCGTCAGAGCCAGCAAAAATCTTTCTAAATAAGCGCGATTATGTAGTAACCGCTCTTGCAGTGCAGAAATATTTGCTACCCCTTCTAATTGCATGAAGCCCTGAATACGGCGCTTGAGTGATGAAAGAGCATAATTGCGAAAGTCATAACCGTAGTACTGATACACACCTTCCAAGAGTAGGTGTATTTCTATGTCCTCTAAGATCGGTTTGGGCAGAGGCATGATATTCATAATTCATCGGTTTCAGTTTAACCAAGTGGCTTTTATGACTAAAACAGCGATCGCAATTATTGAAATTCCAGCTAGCCATCTAACCTGATAGCGCAGATTTTTTATCTCTTGACTCAGGCTTTCTCTTTGTGGGATGGAATATGGTTCTAGTTGTACAACTTCAATAGCTACTTGTTCGGGTGTCTTTTGGAGATTTTCAAACGAGACTTGCGTGTGTAGCCAATTAGTAATCAGTTGCGGACAGTTCTTTTTAAACCAATTTAAAGCTATGATTCTAAAAACTGGTTTAGACATTCGGGCAATTAATTTCATCACCCTGTTTAAGGGTTTCAGGCGAAGCTTTTGATTAATCAAATTGACTGAACCAACATCATAAAGACAATCCAGAATTAGTTTTACAGTGGCTTCTTCACTGTTAATCAAGTTTTGCAGCAAAAGCAGAACATCACGCATCCGCTCTGCTTCTGCATACTTTTCTGGCAAGTTTTCTGGAGGATTTACTGAAGGATTTACAGTTGAATTTAGGGTGTTTTGTCTTACTATCGTCATATTGGTAACATACCAGTCATAATAATATCAGTACACCTATCTGCCGAGAGAAAGGTTTTTTATCTAGAGAGAGAACCTAAAAGCCAAAACTTATTCGTAAGAAACATGACTATATCGTGTTTATAAAAAATCCCTTTGTCTAGTTCTAATAAATCTTTTATTTACTTCTGGGTAAATAAATTTTTTATGTAGATGCTAAGACTTCAATTTCCGAAATCACCCGTTCTAATTCCTCAATTATTACAGTGCTTTCAGTCTTTTTAAAAGCCTCTAAAAGCGCCCGATAATACCAAAGAGTACCTTCTTTACGCCCATGAAAACGTTCCCAAAGTGATTCGCCTAAAATGCGATAATCTTTGAGAATAGACTGGGCATTGTAAAGTTTATCAGCGGATGACACCAGCAGTACTGATGGGGAAGCTGTAGGAATATGAGCAATGTATGCCTCCTTACGCTGTTGCCAAGGGGGTTTTGGAGTTGTATCAGCGTCAGTACAACCATCTACAATTGCCGTTACATTGTCACCAAAGCGACGGCGAATTTCTTCTCGTGTTGCAGCGCCACCTTGATCTTCGATCGCATCGTGTAACAGAGCTGCGATCGCTTCATCTTCATTTGCCCCGTATTCTAAAGCAATACTGGTGACACCTAATAAATGGGCAACATAAGGGACACCTGAACCTTTACGAACTTGGTTAGCGTGTAGTTGGGTGGCGTAGATCAGGGCTGCGGTAAAACGTTCTGAGAGCATTGTATAAATAAAAAAGTTTTAGCAGTCAGAATAACTCAACTGAAATATTGGGTTTGTGTCAATTTTATAACAAATCGCTCCAAGTGCAGAGGCAGTAAAGGATAAAAGTAGTATATAAGTAAAATTTAAATTTCAAATTAGATAGATAACATTTAAATCTATATTCCATCGACAGATAGATAAAACTCTGCTGTTAGTTTATTAAATTTACTCAAGGATGTGCTTTTAACTAGGAGTTAATTTACATAATGCCAGACAATCCTGGATTAGGAGAGCAAGCTCTCAATAAAGCGGCAGAAATAGGATTATCTAGTCAATTAGATGAAGTAGAAAATTTAGATGTAGACATCAAAACAGACCCGCTGAAACTGGTTCAGGGAGAGGTGGATGAAGTCACGATTGCAGGTGAAGGTTTAGTTATGCAGAAAGACCTCCGTATGGAGGAATTGGATATGAAAATGAGTAATGTTGCCATTAATCCTCTAAGTGTGGCTTTTGGTAAAATTGAACTAACTAAACCGACAGAAGCTAATGCACAGGTTGTGTTAACCGAAGCTGATATTAATCGTGCTTTCAACTCCGAATATGTGCGATCGCAACTGCAAAGTCAGAAAATACATATTAACGGACAACTAAAAACAATTGAACCTCAAAATGTAGATTTTCGATTACCGGGTGATGGAAAAGTAGCACTAAATGCCAGCATAAAATTAGTAGAAACTGGGGAAAATCAGCAAGTTGCTTTTTCCGCAGTCCCCAGGATTAGCAGCAATGGAAAAAGTGTTGCTTTGGAAAATGTCGAGTATGGCGAAAGTGAGGAAATATCGCCAGAGTTGACCAAAGCTTTGATCGATCAAACTAGCGAAATTTTGAATCTAAGTAACTTTGATTTAGACGGCATAAGTTTGCAAGTCAACCAACTAAAAGTAGAAGTAGGTAAACTAATATTACAGGCTGAAGCTTATGTTGAAAAAATTCCTTCAGCTTAAAATAGTAAAGCAAGGTTCATAAATTCAGGATACTAATAATGGAAACTACAGAAACAACGCAAACAGGTTCAACACCTTTTCCAAATATTCCACCAGTTATTGAAAGTAACGACAGTGAGTATCGTGATACCGGTGTACCCAGTACAGTTGCGATCGCCGGACATCCCCTACACCCCTTGAGCGTGATCTTTCCCATAGCCTTTTTAGCCGCCGCTTTGGGTAGTGACATTGGTTACTGGTTAACTGGCGATTTCTTTTGGGCTAGGGCTTCGCTATGGTTAATCGGACTTGGATTAGCTGGAGGCGTTCTTGCATCTGCGATCGGTCTGAGCGACTTTGTGAAAATTGAACGCGTCCGCAAGCGCACCGCCGGTTGGACGCATTTGATACTTAACGTTTCTATATTAGTTTTATCACTCGTTAACTTTCTCCTACGTTTAGGTGACGCTGAATCCCGAATACTACCTTGGGGACTGTTAATCTCGCTTGTTGTCGGTACGCTAACCAGTGCTTCTGGTTGGTTCGGCGCTGAACTCTCCTATCGCCACAAAATTGGTGTAGTGGGTGGAGGTAGCAGAAGATATCCTTAAAGGACGTGTAAGGCAGTGTTTCGACTACGCTCAACAATCAGACAGGAGGCAGAAAGCAGGCGATCGGTGAGCGTAGTCGTTGCCGCAGCCTCTTGTAAAGAAGTTATGCAGAAGATAGGAAAAACGCAGCACTTAACAAGATAGTTGCCTGAAACTAGAAACTTAGTGAAAGATTATTATTTACAGCTTCCGCTAAGAATATTTAGCAGTTATCCTTTGTATTTGATACATCTTGTGGAATCGAGATAAGTCCGATTTAAAGATTTTATAAATCAAAATTTGTGAGGGCATTTACCTTGCCCAGCAAGCCTTTTAAACTAATCTTACAATAAAAAATTAGCTTGTTTAATTAATAACTGTATACTTTATCTATGTGGTGAAAAAAATTACATCCTGTTAGATACTAGCTATTTATATACACAAAATTATAAAAATTGCAATTATACAAAAGAGTGAAATTGCAATATTGAATTTCATCCTAAATTAACTTTAAAAAAGTGCGCGAGCGGTAACTTTCAGACTTTAAAGTGTTTTAATAAAGTTATTACCGAAAGTTTAGAGAAGCAAAAACATGAAAGGTTTCAGGAAGTTATCTTCAATAGCAGTATTGCTATTTGCCTTTGTGTCTCCGCCCTCATTAGCTGAAGCGAAAGATATTTCTCTAAGTAATACTCTGAATGAACAGAGCGTTGCACCAGATGCTAACCTGGTTGGAAATAAAACCGGAGAGCTTTTGATTGCTCAACGGTCGTCAAGACGATACCAGAGAATCCGAGGACGGCAGAGAATCCGCGGACGGCAGCCCTATGGACGATACCAGAGAATCCGAGGACGGCAGCCCTACGGACGATACCAGAGAATCCAACGATGGCAGCCCTACGGAAGACGGCAGATAATCCAACGACGGCAGGGCTTTGGACAACGCCAGATTATTGAACGACGGCAGCCCTACGGACGATATCAGATTATCCGCCGACGCTATTAGAGATAGAAGTGAAAATGACGTAGGCATAATACCCTTCTCCTAACGGAAAGGCTACGCGTAGCTTGCTTGCAGAAAGTGCTATGGGAAGCCTCCAGCTACATGAATTTTGCCTACTAAATATTTCGGATAACACATATTTAGTTCACCAGATATCTAATGGTTAGTAATGGCGTGACAAGACTAAAATGTTGCAATAAATTTTCTTGTGGGGCGGGCATCTTGCCCGCTAATTAGGACGGGCTAGAAGCCCATCCCACAAGAGTTTGCTAATGCACAAATTTAGCCTTGCCACGTTAGTAGTTGTTCTATTAATCACTAAACATTAACTATGATGGCTCACTTCAGACTGGGATTAATCGCTGATATCACCTTAAAATTGGCGATTTTCCAAGGTTGTATCATCAAATTTTGTTGCTGAGATGAAAATTCACTACTGGCGGAACGCTCTAATAAATCTACTGTATTTCCAAGATTTAACCCTAAATCACTTTGCAAAGATAACTCGGCTGTTTCTCCGTGAGATTCATAACATCGCAGAATTAACTGCTGTGGATCGTCTTCAGATGGCTTCAAGGCCATTAAGATTAAATTTTCAGCTGATAAATCTAGGAAACTTACTCCTTCAATAGTGCCGATAGCGGTAGCGGAGGGTTTAGCCAGTGGCCAATTGAATATCACTTGCAACGGTATATTCAATTCATAGCCACGCCGTACTGTGTGGGCTGATTCCCAACTATCAGCATGAGGATACAAGGTATATTTGAACTCGTGAAAACCTCGGTCAGCTTTTGAGTCTGGCCAATTAGAACTGCGTAGCAGTGTTAGACGGAGTTGATTTGGTTTGCTGTCATAGCCGTATTTACAATCATTGAGCAAACTGACACCATAACGATTTGGGATTGCGGTATCTTCTGTCTGTGTGTTTTCTGCTGTTAAATCAGCCCAACGCAAAGCAGGAACTTCCCATTTTGCTTGTTCTGCGGGAGTTTGCGGTTTAGTTGGGCGGCGAATCGCGCCACAGGGAATTTCATAAGTAGCAAAGTCAGCTTCAATATTTAGAGGAAAAGCAGCTTTCACTAATACATGATTTTCTTGCCAATTGACAGTTGTAGCAATGTTCAGCAGAGGTGAACCAGCTTGCAGAATATAGTCTTGGCAAAATTCTGATTCACCCAACTGACGCACCACGCGCACGCGACTTTGCACTGGGCCTTGTTCTAACCACTGAATAAATTGAAGATTTGTTGAGGGTAAGGGATGTTGAGCATAATTGGGGTCGATATTCCAAGCATCCCAATATTGCCCACTGTCTTTAAAAGCTTGCAGTTGATTCCCCGCCCCACTTAAAACTTCTCGCTGATAAGTTTTGTCAAAAACACTTGATAAATCTCCGGTGTCGGGATCTATAACAACTCGCAAGAATTCATTTTCTAAAATCCATTCTGGGAAGAGTGCGGGAGATAAGGGAGAAACGCGATTCATCTCGTCTGGATTGGAGAGTGAAGGGGAAAGCCAAAATATGCGGTAGCCTACGGGAGGAATTTCGCTGGCGAGAAATAGTAGGGTTGATGGTTCAGATAATTGGGAGACAAGCTGGTTTCCAGAAGCATCGTAAATCTGCCATTCCTGGGTAGTTGTTGGTGGTGTGGGTAAGGCTACAGAGATTACCTCAGAACGTTGCCAATTGAGAGAATTGAAAACAAAAATAGGCAGACTATCGGGTTTTGGTGGTTCTGATAGGGTAATGTGAGATGCGATCGCTAAAAGTGATTCTTGTAATATTTTCGTTCCCACTTGTTCCACTTGCTGCCATTGAGGCAACGCATCGGTGTAAACTTGGGTAATTGAAGAACCAGGTAAAATATCGTGAAACTGTTGAAATAACACCTGCTTCCAAGCTGCTTCGATTTCTGCTTTAGGATATGTCAAACCACAGCTTACGGTTGCCAAAGTAGCAAATAGTTCAGCTTGATATAATAAATTTTCACAACGCCGATTCCAGCGTTTTTGATCTCCGTGGGTAGTGTAGCAACCGCGATGAAATTCTAAGTATAGTTCGTCATTCCAAGTAGGGAATGACAGAGAATCATCACTACTGCCTACTGCCTCCTGCCTCCTGCCTCCTTTACTGATTTGCTGTAAATACTTTTCAGCCGTCGTAAATTCTAAGTCTGGAAATAAAGGAGACTTTTGCCAGCGTTGGGCGGTTTCTAACATATCACGGGTGGGGCCGCCGCCGTGGTCGCCGACACCGGGAAGCCAGAGAGATTCTGATAAACTAGTTTGGGTTTGCCACTCAAGAGCATAAGTTGCCATTTTAACTGGGTCTATAGCTTCACCGATGGGTGCAGACATCAAACTAAAGACTTCACTGCCATCAGGCGATCGCCACCAAAAAGCCCCATAATCTAATTTAGTAGTATCATTCCACCGCAACTTCTGCGTCACAAAATACTCAATTCCGGCATTAGCGAAAAACTGCGGTAAAGTGGCACAAAAACCAAAAGAATCTGGAACCCATTCTACAGTTGAAAGCTTGCCAAATTTCTCCTGGATGTAGCGCTGACCATACAATAACTGACGGACTATTGATTCACCTGCAATGATGTTGAGTTCTGGTTCCACCCACATTCCGCCGACAACTTCCCAACGTCCAGCAGCTACCTGTGCTTGAATTGCCCTAAACAAATCCGGGCGATGTTCTTCAATCCAAGCATAAAGTGCGGGACTTGAATGACAGAAAATTAACTCAGGAAAATCTGCTTGCAACTTCAAAACCGACTCAAAAGTATTTTGCGCCGCATTCCAAGTTTCACTCACAGGCCATAACCATGCTAAATCTAAGTGAGCATGACCCAGTAAAAAAATTTTAGATTTTTGATCCCCCCAACCCCCCTTTCCAAGGGGGGCTAAGATGTCGGATTGAATTAAATTTTGACGTAGAGACAAAAACGATCTTACTAACTCTTCCTTGGCGTCCTCTGCGCCTCTGCGGTTCGTAATCTCCCCCACCATCGCCGCCAAAACATCCAACCTCTCCGGCGCAAATTTTTCTAAATAAAGTTGCACTACAGCTAACTCATCAGCCACAAAACCCGGATCGGGATTATTATCAACATAAGACTCATAAACTAGGAGCGATCGCACTAAAGCACCATCACAATGTCCCGGACTCACTAACCGCAAAGCCACAGTGAATTCTTCCCCTGGCTTCACCCCCTGACACAGAAGCACTCTCGGCGAACAATCAAATAAATCACCCTCCAGCACTAACTCGCCATTTATATAAATCTCAGCAGAATCCGCCCACCAAACCAACGCCAGCCGCAAAGATAACCCAGCTAAGGGATAACCGTGTAAATCTTGGGGAACCACCAATCTTTGCACTAGCCATAGCACTTTTCTCCCACCCGTCCAAGCAATATGTTCTTTAGCATTCAACTGGGCAGGTTGCCAATCAGACAAATCAGCAGCTACAACATCAGTAATAACTAAGTCAGATTCCTGATACAGCCACGTAGACTGGATATTAACTTGACAAAAAGAGCGCAGTTGCTCAATTGCTTGTGAGATAAATTTGGTCTGGGATTGAGAGACAGTCGGGGTCATATATTCGCTAATATGAGGTGTTGGTCGTTTTTATTGTTTGGCGCGAGTCTCACAACTTAACAAGACTTGAACTAAAAAATTACTACTATGTCTTCTGGTTCCTCTGGTCGTTATCAAAGCAGACTATTTAACTTTGTCCACCAGCAATCTCGGCGGGTGACACAACAGTGGGAACATACCTTTCGGCATTTGCAAGTCGCCACTAAGTGGGGTGTCGAGGTACTACTTTACCCAGTGTATCTACTGTTTAAGTCATCTGAATCATCTGGGAAAACGCTACATACTAGAGAACCACAAACTAGATTAAAGTTACAACCAAATGATACCGATTTCCAGCCTGAAACTCTACCCAATGCTGATAGTCCCATTCAAAATGTACTAGAGGCTGTTAATTACCTGTCACCAGATGAACCCGCCTCCACTCCTACGAAAGCATCTGAACATTTCAATCCCCTGGCTTTATTGGGAGTTTTTCGGCTGAAATTCGTTGAAAAGAACTCTAATCTTACTCAATCATCAAATATTACGGCTAATCAAGCTCTCAGTCTCAACCCTTCACAATTAGACAATGCCCTTCAACAGCGTCTTCCAATAGTGCGAGGAATTGCCACAAATTTGATGAATCGAAATTTAGTACTTGTTACTGCCAACAATGAAATTCTGGATATCTTAACACCAGAACAACAGGCAAAATTAGAAGACCGAATTATTAACGAAGTTGCTAATTACTGGCAGTGTTGGCGTTTGATTATAGCTAAAAAAGAAACGCAGTTATTACCACAAATTGACCGATTATTAGCAAAACTCACTGACGTAAATCCAGCGAAAATTCCAGTTTTAGCCGAGAGTATACCAAAAAATTTACTTAATACAGATAGATTATTAGCATTTCTAGATATAGCCGTTGCTAAGTTGGAATCGAATGCTTTAGTCCCAGCGCAAAAACGTAGCCAGGAAGTTATCCAAGTTGCCCAAACCCAGTTAAACATATTTCTTTATGGCAAAGATCAATTAGCTGCCAAAGGAGAGATTGCCCCCAACGCTGATGGTTTAGAAACTCATTCACAGAATTTTCAGGCTTTGATTGAGGCGGCGCTTAATTACTTTTTTGGTGTTGGTAATAGAAAAACACTTGAGACAACGATTAGTAATGAGATGCCAGGTAAACTCTTTTCGTCACGCCTTAGAAAAGCCTTATCCAAAAGCCCTCTAGGAGAGAACCAGGATTTCACAAACGATCCTTGGCTAACGTGGAATGATTTATTTGGTGACACCGAAACCATTGCTGACAAGCCAGTTACACTTTCTGAAGAAAAAAATCCTGCTTTAGCCCCAAGTTTATCAATAAAGCATTTTCCACAAAAGAATTTGAGTGTAAAACAACCTAAATTTGGATCGGGTTTGATACAAAGAAAACAACCAAGTAGTAATCTCGCCTCAAGTCAAAAAACATCTGGAAAAGTCGCCTCTGTAAAACAAATTAAAACCCGTATTTCCCAAACTAAAAGCGAGAGTCGTAAAGGGGAAATGTTGAAACAGCAGTTTCACCAAAGCAGTCAAGTTGAGGCGCAGCCAGACTGGATAGAAACCACAGCAACTTCAACTGGCTATGAAAAGCACCCCTTAGAGCAACTTTTGGAATGGCTTGATTATATTATGGTCTGGCTAGAAGAAAGATTTGTAAAGGTTTTTCAGTCGTTGCGGCAGCTATGGCAAGGGAAATAAGTTAAGAGATATTTTTTCAAAATTTACTATAATATTCACAATTTTCCAATTCAGATTTTTGGAATAAACGTAGGGTGCGTTAGTAAAACGTAACATCCCCTACATTTACTCTTAAATTTTGAATTTTGAATTTTGAATTTTGAATTATTATTGGTGGTTGTCTAAGTGAAAATTATTGTTTACTGTAAATACTTCAATTTCAAAAATCCATTAGATAAACCGAAAATTGAGACGTTTGTGGTAAATCTGCCTCAAATTCCGAAGATAGGTGAAACAATTGTAGTCGAAAGAATTTCACCGCAAAAGCAGTTTGTAATTATCTTTGAATACATTGTGACAGCAGTACAATTTAATGCATCTAGGGAATCGGCTGATTCAGTAGATGCCCAGGTAAGTGCATTTTTGAACCACTGTTGGGAGGGAACATCAAATTTCAAAGTTACAAACTTTTTAGAAAAATAATCTCTACCACAATAGATGATTGAGTAAATAACGTAACAGCTTTAATCCAGTTGGTTCAGGGTAATCGGTTGGCAACAAAGCCAGCATCGCATTTTGCAATTTTTCCAAAGCAATGTCTACTTGCTGGCGCTTTGGTCTAGTTATTTGGGGAAAGTGTAACGGTTCGCCTACTCGAATTATTAACTCTTTTCCTAAATATAGGACTAGTATTTGATTTCTGAAAAAGCTCCGTACATTTGAAGAGTCGCAAAATCAAAGTTAGTGTGTCGGAGAAACCACTCAAACATCCATTTGAGATGAGAGAACGAAGGAATCAAAGCAGAGAAACGCCGCACCCAGGTTTTAGCTTGTAACCAAATATCCTCAATTGCTGATGATATTGTTTTGACTAATGCTCACTGTGTAATTGATTCTGAGACTCATCAACTTAGTAAAGAACTTCGGTTTCTACCCAATGTGATTAATGGTAAACTCCAGAGTCAAGAAGATATTGCCAAAGTAGAAAATATTGCAAAAAACGTACTTTATGGTACAGATTTCAAGAATGGTGGTTTTGATAATGTCAAGAATCAAAGCAATGACTGGGCGTTGATGAGAATTAATCAGCCCCTAGCTCGCAAATATGGTCGTTTAGGATGGAAGTCTGTACCTAGTTCTACTTTGATTAAACAAAAGCAAGGTAAATTATTCTTTGTCGGTTACTCTGGTGACTACCCAGACCCCACCAAAGAAGGAAATGAATCGTTAAGGGAACTCCAAAAAATAAATTATCCAATTTGTCTACTCAACTAGACTTCTTTCTTCCTTGTCCCCTTGTCCCCTTGCAATACGGTTCGGTTAACGTTTTCATATTTTGAAGATTCCCCCAACCCCCCCGATAAATTGGAGCGCTTCCAAGCCTCTATTACCCCTTTTTTTAAGGGGGTCGCCGTAGGCGGGGGGATCTTAACCGAAACCGTATTGTGTCCCCCTTGTACCCCTGCGATTGAATATTTTTTTACTTGGAAGTCCCTAACTGCTGGTCAGGGCTGGACAGCAAGTTACCAAGATAATTGCAGCATTGTTGGTGAAAAGTCGAACCTTTTGTATCATAACTGCGCTACCACAGGCGGTGCTTCCGGCGGGCCAATCGTTGATTGGATTGATAATTGGCCATATATTGTCGCTCTAAATAACGGTGAAATTACAATCCCTGCCACAGGTCAGGATATTATCAACTTTGCTCTAAAAATGGATTTCTTGGATAAGTTGAGTAGTAGAAAGTAAACTCTTATCTGCTATAACAATCATATTGATTTGTGAAATTCACAGATCCCCGACTTCTTAAAGAAGCCGGGGATCTAACCACCACAAGAAAAACATTTTATTATATTCAATTAAAAACTACTATAGTTGTTTATGAATAATATTTCGACAAGCAATAATTGGGACACTTCGCTTTACGAAGATAAACACGCCTTTGTTTGGCAATATGGCGAAGACTTGTTGCAATTACTCAACCCTCAACCAGGAGAATCCATTTTGGATCTCGGCTGTGGTACTGGACAACTCACAGAAAAAATTGCCCAAGCTGGGGCTGAAGTAATGGGAGTTGATTATGCATCTGAGATGATTGAGAAGGCAAGACAAAACTATCCCCATATTCGCTTTGATGTTGCTGATGCTAGAAACTTTCAAGTAGATAAGCCATTAGATGCTGTATTTTCCAACGCTGTACTACATTGGGTAAAAGAAGCAGATAGCGCGATCGCTTCCATACACCAATCTCTAAAACCCGGAGGGCGTTTTGTCGCAGAATTTGGGGGTAAAGGGAATATAAAGGCGATCGCCACAGCTTTATACAGTGCTTTAGAGTCCATTGGTATCCCTCAAGCACAAGTAGAGAATCCTTGGTATTATCCCAGCATTGGCGAATACGCCAGCCTCTTAGAACATCAAGGCTTTGATGTGATTTATGCTATCCTGTTTCCTCGCCCAACTCCCCTAGCAGAGGGAGAAGCAGGCATTGCAAACTGGATTAAAATGTTCGCCAGTCCATTTTTAACCGGACTTTCACCTGAGCAACAAATACAAATAATTCCCGTCGTTGAGGAATATCTGAAGCCAACACTATATCAACAAGGAACTTGGACAGCAGATTATCGAAGAATTCGTATAGTTGCCATTAAACTTTAGATTGTGCCCTAATTACGAATTATGAATTACGAATTACGAATTAGTATCAGTTATGCATATACCTAAATTGTGCGATCGCCCTACAGCCCTTTGGGCATCCTACGGCAGGCGTTGGCTGTGCCATCGCCAAACATCATTTTCATTACTATTAACTATTAGTCTCACCACTTTACTAGTCCCACCCTCACTAGCGCAAACCCCCTCAATACCGTCGCCTTCTAGTGCGCCTTTAGAATTAGACTTATTGACCAAGCCAAAAGACTATATAATCACAGCCACCACCATTCATCCAGAACGATTGACCGTTCCCAGTTTATGGTGGGCACAACAAAACTCTGAAAAAAAGCTATTAGATAATTGGATCGCATATCCAGCTTCTAACAAAGAACCTGCACGAGTAGACTTGATCGTAAATCAGCAAATTTGGAGCTTACTAGAGTATATAGAGCGCTACGACTTCGTAAATCGCTTGGGTAGCGCTGCACGAAACTTTGGTTACAACGTCCGGGTATTTAATTATCAAAAAGAACCCTTGGCAACCTACACTTGCAACTTTAGTATAAGTCCAGCTTTATGCAGTATCCAAACAACTGTTAAGAACAAGATAGGGTTACAGCGTTCTTTGTAGGGACTGGGGACTGGGGACTGGGGACTGGGGAAGATGAGGGAGATGAGGAGGATGAGGGAGAAATAATTAATGCCCAATGCCCCATGCCCAATGCCCCATGCCCAATCCCCAATTAAACTTTCATTTTGGCGAATAAAGACTCGTATTGTTTTATTGCTGATGGAGGTAAAGGAAGTAAAAATTCACTCTTATCGAAAACTTTGCGATCGCTCTCTAACAAACTCCATAATGGTTCTTGGATATCGGAAGCGGCAATATTTGTAGAAATTGGCGAATTAGTTTTAGTCAGCACCGAAATTTGTTTAGCTGTGCTTGGTTGCCAACAAAAATCAATCCATTGATCTGATAAACTATCCTTAGTAATCCCTGCGGGACGTACCCATAAGTCCGCCCAAATTGCTGTTCCTGACTGGGGGATAACTGCGGCAAGCTGCGGATAACGTCCCAAAATAGGCAATACATCGCTTGACCAACCAACCGCTAGCCAAGTGTCTTCCATAATTAGAGGTTCCAAATAATTATTAGAACTGTAAAACTTGACCTGTTGGTTTAAAATCTGTAATTCCTTTTCCAAGTCTGGTACTTGGTCAAGATTGTCTGTATTATAAGATTTTCCTAACTTTTTTAAGACCAAACCAATAACTTCTCGTGGTTGATTGAGTAGAGAAATACGCTGCTGCATTCCATCTCGCCACAAATCACTCCAATCTTTGGGTGTCCATCCCAATTTTTGCAATTTGTCACGGTTATAAACAATTACTGTACTACCCCACCTGTAAGGCGCACCCCACACCTTCCCTTGAGTATCCAAAATACCCTGGTCGTTGCGCGTTACCAGTTGTTTCCACCTTTCATTTAAAGTAGACCACTGCTTTAATTGGTTTCCCTGCATTTCTTGGAGTGGTTGAATCAATTTCTGTTCAATAGCTGCTTGTAGCCAGTAATCTCCCAATGTCACTAGGTCTGCGTCAGCGGCTTTTTGACCTTGCCTAAAAGGTATAAAGCGTCTCCATCCCTGCTCATCGCTGGTCTTTGGCTTCTGCTGCCAATTTTGTAATTGGTGAAATAAATCCTGTATATGCTCAACTGGAGCAAACTTTAACTGCACCTGTTGCTGCAAACCTTTGTGGAACCGATTCACCACCTGACCAGGTATAGAACCTTTTAATAACTGTACTTTTAGTTGCGTTTGCTTGTTTCCACCACAGCCAAAAAGCAGTTGTGAAAGCGCCAGTGTGCTTGTACCCAGCAAAAAAGACCGTCGATCCATTGATTTTGGATTTTGAAATTTTTGATTATACCTAATATTAAGCAGAGATTCACCAGTGGCTGACTAGCTGAAAAAGTGAATCTGGAGAATTATCGGTATTTTTTCTTGGTAATACGGGTAATTTTGAATATTTGACTCAAATTAGCGAGTTTTTAGCAAATTTATACCTCAAGATTAATTATTATCCATAAATTTACTTCGTGGTACTTATGCAGGACTTACGCACTCAGATCCCCCAACCCCCTTAAAAAGGGGGCTTTAGAAGTTCCCCCCTTTTTAAGGGGGGCTAGGGGGGATCTAGGTTTCAGGCTTCAGTGCGTAAGTCCTGTTATGGTGAAACCTTACTTGTATTTAGAAGTAATGATTTAAATGTCACATTTTCACCAAAAATTATCAATACTTAAATAATCCATAAGTATCGTTAAGTTTGAGAGTAAATTGAATAACATAGAGAAAATGTACGAATAAAGGTATTAAATGGAGCTATTACAGCAGCAGATCCTGACTTTAAGCCAAAAGCTGGATGACCTGTGCCAAGTAATTGAGCAGCTTGATGGTAAAGTCACTCAAACTTTCTCAGAGTGTTCTTTAGCCAATACACAAGCAAAGGATAATTGCCAAAAAAATGACGCGGCTGGAGGCTACCAGTTTAAAGGACGTAACAATTTAAATCCAGAAATGGAACACAAGGATGTATTGACAGATGGCATTTATCTAGACATGCATCGTCAAAGTGGAGATAATATAACACCAGAAATTCAAATACAACGACTGACAGCGCAATTAACAGCAGCGTACAATCGCATTGCTGCTTTAGAAGAACAATTACTTAGAGAGAGAATTCATTAAATTTAACCTGAAGTTCAACGAATTAAAAAAATGGATTGAGGTAGGTCAGACAAGCCTTTAGGTTCAGTTTTGAGTGATGGTTTGATAAGTATATACTTAGATACAAGTAAGTAATCCAGCCATCAAATTGATAAAAAAGTTAAACATTTACGTAGTAAAACCGTCCCTCTCCGAGCCGGAGAGGGAAAAACAAACTTTAATCTTTAGTTCAAGGCAGTACTTAGGCGTTCAAGTTGGGCTTCAATGGCTGCCAAAAGTTGGTGTTGCTGCCAATCTTGGCTAAGATGAGCGGCTATGCAAGCAGCTCCAGCGCCCATGCCTTCTTTCACAAAGCCCTGCTCATATGCTCTCAGTTGAGGATAACGAGAATCAGCAAAGCTCAGATAAGTTGCTAATAAAGGAGGAGTTCCTCCATTATGAGTTAAGCTGTTTTTTCCTAAGTTAAGGGCTAAGTCAACTGTAGCGCCAGTTGGATCTTCTGCTACCCAGCGGGTTGTGCCTACAACTACTGCTTCTGGTTGCCATGATAAAGCGTAAGCTTGAGCGATCGCACTCATCAACGCATAAACCGCCAGCATTTGCGTCCCTCCAGCCAGCATTACACCACAACTACGGCTAGCAGCGATCGCCATCCCAGCTACCACCACTTGCATCGGATCGCCCACGGCGGCGACGAGTTGTAGCGGATCGACAGAATTTTGGATTTTAGATACTTCTCTACGAGAGGCTGCGCCAACGACTTCGCTCAGTACAAGTTTTGGATTTTGGATTTGAGATTGGAAGTTTATCTCCCCCTGCCCCCTGCTCCCCCTCATCTTCTCCAGTCCAGCTTGCACTAGTGCCCACTTTTGCGCGTGGTTACAAACAGGGTGGCTACTGTTAACTTTTCCGGCAGCATCTATACCTAAACCAGTTAATATTGCCAGGGCAGTTGTAGTACCTCCGACAACGCACTCACCGACAATCAGATACTTCTGTTGGATATTGGCAGCTAGGCGTTCTCCCCAAAGTAATCCTTGTTCAAACAAGTGATGTACTGTTGTAATTTCCATAGCAGCCCCTTGACTTAAACACTTAGCAGGAGCACCACCCAAATCAATTACTGGCACAGCAGGAGCTTGGGGTAAACCAGCATTAAATAAATAAATTGGTATCTTTAATGACTCAAATACAGCGCGAGAAATCAGCACAGGTGAAGCGCCAGCGGTCAATGGTGGTAGGGGATATTGGGCTTTATGTTCTGGGCCGTAATACAAAAACTCAGCATCGGCACAAGCTGTATATTTTCGATCGTCTGGAGTGCGACCAGCTGCTGAAATCCCTGGAATTAAACCAGTTTCAGTAAATCCTAAAATACAAGCAAATACGGGTAGACAACCACGATACCTTCGCAGCCATTGTTCACCCTGTTCTTTATGAGTATAGATACTAATTTGGGAATTGGGCATTGGGAATTGGGCAAGGAACATTGGTTATTAGTTAGAACCGATCGTTTAACCAATGACAAATGACAAATGACAAATGACTAATAATTATCCTTCATAATCCATGAGAACTTGTACCCAGTGTGGTGGGCGGGGAATAGGGTTGCCCAAGCGGTCAAAAAGCAACCATGCTGCCAGGTGTACCACAAAAAGGTAGATAAAGTTGTTGAGTATAATTAAAGCGATCGCTCCCACTTGAATCAAAAATACACTGGGACTCGCCAATAAACTCAAGTTAAAAAATACCCACTCAATGAACTCAGTCACTTGGGTAATTACATAAATCCATAGGTCTTCACCCGACAAAACAGACAACAACCACAGCCTAAAAAAGACTCCTAAAGTACCCAATAGCGTACCCAAAGTGATAGAAACAATCCAGGGAAGACGACGACGACACCATGTAGCGCCTAAAAGGACGCCCATGAACCCGTAGGGCATGACAAACAGCAAACTGCGGGCTGGCCCCATCAGTACCGTCAGCAGTAACCCAGAGGTGAGTGCTGCCATCCATGCCGCACGTTTGCCCCAACGCAGATAAACTAGAGCGATCGGCACTGGAAAAAATATCCGCAAAACTGGGCCCAAAGGAAAGTAAAAATTTATAAACCAAATTAAGCTAGCGGTACTGGCTAAAAATGCCGTTTCCACCATCCTCAAGGGCGCATCAGCTTTGATTTGAGGAGGCATTAACTGCTGTTCTTTATCTAACCAATGATTCTGAGGAGTTGGAGATTCAGAGGATGGATCTTCCTCCGGTTCATCTGGGAGAGAATCTAAAATACTCATATCTGACAAGTTTTTAAACGATCATTCTTTCTAAGGCTGACAAATCGGGAATACAAATAGTGTCTTGATCCCGTTTAATCAAGCCTTTTTTTTCTAGCCTTGTCAATACTCGTGTCACCGTTTCCCGGGCCAGTCCGCTCAAACTACTCAATTCCCGATGAGGTAAATTGGGAATTTCGGTTCCAGTTTGCCCTTTTTTTCCCTGTCCTTCTGCCAAAAATAACAACGTATCTGCTACCCTTGACTGGCTATCAGATTCCCGCAACCGCAATCGGCGATTTACTTGCCGTAAACGTCGTGCCATTAGTTGCGCCAATCGAACTCCCGCCAAAGGTTCTATCTGAAGTAATTTGACAAAATCCTGAGCAGGCATACTACCAATTACCGTTGGGGCCAAGGTAATCACATCCGTGGATCGAGGTGCTTCATCTAGCGCCGCCATTTCACCAAACAATTCACCTTTGCCAATAATATTCAGCGTTACCTCTTTTCCTTCCAGATTGTAGGTGCGAATTTTTACCCATCCGTCCATAATAAAATACACAGAACCACCCCAGTCATTTTCCAGTAGAATCACCTGATTGGCTGGGTGAGTGCGGGTAACTAGATGGGTGAGGGCTGATTCTACAGCAGTTTCTGGCAACCCTTGAAAAAAGGGAGCGGAGGCGATCATCCAGGAATTAGCCTGTGCTTGCAAGCTATATCGATCTTCCATTACGACATCTTTAATTCAAGCTGCTATGTACACACAAAAAACAGGAGCGCCATTTGTAGCCTAAGCTATCATTGCACAGCTCCCTTTCAAAGAAAAAACTAAACTATGCTACACAAGAAAGCGACAATAAGTTTTTCTAAATAATCTTTACCTATAAGTTTAAACGGGGTAAAAGTTTTGCAAAAAGTAGTTTATAGCCTGCGGTTGGATTGCTTAGGGGCTAGCTGCACTGCAAACTTGATTAGTTATGAATATAGGCAAACAACATTAATGATACTAAAGGGAGTAAATTATTGCTCAGGTATTTTAGGGATTTTCAAAAATAGGGAACCAATGACCTGCAAAATTAGGCTTTTCGAGCAAAGGCTGTCTGAAGAGGACAAGGAGAGGGGGAGACAAGGAGATGGGGGGACAAAGAGAAACTTTTTTCCTTGTTTTCTTCGATGATTGAAGATTGCCACGACTCCCAGTAATCCATAACATAATGACTAGTCACAATTCCAAGTAGCGGCTTTGGCCACTCAAAATTTCTTCTATGGTCGACGCTGCGCGTAGCAAGATCCCCATAGGGATACGGTGATTGTAAATTAATTGTCACATTAGTTGACATACATTTTTAAGTAAGGTAATCAAAGTGACTTTTAGTACAGATGAAATTCAAAAGCTGATCGCAGACATTGACAACTTACTTGCCAGCGGTGGCAAGCGCCTGTCTAGATTTTTGTCTGGTCAGGCGCAAGAGCCGAAAGAAGTTTTAGAGCGAATTCGCGACTTCTTGGTGAGGTTACAAGAAAAAGAAGCATTAGAGAGCAGCATCCCAAATCAGTCTTCTGAAGAACCGCGATCGCCCTTGGGGGAGCCATCGCCTTTGTTAACAAAATTTATCGATCGCGGTAATAATCAGTATCCACTACCACCGCCCGAACTCACTCAGGAAGAGAATACTGTTGGCACCGGACAATTAAATAATGAATTTTCGAGATTGATTCAGCCGTTGCGATCGGAATTAGAATTGCTTTTGCAAGAGCGAGCCACTCTCATACAAGAAATTCGGCAACTAGAGCAAAAGCGATTGCAAAACTACTCCTTAGCGCAGCAGTTGACAAACCAGGAGCAAATGATTACCGAGTTTTTACAGGTACTCATGAGTCGCCTTGTGCCAACTTTAACACCACTGCTTGGACAGACGAGGGAAAATTCCGCCAGTTCTTCAGAAGCTATTAATTACGCAAATTCTGCAACTCAATCTTTATTAGAATCCTCTGACGATGTGGAGCGCTTAACCCAGCTAGCTAGGGAGTTAGATCGACGCCTATTATCACTAGATGGGACAGTGAATGTAGTCTTTGAAGCACTACAGCGCAATATTAATACTTATTACGAATCCCTGTCGCAAGCACTGGCAAGAATGCATAGCAAGGGGATGCAAGGCGAACAGCTGATGGCCAGCTTTGTCAACAATTTGACCCAGCATTTGCAACAAGAATCCCCTAGTTCGCAGTCATCTTTCCTGGGAGGAGAATCTGAGACACTACCATCATTGACTGAACCAAGCGAGATGGCTGCTGGAATTGCGCCCCAACCATTGGAGCTTATCCAGCCAGAAACTTCATCTCTACTCGCAATTGAGCAACAGGAAACTACGCTCACAGAGGATCTAGATGCAGTGCTGTTGCAGCTTGGTGTATCATCTGAATATTCTCAAACCCCGACCGAATTACCGGAAGATATTTCTGCGGCAATTGGTGATGAAGTAGACCAACTTTACGCCAGTTTGTTTGATGCTGGTGATGTTAATAATCCCAGCCTCGATATTCCCACAAATGACTTATCTGCTTCCACAGCCTCTGCATCACAGTTGAACATCGCCCAGACCCCGCCTGTCTCTCCAACCGTGGATTCTGCGGTTATTACTCCAGATACGGATCTTTCAACCCCAGAGACTTTAGGAAAAGAAAGCACAGATTCATCAGAGCCACAGGAAGAACTATTTTTTGAAGAAGAGACTGACCTAGATTCACCTCTTAGCTTCTCTACTCCACAAATAGACAGTTTATCAGTACAAATCGGCACTCAGCCAGCTAGTGTTGATACAATTAATACCCTAACTGAGTTATTACCTGATACCGATAGTGAACTGCAATTGCTGGAAGTCTCATCTTCTTCTGTGGATAATGCCACAGCTACAGGAACTGACCTATTGCCTGATAGAGATAGTGAACTGCAACTGCTGGAAGTGTCATCTTTTATGGATGATGCCACAACCACAGCACCAGTGACTCCAGAAGTACCAGAAATTGCCTTGGCAGAGCCTAGCGAAAATATCGCCACATCGCAAGTATTAATTAACAGCGATCGCTCCGAACTGTCTTCAGATAACTACATTGCTGCTTCACCCCAAGAAAACTTACTTTCTATTGAATCAAACCAGTCTCCAGCCGTACCAGATATTTCTTTAGATGAAGAACAGTTGCAGCAATTAGATCGGGATTTGGCTAATTTCGATCGGCAGCTAAATTCTGAGTCGCAGCCAGCTAATAACTTGAGTGCTTTCTCGGAACCATTTGATAACATTCAAAATACAATCCCCACAACTTCCCCTGAAAATCTCCAAATAACGGAAAATACATCAGCTGTTTTCTCCAGTTTGGCAGTTCCCCAGGTAGAAACTGAAAAAAAAAAGGAAGTCACAACTCCTGTTCCCGAAAGTTCTTTACCTCCGATTGCCAACTCCATAAATAATCCAGAAGTTTCGTTAAATACTTTAGAATCAGTCTGGTATTTAGGAATTGATTTAGGTACAACAGGAATTTCCGCTACATTATTAAATCGCTCGACTTTTGTTGTACATCCTATCTACTGGTCAGCAGAAAATCCGCCAGGAACAAGTTCCTTTCAGCAATCGTTTCGTTTACCAACAGAGGTTTATCTGCCTACAGCTTCTGTACCCCACGGTGAAAACGAAACTATCGAAGCACATGAGCAGACAGCACCTGCGGCTGTTGCCCAAGATAAAGCACCCGATCGCTCGGCTACTACTCCTGCAACACCAAAATCGACAGCAGATCCGACGAAAAATAACCTCTACTCAGCGCAGTTGAAGCCTTACTTACAAGTAGCCATTCCCTACAAGAGCGAACGACAGAAATGGGAACCTGTTTTGCAATTAAATGAATTTTCGGCAGGGCCTTTGATTTGGGTTGTGCGATCGCTCTCTAAGTTACTATTAACTCTCAAATCCGAAAAAACAAGTACCACCCCTAGTTTAATGGCTGCCGCTGTTGGGATCGGCGAACAAGATTTTCCCCAGATTATCAATCATATTGCTGGTGTAATTTGTACCTGTCCATCTAGCTGGTCGGAACAATACCGCTTTAATGTGCGGGAAGCTTTACTCACTAGCAAACTCATTCAACATCCCCAGCAAGTATTTTTTGTTGAAGAAGCGATCGCTAGCCTACTTTCGGAACTTGATGCTGCTAATGGTGAGCAAGTAAAACTAAGCGATGCTCAAAGTACTCATCCAGCAAAAACTAGCGAACATCCGATTGTTGGCAACACCCTGGTGATTAACATTGGGACAACTGCCACAGAAATGTTGCTGGTGAATCTACCAGAAACCTTGCAGCAATTGACATACAATGATTTCATGCTCCATAGTTTTGCTTATGCTGGCAAGGGTATTGAACAAGATATAATTTGCCAACTGCTATTGCCACCGAAATCTCGGCAATCACGCAGAGAAACACCAAGCGATGGCAAAACTACCACGAGTAATTCTTGGCAATGGCAACCGTCAATTCCCGGTTTAGACCAAATGCGTTGGCAGACTTTAGGGTTGGAAGAATTAGAAATACCTAGAGTCGGAGAACCAGATATCACCGCTCGAATTCGTCTCCAGCAACGTCTAGAAAGTTCTTTACTGGGACAGGCGGTATTAGATGCGGCATTAGCCCTAAAGCTGATTTTGCAACACCAAGACTCTTTTACCCTAGAATTAGCCGATCAGCGGTGGGTTTTGCAGCGACGAGACTTAGAAAGCCAAGTATTTATTCCCTTTGTGCGCCGCCTGAACCGAGAACTTAACAAGTTATTGGTAGCTCGTGGTATCCCCACAGAAGCCATTAATCAAGCGATCCTGACTGGTGGAGTGGCTTGTATTGGGACGGTGAACCGCTGGTTACGCCAAAAACTTCCCAGCACTAAGATTATTCAAGATTTATATCTCGGTGAAAACGGCGCTCCCAATTGCAGCCGAGTTGCTTATGGTTTGGCGATGCTGCCTCTGCATCCGCAGATTTTAGATATACCCAGGCAACAATACACTGATTATTTCTTGTTCACAGAATTGTTGCGATTGCTACCAGACCGTCCCTTATCTTTCGGTGAAGTTATTCAGTTATTTGAGGGTCGTGGGATTAATACTCGCATTTGTCAGCAACGGCTGCTGGCTTTTTTGGAAGGTGAACTGCCTTCCGGTTTGATACCTTCAGTCACAGAATCAACCTGGCTTACCCAGAGTTCGCAAGAAAATCCTGACTATCAGGCGATCGTCACAGCACCACTTTTTGAAAAACAAGGAAGTCTCACTTATCGTCCCAATTCTCAACAACTGTTGTCTTTACGTCGCTATCTAGATGCAATTAAGGCTAGTAATCAGCAATCATTGGAGGAACCATATACGGTGAATTTTGCCTTAGAGGTCGATCGTTGAGACTAGCAGATCGCGCTAGAAATAAGAATACTACTCAAAATTCCAAATGCTTATGTTACGAGCATTTGGAATTTTGCGAATTACTACTAGTACTTCAGCACAGTAATTTTTGGGATATGTGGGATATGTACGATAGTATTATCTTTTTATTAGTTTTTATTAGATGGATAAAATACCGTAATTTTACAATCTATCACTTGAATTGAAAGATTCTGTAAATTTTTGGTTTTTGGTTTTTATATCGGCTAAAATCTGTGTATATTAACACTCAGTAGTATCGACAACAGTAGAAAAAATCGCCTAACAATCATGTCTATGTCTACACTACTAATGTAAAAATTCCTGTTATAAAACTAAGTTAGTTCTTGTGAATAATCTTTATCTTTATTCAGTTAATTGTTTGCAACAGCCTTCACACCCGTCAACGTTAAGCGTGAGAAAACGATTAATTGACATTGTTGGAGCCATTGTCGGGCTGATTGTTACATTTATAATAGCAATTCCTGTAGCAATTGCTACTTTTATTCATGAGCCAAGTCCAATATTTTATTCTCAAATTCGCTGTGGTTTAAACGGAAAAACTTTCCGCATCTGGAAATTCCGCTCAATGATAGTCGATGCTGATAAATTCAAGCATTTGGTTGAGAACCAAGCCAAAGGTCATATTTTTAAATCCGTTGACGATCCTCGCATTACTCCTGTTGGGAAATTTTTGCGGCGTACTAGCTTGGATGAATTCCCTCAATTTTGGAATGTTTTGTTAGGGGACATGAGTTTAGTTGGTACTCGTCCACCTACTCCTGATGAAGTCAGCAATTACGATCCACACCACTGGGATAGATTGCGAGTCAAACCAGGCATTACCGGCGAATGGCAAGCTAATGGGCGTTCCAGCATTACAGACTTTGAAACCATTGTGAAAATGGATATGGATTATCAACGCAAGTGGTCTGTAACTTACGATCTGAGTCTGATTATTAAAACTATCTGGGTAGTCTTGAAAAAGACTGGGGCTTATTAAATTAGAGCATTGGGCATTAGGAGTACTGTTAGCGTCAGCGGGGCGTTTAGCCCGTGCTGAGTTAAGAGTTAAGAGTTAGGAGTTTTGTTTATCTCCTTGTCCCCTTGTCTCCCTCATCTCCCTCATCTACCACTTTCTTGTTCTGACTTCTGAATTCTGAATTCTTTTTTCATCCCTTGACACCGCTACCTGTTTCTGTAGGTACAATGTAACGTTGTAAAAACAAAAATAGTAATAATACTGGGGCGATCGCAATCACTGAGCCAGCCGCTACTAACCGCCAGTCAAGGGAAAATGTACCTGCTAGCTTGGCGACTCCCAAGGGAAGAGTATATAAATTTTCGTCTTGGATGACAATTAAAGGCCACAAAAAGTCACTCCAAGCACCAATGAATACGAAAATAGCTAAAGTTACCAGTGCTGGGCGAACTGCTGGTAACATAATATGCCACCATAATCCTAACTCTGAGCTGCCATCCATCCGGGCGGCTTCTTCTATTTCTTTGGGGACACTCATGAAAGCTTGGCGCAACAGAAAAATGCCAAAGGCAGAAGCTAAACTCGGAAAAATCATCCCTAAATAAGTATTTCTCAAACCCATCTGGACTGTCAAAATATAAAGGGGAATCATCACGATTTGGAAGGGAATCATAATCGTAGAGACGATCGCTACAAAAATCCAGTCTCGCCCGACAAACGATAATCTTGCCAACGGATAGGCAGCCAAGGCGCAAAACAGCAGATTTAAGCCCACAGTCAGCACTGATACCAAGGTACTGTTATACAGGTATTGTCCAAAAGGTAGAGAGTTCCACACACTAGAGAAGTTATTTAGTGTCGGTTGGCTAGGTAGCAACTGTGGCGGCGACTGAAAAATATTTTCCGTTGGCGATTTCAAGGATGTACTGATTAGCCATAGTAAAGGAAAGAGCATCAACAGTGCGATCGCTCCCAACAGCGCATACATTAGCAGATTTTGCGATCGTGACTTTTTCCAGTTCAGCATTTGATTAATGAGGAAAAATTCCTTTCATAAAAGATATTTGCACAGTCAGCAAAATAATTATAAATGTGATTTTCTAATTCAATAGTAATGTAAGAATAATGCTATTTGCTGTTTATTTAAAAAATATTTGAGGGATACCTAGCTAGATTTTTAATCCTATTTAATTGATCGACTTGTGTCAATAATATGTTTAAATATATCTACAGGTAGAAAAAGTCCTATAGGTGAAACAGATATAGCAAGACAAACAGTTAAATCATTACAAATATACTGTTGTTTGGCTTTCCATTAATTCTTTTCAGTTATTTAAGTTTTGGAAATTTATGAACATACGACGTTTAGCTTTAATTAGTGCATTCGCTGTAATACTTCCTGCACTCAGCTTGAGCATCAAACCACCAAGTGCTGATGCTGTAGTTTATGGACAATATAAAAACATTAAGCTTCCCTTTGCCGCTGGTCAATCTCGTAAGGTAACAGGGACTCACAACAGAGCAACTGGTCGTCATGCCATTGATTTTGGTATGAATAAAGAAAATGTCCTAGCTATTCGTGGTGGCACAGTTTATCGTAAAGCGTTCGACTCTGAGGGTGGCGGTAATATGCTGATTATTGACCACGGAGACAATTTTTGCTCCATTTACTTGCATCTAAATGAGTTTAAAGTTTCTGAAGGTCAAACAGTACAGCAAGGGCAAGTTATAGCTATATCTGGAAATACGACATCTGTAGGTGCTACGCTTCCCTATCACCTTCACGTGAGTGTAACTCAAAAGGTAAATGGGGTTTGCTCGGCAAATCGAAGCCAGGAAATCGCAATGTTTTTTGATGAAATGCCAACCAGAGAACTACAGTACCCAGAGTTTATAACTTCTCAAAATAGGATTTCTAGCTCTAGCATTCCTTTTGCATCACCTGTTTCCAGCCGACTGAGCATGTCTTCATCAACTGTTGATCTTACAGTCAATGCTGCTAACTTACCTGGTAAAACGGTTTACGTGCAAATGTGGCGGTCAACAGCTTATGGCTATGCACCAAAAGAATGGAATTTTAGTAAAGTAGCTTCAGGAACTTCCATAACTTTTAATGACCTTGATGGGCCTGGTAATACTTTTGCTGGAGTTTCTTATTACACTATCGCCTCACTAAAACCTATTCCAGCAGGAGAAGCGGCAAAACAACGCACCTCTTGTTTTAGCGCGACAGGAGGACAGTATCTTTGTGACACAGTTCGTCGTTGATTAAGTAGACGTAGATTGGGTGGAGCGGAGCGCAGCCCAACTGATTATCAGGATGTTGGGTTATGCAAAGCCTCCACCCAACCTACAATTTTTTTGCAACTTAGCTTCTGTACACACAGGGTTCAAAAGTTTCTCTTACAGGCTAAAGCCAATTCACAGTAGTTAATCTTCAATCGCTACATAAGGTTGTGGTTCCCGCGAACGTTGGGCAATTTGTTCTCGCCGATACTTTGCAAGTTCGCTGTAAAGCCTCTTACGAGAGAGATTCACACTTCCAACAGGCTCATGCTCTAGCAGTGTATGCCAAGGGGAAAACAATATACCCTCATCTAAGCGTTTGCGTTCTTCAAAGTCAAATTTCTGACTGGGAATACGCACAGTTGCAACTTTAATAAATGGTGAATCTGCTTCTTGCCATTCCTGAACGTGGTCTTCAATCGGTGTTTTGTCGTCATCTACATAAAACTGAATTAGGAAGTCAAAAGATGCTTCTCGACCTTCTTCAGTCAAATATTTGACCAGCGTTTCTCGAAGGTAATTTTCTGATTCTGGAAGTATTTCTGGTGGTTTTTCAGGTTGTTGAGATTTGACAGATAATTTTACAATCCGCTCACCAAATTTAAACGGAGCCATACTCCAATATTGAATCAAAAGTGGATTTCCTACCTTTTTGCTACCAATTTTTTGCAAGATAGCAAAGGCGTAACCAAGTTCTTCCAGCCGTTCTGGGGACAGTTTTCCACTACCTGCTTGGGAAAGGTCGGCGTAATCACGAACATCTTTAGTCAAGAAAATAGGATAATTGTTAAGTATAAAATCTTGAGTTTTTTCTTCATCATCCAAGACTTTTTGCCCGTCCACATTCATCACCTTGATGGCGATACCGCGAACATCAGGCTGGCTATCGGAGTGAAATTTACCACGTTTTTCAGGCGAACCACCACTAGAGAAACGAATCCACGCAGGATAGGTTTGAGGCGTTTTGAACAAACCTACTTTTAGGTCTTCAGGAAGATTGGGTTCAATAATAAACTCTCCCCAAACGAGTCCATGACTTTTGCTATGAATTTGGCGGAGGTCTGGGCCTGTTTTTTGTTGAGCTTGGAGACTAGTTGCTATAATTTCGTCAATTATTGCTTCCTGCTCAGTGGTAGATGACGTTGGATTAGTCATAAAACATTTGATAATGTGTCCTCATTATCCTGAATCCTGGAACCTTTTTGAGTCAATCCGGTTTCCGTACAAATAACTTGTAGTGGTTTATCCCAAGGTTCAATAGGTATATGAGACAAATAGGCAAAATCAAAGACAATTCCGATAGTCGGCTTTGTCTGCCATTGCGGTAAACTGAGCAAGCGATCGTAATATCCGCCGCCATAGCCTAAGCGATATCCTTGATAGTCACAAGCGACACTAGGGACGAGAATCAAATCTACTTCGGCAGCATCTAAGATTGGAGCGTCGGGGTGTGGTTCACTAATCCCATAAGCGCCACTTTGGATAGGAACACTCGGTGTCCAAATATGCCAACATAGGGATTTATCAACGCAGCGAGGAAATCCCCAACGGTATTTTGTGTTTGCAAATAGTGGAGTGAGATCGGGTTCTTGGCGAAAGCTGAAATAAGCGAGTATTGTTTTTGCTTGGGTAAACAAAGTAGAATTTTGTAAATGAAAGCATAAGCGATCGCTTTTTTCTCTCCATTCTCCAACGGACATTGATTTACGTCTTTTAAGTAGAGTGCGGCGCAGTTGTGCTTTATTTAGTTGATGATTGACTTTGTCCATATAAATAAAAATATTCAAAAAAATAAGCTGGGCATCGCCCAGCTTGTATCACTCTACATTCAGCAGTACATTGTTATGCAGCGTGTTGACGATACCACTCAATGGTATTCTTTAGCCCTTGCTCAAAACTCACTTGAGCCGTGAAATTAAAGGCAAGATTTGCCCGTTCAGTATCTAAACAGCGGCGGGGTTGACCATTAGGCTTATCAGTTTGCCACACAATTTCCCCCTTAAACTCCATCAAGTCGCAGATTAGAGTTACTAAATCAAGAATGGAGATTTCATAACCTGTTCCCAAATTAACTGGTTCCGATTCATTATAGAATTGAGTCCCCATCACAATCCCCCGCGCTGCATCTTCTGAATAGAGAAACTCACGGGTAGGACTGCCATCACCCCAAACTGCAAGTTGCTTTTCTGCATTAATTTGGGCTTCGTGAACTTTGCGAACTAACGCTGGAATGACATGAGAACTTCCGGGGTCAAAGTTATCTTCTGGGCCATATAAATTTACTGGCAGTAGGTAAATCCCATTAAAACCGTACTGTTGACGGTAAGATTGCAATTGAACTAAAAGCGCTTTTTTTGCAATTCCGTAAGGGGCGTTAGTTTCCTCTGGGTAACCATTCCACAGATCGTCTTCTTTGAATGGTACTGGAGTGAATTTAGGATAGGCGCAGATTGTGCCAACACAAACAAATTTTTCTACTCCCGCTTGATAGGAAGCGTGAATTAGCTGGGTTCCCATAATCAAGTTATCGTAGAACAACTCTGCGGGTTTTTCGCGGTTCAAACCAATACCACCGACATGAGCTGCTAGATGGATGATTATGTCTTGCTGGTCAACTGCACGTTGGCTATTTTCCCAGACCCGCAAATCGTGATCGCGCGATCGCGGTATTGTAATTTTCTCGCGATCGGCTCCTGCTTTACACAGTTGATCTATCACCTGACGGCCTAGAAACCCCGATCCACCAGTGACTAGAATCCGTTTATTTTTTAGTTCTAAGGCGGTCATATTTTATCCTCTGTGATGCGAATCAGAAGTGCAAAGCGCCCAGTGTTTGACGAATAGTTGCAATATCATCTGGAAATTGCGAACCTTTTCCATTGGGTGAAGTATGACCCAATGCTTGTAAGTCTGCTTCTACCATTAGGGAAACTAGTTCTTCAAAGGTTACTGATGGTGTCCAGCCCAAGTTCTGCCGTGCTTTGGTAGAATCGCCAATCAACAACTCTACCTCAGATGGACGCAGGTAACGCTCATCAAACTCTACATAATCTTGCCAATTAAGATTCACATAACTAAATGCCAGTTCCAAAAACTCTCGTACCGAGTGGGTTTCACCAGTAGCAATTACGTAATCGTCTGGCTGGTCTTTCTGCAACATCAACCACATTGCTTTGACGTAATCCTTCGCATAGCCCCAATCTCGCTTGGCATCTAGATTACCCATATAAATCTTTTTCTGCTTCCCAGCAACGATACCAGCTACCGCTCTAGTAATTTTGCGGGTTACAAAGGTTTCACCCCGCCGTGGTGACTCGTGGTTAAAAAGTATGCCATTACAAGCAAACAAATTATAAGATTCACGATAATTTACAGTTTGCCAGTGAGCGTAAACTTTCGCACAGGCATAGGGACTGCGGGGATAAAAGGGCGTTGTCTCAGTTTGAGGTATTGCTTGTACTAAACCATACATTTCTGAAGAACCCGCCTGGTAAAATCGCACCTGAATTCCGGTACGATGCTGGTAGTCTCGAATTGCTTCCAACAGACGCAATGTCCCCATTCCTACTGCATCTACTGTGTATTCTGGTGAATCAAAACTGACTCTGACGTGGGATTGAGCGCCGAGGTTGTAAATTTCTACTGGCTTTACTTCTTCTAAAATACGCCGTAACGTTGTACCGTCTGTCAAGTCACCGTAGTGAAGAAACAAGCGCACTCCCTCTTTGTGGGGGTCTTCGTAAATGTGATCGATGCGGTCTGTGTTGAAGGTAGAAGTCCGGCGAATTACCCCATGAACCTCATAACCTTGTTCCAACAAAAACTCACTTAGATATGAACCATCTTGTCCAGTAATACCAGTAATCAACGCTCGCTTCTGTTGCGTCATGCTCAATTATCCCTTATTGTCTTTGATTAAAAAGTTACAGCCAATCTGATACAACCTAGCAACTAATTGCTGAATTGCCTAATGGGAAACCTACGAGTTCTTGTTGTTATGAAACTTTTTCCGTAAATAAATATACTGAAGAAAAAGCAATTTCGCACGTAAGTCCAACATTTAGATAACTCAAAATTATTTAATTATGTATATTTTCTTCTACCAGACGATCGAGATTATTTTTATATATATTTTTTGTCAAAACTTCATATATCTCTAGTTATGTGAAGACTTAATAAAATAGCCATTTGAAATTAGACTTCTCGCAAAAGTACCAAATATCCACACTCACAGAAGTCTGAATTAAGTAGAAAAGCACAAATGATAGAAATAAACATGAGCAATCCTGTGAGGGGAGAATTGGTACTTAGGGGCATTAACTGCCCCACAGAATCCACCCTAAGTATTTACTTAGTATGCGCCGTTATTTTTGGGTAGAATTACTACATCAACAGTTTTCAAGATGATCCATAAATCAAGCCAGAAATTCCTAAATTTGACATAATGCAGGTCTATTTGGACTCTCCGAGGATAGGGAATGTCATTACGCCCAGATACCTGCCACAAACCAGTAATTCCTGGACGGATTGTTAAAATCTCATCAATGTGATAACCGTATTTTGGAAGTTCTTCTCTTACCAAGGGTCGGGGCCCGACTACACTCATATCCCCTTTTAAAACGTTCCAGAACTGGGGAAATTCGTCTAAGCTAGTAATTCGCAAAAATCGACCAATTTTGGTAATCCGGGGGTCTTGTTTTAGCTTAAAACTGCTCTCAAATTCTTGTCGCAATTCGGGCGATGTTTCCATCATTTGCATGAGGATTTCATCCGCATTGCTTACCATTGTTCGGAATTTAATACAATTAAACGCTTTGTAATTTTTCCCTACCCGTTCCTGGACATAAAATATTGGCCCTTCTGAGCTGAAGGCAATCAGCAAGGCCAAAATTAAGTAGACGGGGAAGAACAAAATCAATACCGACAGCGAAAACACTATATCGAACAGTCGCTTGGCAAACTCTCCGTTTAAACCCTGAAAAGATAAACCTTTGGGCTTAACTTTTGGCGTCTTCGTTTTTTGACCGCGTTTTAAGAAACGCACAGACGCTCTAGTGTCTTGCCTTACGCCTCGCTTGCCGGAGAGGAGTGAGCTCTGGGCAGTCATCATACTCCTTAATAATCCACACCACACATAGTCCCAATATTAAAGCCAAAATGAGATGCTTCTGGGGGAAATTGCCAAAAGCCTAAAAAAATAAGACGTTAATCAAGACCATCATTGCAAAAATGGTCTTTTTTCGTTGCACTTGTTTACAAAATCTAGATAACGATCTGCAAAGATTTGCGGTGAAAACTGCGCAGCGTGCGATCGCATATACTCAGAATTGAATGAACCCTCATACATTTCAAATTTTTCTACTGCCTCCACCAAAGCCGCCTCTGTTTGCGTCTTGAAAAATATACCTGTCCCTGTATCCGCATCAGAGCGAATATCTCGCACTGTTTCTAAAGCACCCCCTGCACCATAAGCAATCACTGGCGTGCCGCAAGCTTGTGCTTCCACTAAGGCAATACCAAAATCTTCACAAGCTGCATATACAAACGCCTTAGCCCTAGACATATATTTTTTTACCACATTATCGGGTTGCCATCCCAGTATTTGGATATTAGAGTTTGCCATCTCGCGAATCTTGTTCATTTCATCTCCTGTACCAATGACTACTAACGGTCGTTTTAGTTGATTAAAAGCCTTGACAATCAACGATATTTGCTTGTAACTCACTAACCGGGAAACTGTCAGGTAGAAGTCTTCTTTCTCAGACAGAAACAGAAATTGAGCAATATTCACTGGTGGGTAAATGACTGTTGCTTCTCGTCGATAGCAACGCCAAATCCGCCGAGCTGTATGTTGCGAGTTGGCAATGAAATAATCAACGCGATTGGCACTCAATACATCCCACTGGCGCAAACGATGTAATAAATATCGCGTCACCCATCCAGGTAAGCCACTACCCAGTTTGCTGTGGTGCAGATAATCAAAGGTCAAGTCCCAGGCATAGCGCATAGGGCTGTGACAGTAGCAAATATGCATCTGTTCGGGAGTGGTAAGGATTCCTTTGGCAACAGCATGGGATGAAGACAGAATGACATCATAATGCCGCAAATCCATTTGTTCAATTGCCAAGGGCCACAAAGGCAAGTATTTTTGTATACCGTTGCGGGCATAAGGAAAGTTCTGGAGAAACGTCTTACCAATTTGACGCTTATATAAATAACTTTCAGGATTGCTGGATTCAAAATCGATGAGAGCATACAAATCAGCATCAATGTGATTCAAAATTTCTCGGACAACGAGTTCTGAACCACCGGTGGCTTTGGGTGTTAGCCACTCATGAACCAGAGCATATTTCAAGGGCACAGCTAACTTGAATAAATGGAAAATACAAAGGCCAACTTGATGACGTTAACTTAAAAGTTTCCTCTTGTGATTAATTAACGGGAAGCGCCCCAGATTAGCACATAAGACGGAATCTTTCCCTTAGAGGTTCCAGATGGATACTACAACCTGATAATCTCAGATTGGGCATGGGGCATTGGGCATGGGGCATTGGGCATTAGTTATTTCTTTTTGTCTCCCTAATTCCTAGTCCCCAGTCCCTACTCCCTCGATGAAAACTGATATGAAAGGGTGAATTTATGCGAATTCTGATTATGGGTGGTACTCGGTTCATTGGTGTTTATTTGACTCAATTACTGGTGGAACAAGGACACGAGGTGGTGCTGTTCAATCGTGGAAATCGGCCAGCACCTTCTTTAAAGGGAGTAGGACAAATTATAGGCGATCGCACAGATGCTACTCAATTAAAAGCAAAATTATCACAAGAAAACTTTGATGTCATTTTTGACAATAACGGGCGAGAACTTACTGATACTCAACCATTAGCAGAAATTTTTCAAGACCGAGTGCAACATTTTGTGTATATGAGTTCTGCGGGAGTATATCTCAAATCCGATCAATTGCCACATGTAGAAGGCGATGCTGTAGATCCCAAAAGTCGTCATAAGGGTAAACATGAAACAGAAGCTTACCTGACTCAATTGGGATTACCTTTTACTTCCATTCGTCCTACTTATATTTACGGGCCTCGTAATTATAATGAGTTGGAAGGCTGGTTTTTTGACAGAATTGTGCGCGATCGCCCCGTTCCTATTCCCGGAAATGGGTTGCATATCACCCAACTAGGTCATGTTAAGGACTTAGCACAGGCAATGACTCAGGTTTTGGGCAATGAAAAAGCCATAGGACAGATTTATAATATCTCTGGCGATCGCTTTGTCACTTTTGATGGTTTAGCCCGTGCTAGCGCTGTTGCGGCTGGCAAATCACCCGATGCTGTCAAAATCGTCCACTACGACCCGAAAAAGTTTGATTTTGGCAAACGCAAAGCTTTTCCGATGCGGGTGCAGCATTTCTTTGCTTCGGTAAATAAAGCGCAAACAGAATTAAATTGGCATCCTGAATATGATTTGATTTCTGGTTTACAAGACTCTCTGGAAAATGATTATTTGGCTAATGCAAAAGATAAAGCTGAAGTAGATTTTTCTGTAGATGAGGAAATTTTAAAAGCGTTGTGAGTAAAGATGTTTAGGGGCAGACAGCGATATGCCCCTCACATCTTCAAAACTCATCAGGGTTAACGCCTAACTCGCGCAGTTGTGCTGCTAATCTGTTAGCACGTTGACTTTCTCGTTCTAGTTTTTCTAGCGGTGTGGGCAGCCAATTCCCACTTGCATCATACCAACGTAGCCACAATCGCTCAATTTGTTGGTAAGAACCTTGCCAAAGTCCTAAGCCCAGTTCCAAACCCGGCATCCACACCCGTGGGGTACTCAAGTCCAATTCGCTGTAACGGTCTGCAACTAATTGGAATGCTTGGAGTTTGTCAGTGTAGCGGTCAAACACAATGTAGTAAGGAACTCGCAAGATCCGCTCATAAACTTCCCATTTGGTCGGTGGTTGGTTAATCTCCCGCAGAGTTTGTCCTAAGTCTTCTTTTTCAGTGCCAGGAGAAAGCAATTCTACCACTACAAAAGGAGCAACCCCTTCTTGCCAGATGACGTAACTTAGACGCAAGTTTTGCTGTTCGTAGAGACGTGAAACTCCCACAGCTGCAAACCAGTCTGGGCGTTTGTACCATAGTGTATGCCGGAGGTCATAATAAAGATTTAAGTCACTGGCAACAAATACCTCCTCTGTTGGATAGTTAGGTGGACGGAAGGTTTCGCGCAGAAGTTGGGGCTGAAAAAAGTGAAATTCGTCAGGCAAACCAGAGTCCTCCGGGTATTCACTGGGAAGATCGTACATGGTTGGTAAGACTTCTTTAGGAGATAGAGGCGGGTCTGTTTGGTACATAAAGGGAATCCTGACCGACTAATTTTAAGTTAACGGATCGTGGTAAAGATTGAGTCCAAATCAAAAATATTTTCTTCTACCTGAGAAAGACGCGATAAATTGCGTTTTTAGTCTTTACTGAAATAGGAATGAAAATTTTCTCTATTAGTCAGGCAAATCTTTTTGAAAATTGCCTGAATGTTACTGAAACTAGTTTTTGTAAATACCATTGTTGGTTGATAAAATGAGCCAGATTGTGCAATATCCACTCCACAATGTACTAGAAGCCCGTGCGCGTTTAGGTGAAGGGCCTATCTGGGATTCTACCCAAAACCTAATTTACTGGATTGATATTTACAACCATCGAGTGCATCAATTCGACCCTGCAACAGGAAAAAATCGCTTTTTTGATGTGGGAGATGTGGTAGGTGCGATCGCAACAGCAGGTGCAGATAGATTAATTATGGCACTACGTCATCACCTAGCATTCCTCAACACCCAGACAGGCGAAGTTACTCCCATTTTGGAGATTGAAGCAAATCTGCCAGAGAACCGTCTCAATGATGGTAAATGTGACCCTCAAGGCCGCTTTTGGATCGGTTCAATGTCTTCTTCAGAAAAACCCCATGCTAGCCTCTATCGTTATGATGCTGATGGCTCATTACATGTGATGGAAACAGGATTGACTATCTCTAATGGGTTGGGTTGGAGTCCAGATCAGAAGACATTTTATTTAGCTGATTCTCCTCACCAAAAAATATATGCTTATGACTTTGATTCAGTAACAGGTAATATTATCAACCGCCGAACTTTTGTTGATTTAACTCATGAATCTTTCCATCCAGATGGGTTAACAATAGATAGTCAAGGAAATATTTGGTCAGCGATGTGGGATGGGTGGTGTGTGATTCGTTTCAATCCCAAGGGTGAAGAAATATTGCGGATTAATCTACCCGTTCCACTCGTAACGAGTTGTACCTTTGGTGGCAAAGATTTGCAAACACTCTACATTACTACCGCTTCAGTTGGACTCAGCCAAGCGGAGATAGAAAAAAGTTTCTACTCAGGTGATTTGTTTGCTCTCCAAACTGATGTTACTGGATTACCTAGCTATGATTTTGATAAATAAAGTATTAGCTGTGTAAAAGTGAAGCGCTAAATTTGCCTCTCGTATTCGTTCAACTCAACTCTTTACTTGTTTGCGAATTCTAAAAATTCCGAGTTCCGAGTTTTGATCTCGAAGTTTCCAGTTCTGATCCTGAAGTTTCGAGTTTTGAATCTCAAGTTTCGAGTTCTGATCTCGAAATTCCGAGTTCTGATCTCGAAATTCCGAGTTCTGATCTCGAAATTCCGAGTTTTGATCTCGAAGTTTCCAGTTCTGATCCTGAAGTTTCGAGTTTTGAATCTCAAGTTTCGAGTTCTGATCCTGAAGTTTCGAGTTTTAAATCTCAAGTTTCGAGTTCTGATCTCGAAGTTTCCAGTTCTGATCCTGAAGTTTTGAGTTTTGATCTCAAAATTCCGAGTTTTGCTCTCGAAATTCCGAGTTTTGAGGTTGCTGCCAATATTCCTATGTAGCTTATTCGTGGTTCACTTTACATCTAATATGGTATTTTCCTTAATTGGATTTTGCGGCAAAAGATAAATACCACCAGAAATTAAAGTTAGGGCAACAGAAACCCAAAAGGCAATCAGAGAGGGAGTTTGCCACACTTCAGGTAAGGGTGCAATTAAAAGTGCGATCGCAACTATTTGACTAACAGTTTTGAGTTTACCCCAAATATTCGCCCCGGTAATCGTCGTTTGATTCACCCGCCAACCAGCGATCGCTAATTCCCGCGCTAAAATCAAAAATACTCCCCAAGCCGGGATTTTTTCTAGTTCAATCAAAACCATCAATGGCGCTAGTACTAGAAATTTATCCACTAAGGGGTCGAGAAATTTACCCAACTCACTAATTTGGTTGAGTTTCCGCGCCAAATAGCCATCTAACCAATCAGTTAACGCCGCAACGATAAAAATCGCCAAACATATCCACCTAGCTTGTGGTGTGGGGTTGTACAAGCCATAAAGCAGAAATGGTACACCTAGAAGGCGAGAGAAGGTAATCCAGTTGGGTAGCGTCATTGAAAATTCAAAATTCAAAATTAACAAGTGTAAAGCAACAACCTGGCAAGCAAATATGCAAAATATATGCAGATTAGTGTATCTGAGTGTGCCTGCGTGGGAAAATCTGTTTTCTGAAGCTCTCTTAAAACAATACTATGACTGAACACACAGACTCTCAATTCCGCATCGAACGCGATTCGATGGGCGATCGCCAAATTGCTAGTAGCGTTTATTACGGTATACAAACGCTACGAGCCATAGAAAACTTCCCCATTAGCGGCATTAAGCCTTTAGCTACCTACGTAGATGCAGGATTAATCATTAAAAAAGCTACAGCGATTGTCAATGGAGAACTAAATTGCATTCCCCAAGATATTAGTCAGGCGATTGTCCAAGCAACTGATGAAATCTTAGCTGGGAAGTTCCGAGATCAATTTGTTGTGGATGTTTATCAAGCGGGTGCTGGAACATCCCATCACATGAATGTCAATGAAGTTCTCGCAAATCGCGCCTTAGAAATACTTGGTGAAGAAAAGGGCAATTACAAACGTGTTAGTCCCAACGACCACGTTAATTATGGGCAGTCTACCAATGATGTGATTCCGACAGCAATTCGCATTGGTGGATTATTGGCATTATCTAAAACATTACACCCAGCAATAAATGGAGCGATCGCATCTTTAGAAAACAAAGCTGTAGAATTTCAAGATATCGTCAAATCTGGCAGAACCCACTTACAAGACGCTGTACCTGTGCGTTTGGGCGAAAATTTTCGCGCATGGGCGCACATTCTTACAGAACACCAAAACCGGATTTATACCGCCTCTGGTGATTTGATGGTGCTGGGTTTGGGAGGTAGTGCAGCCGGAACGGGATTAAATACTCATCCTTTGTATCGCGCCCGCGTGGTAGAAGTTCTTTCAGAATTGATTGATACTCCTTTAGAACCTGCACCCCATCTCATGGCAGCTATGCAAAGTATGGCGCCATTTGTAAATGTTTCTGGTGCTTTACGCAACTTAGCACAGGATTTAGCCAAAATATCTCATGATTTACGGTTGATGGATTCGGGGCCGAAAACTGGTTTCAAAGAAATTCAACTGCCTCCAGTGCAACCCGGTTCCTCGATTATGCCAGGGAAATATAACCCAGTGATGGCAGAGATGACATCAATGGTGTGTTTTCAGGTGATGGGTTACGATAGTGCGATCGCTTTAGCCGCCCAAGCCGGACAATTAGAATTAAATGTGATGATGCCGCTAATTGCCTATAACTTGATTCACAGTATCGAAATTCTCGGCAATACCATCGCTGCACTCACCGAACGCTGCATTGAGGGAATTACTGCCAATCAGGAACGTTGTTTAGCTTATGCTGAAGGCAGTTTAGCTTTAGTAACCGCCCTAAATACCCACATCGGTTATTTAAATGCCGCAGCTGTCGCCAAAGAATCTTTAGAAACTGGTAAATCTTTACGGCAAATTGTTTTAGAACGCGGATTAATGAATGAAACAGATTTAGCCACAGTGTTAAATCTAGAACAAATGAGTGGTATCGTACCACTCAAAACAGAATAATAGATTATGGGGCATGGGGCATGGGGCATGGGGCATGGGGCATTGGGCATTGGGCATGGGGCATTGGACAATAATTAATAGTTCTTCTTCCCCTGCTTCCCCTGCTTCCCCTACTTCCCCTGCTCCCCCTGCTCCCTCTATCCCCTACCTATACCATGCAGACTCAAAAACCAGCTGTTAGTCTTATTCGGGCTACATCTTACGAACAAGAGGCTTTAAGAGAATCCTTAGTCACGCTGCTGGAACCTTTTGGAGGAATGGCAGCGTTTGTAAAAAAAGGCGATCGCGTTTTACTCAAACCGAATCTACTTACCGGATCGCGTCCTGGTAAAGAGTGTATCACCCGTGCCGAACTAGTTTATCAAGTTGCCCAAATGATAATTGAAGTTGGTGGTAAGCCATTTTTGGGCGATAGTCCTGCTTTTGGTAGTGCCAAGGGTGTAGCAATAGCAAATGGCTATCTGCCTATTTTAGAAGAACTCAATCTTCCCATCATCGATTTTCACGGTCAGCGTTACCAAACCGTTAGTGACAATTTTAACCATCTGCGACTGTCTAAAGAAGCAATGGAAGCAGACGTAGTGATTAACCTACCGAAAGTTAAATCACATGCCCAGTTAACATTAACACTGGGTGTAAAAAACCTGTTTGGTTGTGTCCCCGGCAAAATGAAAGCTTGGTGGCATATGGAAGCGGGAAAAGACGCGAATAGATTTGGTGAAATGTTAGTAGAAACTGCCAGAGCGATTAACCCTGACTTAACGATATTAGATGGTATCATCGGTCACGAAGGTAATGGCCCCAGCAATGGGGAACCTCGCCAACTGGGCATTTTAGCAGCCGCATCAGATATATTTGCCTTAGATCGGGCAATGGTAGAAATCCTCAATGTTTCTCCTGAACAAGTGCCCACAGTTGCAGCTTCTCAAAGGCTAGGAGTTTGTCCAGAACTTGCTGCCATAGAGTTTCCACATTTAAATCCTGACTTATTAAAAATAGAAGATTGGCGGCTACCAGACAAGTTAATCCCTATTGATTTTGGTATGCCCCGCGTCATTAAGTCTACCTTTAAGCATCTTTACACCCGATTTATCAAGGAACCAATCAGTGTTTATGGAAGGCAGTAGGGGGTGGGGAGAAATCAATTCAAAATTCAACTTGCGCTTCTAGCGCACCAAAGGTGCGACTCAAAATTCAAAATTGTACACTTACAGGGAAGCAAGCTACGCGCAGCGTCTGTCTGCGACACGCTGCGCGAACGTAGAGAAGAAAAAGACAAGGGGAGAATAACCCATGCCCCATGCCCCATGCCCAATGCCCCATGCCCCATGCCCAATGTCCAATCCCCAATCCTCAATTTAGTGCAAACGTCGTTACAGCAATTTCATTTATTAGCAGAGTAATCTGTAATTACCCTCCGATTGCTTAACTAAACCGCCCTATTATATTTAGTGGCGGTTTTTTTAGCTGATTAATTTGTTATACAATTTTTCGTCTGAGATTTTGATTTATTCAAAAAGTTATACGGATTTAGAATCTGGAAGTTGGGATTGGGTATTTTGTTCAGACATGGGGATTTGGTAATAACTTACTACACCTCTAGGCTACCTTCTAAAACTTGTTTACTCTATCTTTATGTAGATTGACAAAACGGCTGTAATATTACACAGATTGCAAAATTTAAATTCTTAAATATTTGTTTAGTGATATCACTGAATCCATTCAGCCTTATACAGTTAATGTATCTGTGTTTATTCGGTAGTTATCATTGGTTACAAAAATCATTACTACTATTTTTTCTCTGGTGTCAAATATTTTGTGTATAACTACCATATAACAATCAAAAGCACTGAATATCTATCAGTGCAATTGCGGTTTTGTGTCCTGTATCACAAATTAGCAATTCCAGTAAAATGACCTTATCAAAAGCTTTATAGAATGTTATAATCATGAAGTATCGGATAAATATGTTTTGCTAATTAATCTTTAATCAGCGAAAAAATGTAACTTATGATGCTGTCAAAGTTTGCTTTGCGTATGCAACCCGTTACACCATACAAGGAAACACCTGAAAATATTAATTACAAAATAAAACATGATTTGTTGACTTGTAACTTTGTATTAAGAACTCCATGTATAAAAAGGCTACTATGACAGTTGTATAACTGATTTAAATTGTAGAATGCTACACATTTTACAGTTTAAAAATAGCTAAAATAGTATTAATACTCTCACTCAGAGAGTAAACCTACACAGTGTTGCGAAGAACTTCAATTTTGTATGAATTCAAATAGCCAGTCTGCCAATGCCGATACATATTCCCAACGTTTGGCAGACATTGTGGGAACTGCGATCGCTCTGTTGACTCTTACCCTACCCGTATTTGTCATCGCCCACTATTCTTCAACTAATGTTCAAAATAACCAGCAACCTCTGATTCAAAATATACAAAGAAATCAAGATTGATCGAGCTTACCAGTCGCATTTTCTCATAAGGATATCTACAAAAAAGCAGAACACTGATTTTGTAGACAATCTCTGTAGATGTGGCTGTAGTTAGTCAAAAATAAGCTAAATCTGGATTGTGTGACCCAGATTTTAGTTGTCTTAAACATTGTTAGGACAGAAATGCCTCTAAGAACAATTAAGGGCGGAGGATATCCATAATACCCTCTTGGAAAAAGCGTTGCGAAGTTTGCTCGTAACGCTTTTTCTATTTTTTGGCTAATTCAAGGGAATAGGTTGCATCTGAAAGTTTCTTCCCCAGTGCCCTATGCCATAGAACAAATACCTTGGGAAGAGATCCATATTGCCCTAAAATTCTACACGGGGAGCGAAGCTGACAGAGTGCCCCCATGATTCACAGTTATCAGAGGAGTTTTTTGTGGACTTATCTCGTATTCCTGCCCAACCGAAACCTGGTCTAATCAACGTTCTGATTGAAATTACTGGCAAAAGTAAAAATAAATACGAATACGACAAGGAACTACAAGCTTTTGCTCTAGACCGAGTACTTTATTCCTCAGTACAATATCCTTATGACTACGGCTTTGTACCCAATACTTTGGCTGATGATGGCGATCCCCTAGATGGTATGGTCATAATTGATGAGCCGACCTTTCCCGGCTGTATTATTGCTGCGCGACCAATTGGCTTTTTGGAGATGATTGACGGTGGCGATCGCGATGAAAAAATCCTTTGTGTTCCTGACAAAGATCCGCGCTACACTCAGGTAAAATCTCTGAAAGACATAGCACCACACCGCTTAGATGAAATTGCTGAATTTTTCCGTAGTTATAAAAATTTGGAAAAAAAGGTGACTGAAATTCTCGGTTGGCAAGATGTAGACAAGGTTGCAGCTTTAGTTGAAAAATCCGTCAAAGCTTATAGAGGATAATAGAGGAGTTAAGAGTTAAGAGTTAGGAGTTAAGAGTTAAGAGTTATGAATTTTTATTCCTAACTCCTCACTCCTAACTCCTCACTTCACTTTGCTAACTTTCCCTTGTTACGGATTTTAAAATCTGCCACCAACCCTAAACCAGAATGCAGCGTACTCTCCTTTTGGCAAAAATTCATAACTGCACCCTTACAGGGGCAAATATCAACTACGTAGGTAGTATCAGTATTGATGAAATCCTTTTGGAAAAAGCTGGTATCTTACCTTATGAGCAGGTGCAAGTAGTTAATAGTGCCAACGGTCAGCGCTTTATTACTTATGCGATCCCGGCTCTAGCTCATTCAGGAATCATTGAGCTAAATGGGGGTGCGGCACGTCTAGGCATTATTGGCGATCGCTTGATTATAATGACTTACGGGCAGTTCACTCCAGAAGAGTTAAAAAGTTACTCTCCTACGGTAGTCATTGTGGACGAAAAAAACAGGCTGTTAGAAGTGCGGCGCTACGATGACCTGCTCACTAAGGTCTAATTTCAAGGAAAATGTCAAATTTTGAGTTGTCGGATTCCCAGAGCTACATAAGAGAAAAGTCATCTACCCTGCCAAGTAGCCCAGCAGGTGAGTTTATCGTGCAATTCTGGGGTGTAAGAGGTTTAATTCCTACTCCTAGTAGCAATACCAGTCGTTATGGTGGTAATACCGCTTGTGTAGAAATACATGTAGCTGGGAAACGCTTGATTTTTGATGGCGGTACAGGCTTACGCATATTGGGTAAAACTTGGCAAGAACTGGAACAGCCACTAGAAGCCCATTTATTTTTTACCAACTGCCAATCAAACCGAATTCAAGGATTTCCCTTTTTTGCTCCTGCATTTATTGGAGAAAATTGCTTCCATATTTACGGCACAGCGGCCTCAAATGGAGCCTCAATCAAACAATGTCTGTACGATCAGATGCTCCAGCCACACTTTCCTTACCCTTTACAGGTAATGCAGTCAGAATTGCAATTTTACAATCTGACCCCAGAAAGTGACGTAAAGTTAGATGATGTCACCATTACAATTGCATTAATTAATCAAACTCAGCGGTCAGTTGGCTACCGAGTTAGTTGGCAGGAGTATAGTGTTGCTTATATCACGGATTTGCACCAAAATGCCGATCAAGTGGAGCGAGAGCGGATTTTAGAGTTTATTAAAGGCGTTGACTTGCTGATTGCCAATGCCACTTATACTCCGCCGACATCTCACAACCATGATTCTGCTGATTTACTCTGGCAAGCTGCGGTGAATGCAGCTCTGAATGCTGGCGTCAAACGGCTAGCCATTTCTCATCATCACCCAGATGACCATGATGATTTTCTCGATCGGGTGCAAGTCGATATTAAATCTGCTTTTCCTCAAGCCCTATTAGCCCATGAAGGTCTGGTATTAGTTGTTGGTAAGTGATTTAGAGTCGTTGTAGCGATTTCCTAAGTTATGTTTAGGGTCATAGCCCTGACTGGGGAAGGAAGTTTCGCAGCATTGGTAGCCCTAAACTTTTACTACAAGTGATTGGCAGCTTTTATAAAAGAGCCGTTTTACCTGTTTTTCTGAGATCGGGCAGGAAGGCTTTTTTTCAGAGTATATGCTCTACTCTGTACAAACTAAACCCAAATTACACAGATATCGGCTTAATCCTAAAAAAGCTCAACGTTATATTATCATTGTTAGCATTTCGTTGAGATAACCAATTTTGATAAAGCTCTTCCCAATCCATCTATTTCACAAAATTGCTGTATACATCTAACTTAGCGGCTTGTATCGAAAAATTTCATATAATAATTGTTTAAGTATATACAGCTAGGTGAAATGTAGTGTATGTGATAACAGAAATAGGACGAAAGCTGCAATTTTTGCTCGGAGTATGGAGAAGTTCATGTAAGCTAAAAGCACTCTCGTCTTTTCCGACAGTATTGAAAGTAACTCATACACCAAATCCTGTACAAGCACACAGAGGCGGATTAAGTGGATATCAATACACTTGGGTATATGCCACTACAATTGAGTCATTAGCTGGAAAAGTTGTTATTGAAGAATTTGGTGCTTTTAGTTGGGTTGGAGGACAATGGTACTTCAAAAACTTCACAGGTAAACCCTTTACTCGTAATGATTTTATTGAATGGTATTCCTGTCCAAGAGGAATGATATTACCTAATTATCAATACACTGATTTTCAAAATTGGAGTGGTAGTGCCGAATTAATTAACATGAAAACCAAGTGGTATTTTATTGGGCGAAATGAAAGTGGTAGGCGTGTTAAGGGTGAAGCTGAGATTGAAGGATTTGGTGAGCTTTAGTCGGTAGACCCCCTTATTTGCAGTTAATGTGGTTTCAAAATTGCCTTGTTTCCAGTTCGCTACATTTATCTGTGGCGATCGCAGTATTGAAAGTGGCTCATCAAGTCCTTAGCATAAGTTTCAGTATCAATGCTCATTTCACCCCGTAAACAGGGTAGTACAGCATTCCACGAAAAAACTAATATGTGTAATAAGTGACCGAAAGCATTCTAACTCCGTTAGCTCCCCCAATGCTTAGGTGTAGCCCGCCGTAGGCATCGCAACCCATCAATTCCAACTTATCAAAAGAGGAAACCAGTAGTACCGAAAACTGCGATCGCACATCGCAGTTTCTATTCAAAGAGGATGTTTGAAAAGTCTAAATTGTTACTGGTCTTGGCTACTGGAAGTCGCGGCTACACGAAACTTTACTCACTTCTGTAGGTTAAAAACCTTTATAGACTATACGCGCTTTGGGCACAGCATTGCTGTGCCCTTACTATTCCACACAATTAAAATAGGCTATATTGCCCCTACGACGCATTTTGCAACTCGGCTGTGCGGACTGAAAGCTGCTCTGTCTTATTACCTCGTTGCACTTTTACCTGTAATACTTGACCAAGGCGACTGTCTTCCACAACATTCTGCAATTGTTCGGCACTGGTAATAGCTTTACCATCAATTTGCAGAATTACATCTCCGCGTCGGATACCCGCAGATGCGGCTGGAGAATTGGGGACAACTCGCATAACAAAAACACCATTGATTTCTGGTATCTGAATCGGAGAGTTGGGATCGGTATTATTTTGCTTGGCAAGATCGGGTGTCAAAGTTAGCATTTGCACACCGAGATAGGGATGAGCAACTTTGCCATCGCGTTGCAGTTGCGTTGCGATCGCTTTAGCTTTATCAATAGGAATGGCAAACCCAATACCCATTGCATCAGGGCGAATGGCTGTGTTAATCCCAATTACTTCACCTTGACCATTCAATAGTGGGCCGCCAGAGTTACCAGGGTTAATAGCGGCGTCTGTCTGAATGAAATCCAAGCGTTTATCGCTAATGCCGACTTGGGCGCTGGAACGTTTGAGGGTACTGACAATTCCCAAGGTAACAGTGTTATCGAATCCCAAAGGATTACCAACTGCGATCGCCCAGTCTCCTACTTGGACATTAGTGGAAGAACCCAAAGGCGCGACTGGTAAATCGTTACCAGCGTTAATTTTGACTACTGCCAAATCTGTGACTTCATCAATACCTTGAACTTTTCCTTCAAAGGTGCGACCATCTTTGAGTCGGACTGTTACTTTATCCGCCTTATCGACCACATGAGCATTAGTCATAACTAACCCGCTCTTGTCAATAATGAAACCTGAGCCTAAACCACGTAATTGCTCAGACGGCGGCATCTGTTGGGAGAAACCGTCACCAAAAAACCGACGGAAAAAGGGGTCTTCCATAAATGGATCGACGCGGCGAGTAATTGTTCGCTCAGTATCAATGCGGACAACTGCTGAACCAACACGATTCACTGCGGCTGTGACAAAGCTAGTGCTACCGATCGCAGCACTAGCTGGTGATTGCCGTTGAGCAATTAAATTTGAAGTATCAACAGTTATTGTGGGTGCTGGTTCGGCTTGGGAGGGTAACACTTGCAATGTGCTAACCGCTAGCACAACTCCTAGCGCGATCGCTAAAACATGAGTACTTAGTTGCCGTAAAGACCGAGATATTTTGGGAAATCGCATAATCACAACCTAATTTATAAGCTTAATTGTTGCTTAGTCGTGACAAATCTATTTACAGTTATTTTTATTTTAGGTTTCGCTTGCTCTTTACCCTACTGGGGTTAGGGCATTTTGCGAACTACCTGTAATCAACTTAATAGAAAATTTAACCCAAAAGCTATTATGGACATTACCCTTTCAAGTTCGGTTTTTACCCATCAATAAAACTTTTGGATTGCGAATAACATTAGTCCCCTCTCTGTTCTAACTGTAGATTATGGAAGTCCCTAACTTTTGTATAAAATTTCATTCCGATTAACTGCACCTAGCTGGGGTAAAGAGTTAATGGCTGAGTGGGGAGTGAGGTTAACAGGAACGGTTGGAGGTAATTGTAATTGTTTAACAACACTTTGCAAGAGTTGGTCTTGTCCAGTCCGCAAACCCCAGACATTTGTCCCACGGTTGATAATCGCAAACCAAACCAAACCGCGATCGCGTGTGGGCATTACTCCCGCTAAAGCGCTCACATCCCGGAGAGTACCAGTTTTGATCACAGTCGCTAGGGGAATGTGTCTAGTGTGTAGTGTCCCCCGGTGGTCGAATCCAGACATCGGGAATAAGTCAGCTAGATTCAGTTGATGGGCAGATGCTTCAGCTTGAATAGCCATAAACATGGCACACACAGCCCTGGGGGAAATGCGATTTTCCGGCCCCAATCCAGAACCATTGATTAACTGGATTTCCGCTTGTGGCACTCTCGCTAGATTAGCAGCAGTTGATTGGACTACAGGCGCTCCCCCTACTGAGTCTGCCAGCATCTCTGCCATATCGTTGTTACTATAAACGTTCATTTCCTTGAGCAGTTGCTTCAAGGGCAATGAGCGATGACGCAGTAACAAAGTTTGTTGAGGGTTTGGTTGCGCCTCAACTTTCACTGCACCCGCAATCACAACTTGAGGCTTGGGTGTTCCCTTGGGCATGATTGAGTGTGTATAAATTGCAGGGCGACCCCAAGTGGCACGATTTAGCGTTTGCTTGAGCATCAGACCGGCTAGCATTGGCTGACGTTGAAAATTCATGGCAAAACTGCCAGTAATAATCAAATTTCCTTTTACTTGCTTGATGCCCATTTGATTGAGAGTATTACCAAGAGCGATCGCTTCTTCCCAAACAAACAAAGGATCGCCACGGCCTGTAACCACCAAATCGCCCTGCACAACTCCATTTACCACTGGGCCAGTGACACTCACCAAAGTATCAAATTGGTAATCTGGCCCCCAAGTTTTCAAAGCAACTAGTGAAGTGGCAATTTTGGTTAAAGAAGCAGCCGGCAGAGGTGTCGTACCTTGGTGATTTGCCATCAGCATTGGTCCCGACTGCATCCAAATTCCCTGACTCTCAGCCAGATTTTGCGCCACCACTTTTGATGTGATGAGCTTTTTCAAATATTCCTGCACTGTAGTCGCCCCAGTTGGATTTGGATCGGGGGCAAGAACAAAGCCAGGGCTACTTTGCCAAGTTAGTGCATCTAAGGCATCTAGAGGTTTGATTTGTACTCCAGCCATTTCCAGCCAAAGCGACACCAAACCTGAACCCAATAATTCCAGCATTTTTTATTCCTCTGTTAGGATCTCAAGCGTTGTTTACTGTGCTAATATACAAGCTTTTTTACAAAAATCAGTATTGAGTCATAATAACTGGTGTTTTTCTCATCTGTAAGTAGGGTGAATAATATTGTTTTCGCGCTAAAGACACGATAAATCGCCGCCTCTATAATAATCAGCCTTTTGTCTTGACAGCGATTCATCGCGTCTTTTGCCTTAACCTACGCGCAGGGTGTCGCAGCCTGATAATAAAAGGCTTTATGCTGTGCGATCGCTCTTGGTAATTCCATAACCTTGAAACAAGGAAAGGGAAAGTATTCAAAATTCTCTCCCTTTTTTCCCTTAATACACTAATCAGCATTCAAGTTGCATAATCAGGGCGGACATCTTATCCGCCCTACAAGATAGTGAGAAAATTTTAATATGCAAATTAGATGTGTTTTAGCTTACCTACTTTCTTTCTGGATGCGCTGCATCCTCTGGTGAAGGAGTACCCATCCGGTTAATTGTGGCAATCATCTGATACAAACGTCCCAAATCGCGTTGATTGAAGTATAAAATGAGGCGAGGTAATCCAACAGTTTCATCTTGTGCTTCTTGAGGTAATGCCTGACTTTTTTCAATTCTTCCTTGAATAATAATGTCGCTGAAATCAGCATTAAGTTGTTCTAAAAGAGCGTCTGATATATCTGTCTTCAGGCGGATGACTAGCTTATTGCTTACATAGCGGCTGGAATGATAAACCTGGTAAAAACGGGTGATAGCATCACAAGCCACATCCAGGTTGTCTGTCACTGTATAAAGGTTGGGGTCTTCAGGATTGACAAGACCGTTTTGCACTAATTGCTTATCAATATATTCGCTCCAAGAGCGCCAGTAATCACCACCAGGGCGATCGATTAAAACTAAAGGTACTGGCCCAAATTTACCAGTTTGGCTTAATGTCATACATTCAAAGGCTTCATCTTGAGTGCCAAAGCCTCCCGGAAACAAGGCTACAGCATCACTTTCTTTGAGGAGAAACAGCTTGCGGGTAAAGAAATATTTGAAGTTAATTAGCTTGGGATCGCCCTCTATAAAAGGGTTTGCTTGTTGTTCAAAGGGTAACTGAATGTTTAATCCAAAGGAATTTTCTCGTCCAGCACCTTCATGACCCGCCTGCATGATTCCACCACCACCGCCAGTCATCACCATAAATCCTAATTGAGAAACAGCGCGAGCAAACTCAAGGGCCATTTGGTATTCTGGCCTATCTGGCGCTAGACGAGCAGAACCAAAGATGGTGACTTTGCGAACGTGTCGGTAATCATAGAAAAGCTGGAAACCGCGCTCCATATCTGCTAATGCAGCGGATAATATTTTCCAATCGAGACGCTCAATTTCAGTATCAGCTAGACGAACAATAGTAGTAAGTGCTTGCTGAATAAATTGCCGATTTTTTAATGTCGGTAAACGAACGATCAATTCAGCGATATCCGCCTGTAAAGACTCTAATATGTCAAACGACGCAGATGAGGTCATGAGAACTGCTGCAACAATGGCACTATATTTTACGTGAACTACTCACACTCTAGCAAGCGAGAATAGCCTTCTGATGTGCAATTAGCAAATTTATAACTGGTTTTGAAGCTAGGAAATTCTAAAAATCTTTTTGATAAGGCTTGTTGCAATACTTCAACTGTTGGACACCATAACAAGTTCTCTTAGTAGATAGATTGACATAATTTCCCTACTAAGGATAATTGTCATCACAATACATAGCAGATTTCAAGGAAGGTGAGGTACACAACGATTTGTCTGACCCAGGTATAAAGCTTGTTTTACTCCTGAATTCTGTATTCTGCGGTATATCGGAGTTTGTGTAAAATGATATAACTTACATCTATAGCGTATATCAAAAGAAAATTTTGTATCTTATTGCCAGATTTTTTAGGAATTAATGTCCATAATAAAAGCACTCTAACCCTAATCTAAGAAAGTAAAAAAGCTCTTTAAATCGCAATACCGTTCAGTTCAACCTAAAATCCTTGGTAGAGACACGAAATGGGACTAGGCTTCTCTACAAGACGCTGCGCGATCGCCCCACTATGCTAATGTCCCGCTGGCTAACGTGTCTTTACAGGTCAAAATCAGTACCAAAAATCCTTAACCCAAGCTTATTTCTCTAAAGGATGTTTGATCGCAAACTATATCAATTACGCTTATACACATTAATTCATAATGTGATTTATTTATATAGTGCCTAAATCTTATAGAATATTTTCGCAAATCTAAGTAGGAAGATAGATGGAAGTTTCTGGACGCATCAATTACCCACTGAATCCTCCTCCCACTCTTGAAGATTTTCCCGTCCTTCAAACTGAAAAATATACCCTACGGCTGGCTTCAACTGAAGAAGAATTAGAATCAATTTTTCGGTTGCGCTTTGAAGTTTTTAATCTTGAACTAGGCTTGGGGTTTTCTGCTTCTAATTTTACCCAGATGGATATAGATAAGTTTGATGCGGTTTGCCATCATTTAATCCTAATCTCCAAACATACGGGTAAAACGATTGGAACTTATCGGATGCAGACCTATATAATGGCTTCTCAAAGACTAGGCTTTGATGCTACCGATATATTTAATCTTAATGGAATTCCCAATTCTGTGCTTCAGGTATCAGTGGAAGTTGGGCGTGTATGTATAGCTAAAGAATATCGCAATAGTCAGGCACTTTTACTACTCTGGGAAGGGCTGGCAAATTATCTCATCTGGAGTAAAAACCAATATTTCTTTGGCTGTGCATCATTACTAACACAATGTCCTGGGCAAGCTACTTGCGCTTATGATTATTTTCGGCAGAATAACTTGATGCATCCAAGTATTTTGGTTTACCCAAATTCACAATTTTGTTTAGAACTGACTCAAAATTATCCAGGTTCATCTAATATTGAAATTCCTAAAATTTTGCAGGCTTACTTGAATATTGGAGCTAAAATATGCAGCCTTCCTGCTATTGACCGACACTTTAAAACTATTGATTTTTTAACTATATCTAATATTGCAGACTTTGGCAGATGGCGTTATCCAAACCCTCTCAAAAAACCCTTAGTACAGATATAACTAGACTTAGTGTATTTTATACTTTATTGACATCTCGGTTTCAAAACAAAATCCAGTTTTGCGGGATTTGATACAACCTTGCCCATTTCTTTTTGTAGTTAATAAAGGAGAGGTGTTGATTGCCAATCTTCCCAATCAAATTAAAGTCCAGTTGGCGATGTTTAACAAATAGGCTTTGCTTGAAGTCTTCGCTATGTCTACGATGGGCGTAGCTGCGACACCTCATCCAGTCCACTTAATTTAGATAATTTGAGAAAACTTTTTAGGAAACCCACTTATGCGCCATCTCAAATTTGCTCCGAGTTGGTTGCGATTTTTAACTATCTTCTTATTGACGATGGGTATATTATTTCGCTTTTCTAATCTTGATGGTAAAGTTTTTTGGCACGATGAAATTTATGCCTCATTGCGAATTTCTGGTTACACAATTAATGAAGCTAAACAGCAACTTTTTAATAATCGTGTGATTGGTAAAGAAAGTTTTGCTCAGTTTCAAGGTGCAAATCCAGAAAAAAGCTTAAATGACACAATTATGTCTTTAGCAAAACAAGATCCTCAACATCCGCCATTGTATTACATAATAGCAAGATTGTGGATGGAAATCTTTGGTAATTCGGTGACAGCTATTAGAAGTTTATCAGCCTGCATTAGTTTGCTGGTGTTCCCTTGTGTTTATTGGCTATGTCGAGAATTATTTAATGTGCCATTATCGGTTCCTGGTGTTGCGATCGCACTCATGGCTATCTCTCCAATTCATCTAGTATACGCCCAAGAAGCACAAGAATATATTCTTTGGTTAGTCACCATTTTACTATCTAGTGCGTCTCTGCTGCGAGCCATAAGGCTAGAAGATGAGCTAGCAGAAGAACGACAAAAACCAGATTTATTCGCTATTTGGAGCCTTTATGCAGTTACTTTAGCGATTAGTCTTTATACATTTCTTTGGAGTGCATTTGTAGCAGTTGCTCACGGAATTTATGTAATTACCGCTGCCAAATTTCAGTTTAATGAAACTGTTAGAACTTATCTGATAGCATCACTGGTAGCTTTTTTAGCTTTCATGCCTTGGATAACAGTTGTGATTGGTGAATTTTTTCAATTTTTGATTTCAGCAGATAAAACAACGATACAGTCAGAATTGATACCTATATTTCCATTTTTGCTAATGCAGTTAAGCCGGATTTTTTTTGATATAGACCTTAGTTCCGAAAATTCTCTAGGCTATGTAATTGCACTAGCTTTTTTAACTTTAGTAGCATATTCAATTTATTTTATTTGTCGAGCAACTAACTATAAAGTCTGGTCTTTTATCATCACATTAATTGTAGTACCAGCATTACCCCTAATACTGCCAAATTTAATTGCTGGGAGTATACGAGCGTCTATCGAACCATATTTAATACCATCTTATTTAGGAATCCAAATAGCTGTTGCTTATCTATTAGCTACACAACTATATAATGAGAGCGGGGCACGTCGGAGCTTTTGGTACATAATCATGGCATTAGTGATTATTTGTGGTTTAATTTCTTCTAAGGTAAGTTTTCAGGCAGAAACTTGGTGGAATAAGGGTATAAATTATAGCAGCCCACAAGTTGCCCAAATCATCAATCAGAGTAATCGTCCACTTTTGATCGGTGATGCTTTGGGTAATAATTATGGTAATATCTTTTCTTTAAGCTATCTTTTGGAACCAAAAGTACGATTTCTGTTGGTAAATCAAAAAATTCCTAAAATTCCTGATGGGTTTACTGATGTGTTTTTACTTAATCCTTCAGACACTTGGGGTAAAACAATAGAAAAAAAGTATAAATTAAAGACAGATATTGTTTATAGCGATCGCTATTATTCGATTTGGAAATTGGCTAAAGCTCGTAATGTACGCCGACGGAATATCTCATCTAATAATAAATTATCTGCTAATTTATAGCGTGCTATAGCTGTTACCAGATGCTTTAATGACAGCGATTAAACATGATGTAGTTGTTTCATTAAAATACATAATTTTTGTAAAATTTATTGTGAAATTTAGTTATGCGGCATCTCCAACTTGCTCCGAATAGATTGCGATTTCTCATTGTAGTTTTGTTAATGGTGGGTATATTTTTTCGTTTTTTTAACCTTGACCGCAAAGTTTACTGGCACGATGAGACTTTCACTTCATTACGAATTTCTGGTTATACGTCAAATGAAGTTAAGCAGCAAATATTTAATGGTCGCATAATTAATAAGGAAAGTTTTGCCAAATTCCAAAGTCCCAATATGGAGAAAGGCTTACGTGACACAATTATATCTTTGGAAGTAGACGATCCACAGCATCCACCACTGTATTATATACTCGCTCGGCTTTGGGTAGGAATCTTTGGTAATTCGGTGACAGCAATCAGAAGTTTATCTGCGTTTATCAGCTTGTTGATTTTTCCGAGTATTTATTGGCTATGTCGAGAATTATTTAAAGCATCGGTATGGGTATCTGAGGTTGCGATCGCACTCATAGCAATCTCCCCTATTCACTTAGTATACGCCCAAGAAGCACGAGAATATATTCTCTGGATAGTGACTATATTGCTATGTAACGCTTCATTACTACGAGCATTACGATTGGAATCACAACATGGAGTACTACGTATACTAAATTGGGGAATATATGCAGTCACTTTGGTGCTTAGTCTTTATACATTTTTATTCAGTGGATTTGTTGTAGTCGCTCATGGAATTTATGTAATTGCCACTGCAAAATTTAGGTTTACTAGAACAGTAAAAGCTTATCTATTAGCATCTTTTGCAGGGTTTTTAGCTTTTACACCTTGGATACAGGTTGTGATAGTTAACTTGTTGCAATTAAAAAGTTCAACAGCTTGGACAAAAAGACATTTACCCTTAGATGCTTTGATTAAATCTTGGCTTTTACAGTTAAATAGGATTTTTCTGGATTTAGATTTAGGCTTTGAAAATCCCTTTACCTATGTAATTACGCCATTTTTTTTAGTTCTTGTTGGATATTCTATTTATTTTATTTATCGAAAAACTAACTATAAAATTTGGTTGTTTATTGTCACGCTAATTCTGATTCCTGCATTACCTTTAATGCTACCAGACTTACTTTTTGGGGGTATACGCTCACTTGCAGAACGTTATTTATTGGTTTCTTATTTAGGAATTCAACTTGCTATTACTTATTTACTAGCTATGCAGCTATATAATAAGAGTATTGTACGCCGAAGAATCTGGCAAACAATCATGGGACTAGTGATTATTTGTGGACTAGTTTCTTATGGAGTGAGTTCTCAGGCCGAAACTTGGTGGAGTAAGGTTATTAGCTATGGTAATCCACAAGTTGCAAAAATTATAAATCAGGCAACTCATCCACTTTTAATTAGCAATGATTCTGGTATTAATTATGGAAATGTCTTTTCTCTCAGCTATCTTTTACAGCCAAAAGTGCAGTTTCAATTAGTAAGAAACCTTTCTATCCCTAATATTCCTGATGAGTTCACTGATATTTTTTTACTAAATCCTTCGGATACCTGGCGTAAGCAAATAGAAACAAATTATAATTATAAAACTTTTGTAGTATATGGTGACAAAAATTACTTGCTTTGGAAAATAGAAAATCCACGTAGGTAGCGATGTATTTTTTGAAAAAATTAGGACTTAACCAAAACTAGACACTGTAGTTATGGGCAATTCATATAAATGAATTCGCGTCAGATAGAGAAGGAACTTAATTGTTTTTCAATTATTATTTGTATAATTTTATATTAAAAAATATTTCCATATATTCAAAATTATATGGAAATATTTGCTAAAGTCATTATCTTTTATAAAATCTTTAAATAGTTTCTTGATTAAAATCAGCTAAAAACAACAAAAATAAATATTAAACAAATTCTCATCTGAAATTAATTTAAGTAATGGTACGATACTTTAAATTATCCTTTGTGATGAATTCAATGATTCATTGAAAGGTATTCTATGCAAATAACAGATTTTCTTGGTCTTTTACATCCTGCGATCGCAATTATATTCGTCTTTCCACTTATTGGTACAGTAGTTAATTTTGCTTGGCAAACACGCCAACGCAGATTGCAAATTTTAGTAGGTAGTAAGAGTAAAATTCCTCCAGTGGTGGGTGCAGAACATAAGCAGTTAGGTGAAAGGCTCACAAGTGCAGTTGTTGGATTAACTTTAATCGGATTAAGCTACCCTATTGGTAAAAATGTTATCAAAAATCAATTGTGGAATCAAACACCTTTTCAAGTTATTTTTGTACTGCTAATATTTGCTGCCACCATCGCCTCATTAGTATTTCTTTATCGGGCAAAACAGCGGGTGTGGCGGGCAGTTTTTGCAACTTTAACTGGTGCAGGTTTAGTAATTATCGGCTGTCAAGATGGAGTCTATCGCCGCACCAATGAGTGGTATTGGTCACATTATTATATTGGCATTACCGCAGCACTGCTAATGATTTTTTCATTAGCAATTGTTCAAGATATTTATCAAGATAAGTCCAATCGCTGGCGTCTTGTCCATACGATTTTAAATTGCATTGCTTTGTTGCTATTTATTGGACAAGGTATGACAGGAACGCGAGACTTGTTAGAAATTCCTCTGAATTGGCAAGAACCCTATATTTATCAGTGTGATTTTGTTAATAAAACTTGTCCAACCCCAAATTCCCAAGCACCAAAATAAGCAGGAGAGCAGGGGAGACAAGGGGACAAGGGGACGGAATTATTGAACAAGCCTCTTCCTTGTCTACCTTGTCTCTTCTCCATACCCAATGCCCAATGCCCAATGCCCAATGCCCAATGCCCAATTATAATAATTTATTTGTCTAATCATTGTAGTGGTAAAGTGACAATTACTGTTGTACCAACACCCTGCTCACTTTCTAATTGAATATGACCACCATGTAACTCCACACATTTTTTAACTATAGTGAGTCCCAATCCTGTTCCTTGAATTACACCCACATTGCTGGCGCGATAGAAGGTTTGAAATAGATGAGTTTGATCTTTGAGAGGAATTCCCATTCCCCGATCTTTGATTTGGAAAATTGCGAGGCGATCTTTGCAAATCAAATCAAACCAAATAGTATCACTTTCAGGAGAATATTTAATGGCATTGGAAATCAAATTAGTTAAGGTACAATTTAGTAGGTCTTCATCAATTTGGGCTTGGGTCGATTCACCTTGACAAGTAAAGATAATGCTGTGTTTACTACCTGCATTGAGTTGAAGAATATCTGTGAGTTCGCTACAGAAATTTTCTAAATTTAACAGCGTAGGCTTGTATTCGAGTTTAGCTGCTTCCGTTTTACTCAAGAACAATATCTCATCTAAAAGATTAAGCATCTGGTTGATAGCATTTTGTATTCGATCGAAATATTTAGTTCTGCGGATATCAGTTAGTTTATTGCTGTTGTATTGAAGGATATCTACAGCCGTCTGAATCGTAGTCATAGGGGTGCGGAACTCGTGAGAAACCATTGCTACAAAGTTTGACTTTAACTCGTTGAGTTCCTGTTCTTTTGCCAGCGCTTGACGGGTGCGTTCTTCACTCTCGCGTAGTTGGTTGAGAATTTCGCTTCTTTCAATGGCATAGCGAATGGCACGCACTAACCATTGTATAGTGATTTTATCTTTAACTAAATAGTCTTGCGCTCCTTCTGCTAATGCTTGCAGTGCTAAATCTTGATCGTCAACACCTGTTAATACCACAACTGGGATATCAGGTACTGCTGCCATAAATTCTTTCAACGTGTCCAGTCCAATAGAGTCTGGAAGGCCGAGGTCTAACAAAACTAAGTCGAATCTGCGTTGCTTTCGACTCTCTATCTGAGAATTATCAAGGTTAGACGTAGAATTTTCCCTGCTAGCTTCTATCGCCTCAGATAACCGTTCAACATGTAACATCTGCCATTGTTCTTGATCTGAATTTAAAAATATCCGGCGTAGCAGATGAGCATCACTTGCACTATCTTCTACTAATAGAATGTGAATTGTGAGCTTTTCCATAGTACAGGGTTATATCAATTTGTTAGATAATCACCTGATTTCCTATTTTTTAGATAGGGCTAGAATTCATGCGCTTGTTAAAAGGTTAATAAGCGGTTATTAGATACCTATTTAAAGATACCTTAATTTGCGTTGAGGGTAAAATAAAATACTGTTCCTACGTCCGGCCCGGTTTCGACTCAGCCCAGATGCGTGCGATCGCCATACCGCTCAACGATTTTTTTGTAGATAGCTAGACCAATGCCAGTACCAGAAAATTCTCGACGAGTATGAAGACGGCAAAAAACCTCAAATAATTCGCTCAAGATATTGAGATCATTATCCTGAGCGATCGCTATATGTAAATTACTTAGAGCTAGACTGAGGGCAGTATCACAGTCAACGAGAACAAATTCCTGACCGCGAGTACCCACACGATAATAAACATAGCTGCGGTAAGCCACGCTAACGCACCAACGTAGAGAGAGACAATGCAATTTTTGACACAAAAACAAGTGGAGATGTAGTGTAACACCACATTTCCACTCTAAATTTAGTGTATTAGGGTTACAACAAAAGACCCCACGAGCTGATTAAAACTTGGGAAAGTTCAAATTAATTAACGTGACTCAGTTCCTTGATTGGGGCTACCTGCTACACCATCGTTTTCTGGAGCTTCTGGAGTAGCAGTGGATTTAGCATCACTCTTTTGTGCATCACCAGTTTTGCGGATACTTTCTTCAGTAGGGGTTTCGCCGTCAGCAGAAGCAGTAGACGCAGGTTGTTCATTATTAGATTTTTGTTGTTCAGCCATGATTACATCCCTTATTATTTATCTTTGAGATTATCTTAAAAAATTAGGAGTATGAATGCATCTATCCAGATATAGTTATGGCTGATTTTTACCTCTATCGGAAGTATTGTTTAGTATTACTCATGTATGCTGAAAAAATCCAGAAATGTAGAGTTATTTAACCTTACAACCCTTCTTATGGCTAAGGTAGAACCTGGAACGGGTTTTATGTCTAACATGTTTTTGAAATTGCTTTATTGATAGTTGTCAGTAAATGGCAAGCGATCTGAGTCTAGCTAGGCGAATAATATGGTGTGATGATGGTGATACAAACTATCAAAGTCTAATTAATGAACCAGAACAATCTATCGTTACCATCTGGATGTATCCTTCGCAAGGCAACCTCTGGGGATCAGTGGTCGATTCGATTGCTGGTATTTTCAGCCAAACTCGATCCAACCCAATTAAATTGGCAGCAATTTTGGGTAGTTGAATACAATGAGAATCTGATAGCTTGCGGACAGCTGCGTAACTTTTCAGGGGCACAAGAACTTGGTAGCTTGGTCGTTGCATCAGCTTGGAGAGGTCGCGGTTTGGGTAGTTTGCTAACGCAGCATTTGATTAATACAGCAGTGCAACCACTTTATCTGGAATGCTTAGGTCAACGGCTGGTGCAGTTTTACAGTCGCTTTGACTTTGTGCCAATATCTTTTGAAGACTTGCCACAATTTCCCAAGACAATAGGCTTATCTACGCTCAAGGAGAAATTTAGATTCTCGCAGTTAGCTAAAAGGCTGCTCAAAGTTCCTGTGGTATTTATGGAATATCGAGGTCAGACTAATTCGTAATTCGTAATTCGTAATTCGTAATTCGTAATTTAAGAGATGCAGAACAAGGCTTGATACAAGATGTTTCTAGTCCTTTACTCTCCCCATTTCCTATTTCAACTTAGAGGTTTAGCAAAAATCGTTAGTAAGACAGGCCCTAGTAAATAATGGTGATTCAAACACAATAACCCAGCAGAGGAGCCAAGAAGTTGACGTTGATTAGGGCTGTAGAGTCTAATTCCACGGGGAGAGATAGGCAATAATTGAGGTTCGGTCTCTTTTTTGGAAGTAATGTCAACCAAATAAAAGCGTCCACCGGGAGAAAGTACCCGTGCTATCTCACTAACCACCTGTTTTGGTTCCAAATAGTGCAAGAAGCTGATAGTATTGAAAATGGCATCAAATTGACCATCAGCAAAGGGAAGAGACTCAGCTTTGCCCTCAATATAAATTAAGCGTGGACGATGGCGGTTGTTCTGTCTTGCTACCCGCAACATATTAGCAGATAAATCCAATCCGGTAGCTTGGAGATTGGGAAACTGAGTAGCAAGGCGCTCAAGCAAGCGTCCAGTACCACAGCCGATATCAAGTACATTTGCTAGCTCTGGTAAATCGACGTACTCCAGCAACCGTTGGTGAATGGCTCGATAAAACACTGAAGGAAAGAACCAATCGTAACTTGATGCCCATAGGTCAAAAAGTAGCTTTTTATTATTGAAAAAGTCATCAGTCATTAGTTTTCGCAGCTTTCTTAAAACTTGATGCTTTTTAAGAGTAAGTTTAGCTACGCCTCCAAGAATTTGGTTAACAACACAAATTAACTATAGCGGTTCTGAATTAGTTGTAATATCGGGCTTTTGTTGGCTTAGTTACACGAAGCTGAAGACTGGCTAATTTCTAGGTTCAATGCCAGATAAAATTAATGTTTCTACCAACGTGCGATCGAGGGGTTGGGAGAAAAAATATCCCTGTGCATATTTGCATTTCATCACTTGAAGTTGTGCCAGTTGCTCTAGTGTTTCTACGCCCTCTGCTATGACATCTATATTTAGACTCTGTGCTAGAGCGACGATCGCTTGAATAATCTCTAAGTTTTCTCCATTAGCACCAATCTTAGCAATAAAGGAACGATCGATCTTCAAGGCATTACTGGGAAAGCGATGCAGATAACTCAAGGATGAATAGCCGATGCCAAAATCATCTAAGTGTAATTGGATATTCATCTCTTGCAACTGCAATAGCATAAAAGTTGCTAATTGAATATTCTCCATAAGTACGCTTTCGGTAATCTCCAGCTTTAAACTGCCAACTTCTAAACCAGTCTCTTGGATAATTTGGTTAATTTGCTCAATTAGGCTAGGTTGTGAAAACTGCTTAGTGGAAAGATTTACACTGATTGTTAAAGGTGGGTCAGTAGGAAATTGTAGTTGCCAAGCACGCATCTGCCGACAAGCCTCGCCTAGTACCCAATAACCAATAGGGATAATCAGCCCAGTTTCTTCTGCCAAGGGAATAAAGCTGTCTGGAGATATTAATCCGTATTGCGGGTGCTGCCAGCGAACGAGAGCCTCGAAGCCAATAATTTTGTAAGTTTCTAATAAAATAATTGGCTGGTAGTAAACCTGAAACTCCTGGCGTTCAACTGCCCGTCGTAGATCCATCTCTAACTCTAATAGCTTTGTAACTTGGGTGTACATGGTTGAGTCAAATATTTCATGGCGTGCCTTACCCAATGCTTTAGCGCGATACATTGCAATGTCAGCATCGCGCAAGAGTTCCTCCGGTCGGTTGTAAGTACCCTTGCTCAGGGCGATGCCAATACTGACGGTGGTAAATACCTCGTACCCACTGAGTTGGAACGCAGATGTCAGAACTTCGTGTATCCGCTCCACTACGCTTGTTACGTCATTGGCATTTTGGAGATCGTCAAGCAAAATTGTAAACTCATCTCCCCCTAGACGGGCAACTGTGTCTCCAGCCCGCAGGCAATTTTCTAATCTACGAGCAAGGGCAGTTAGTAGTTGATCTCCAATTGTATGACCGAGACTATCGTTGACAACTTTGAAGCGATCTAAATCTAGAAAGAGAACAGCGAATCTATAATCTGCACGTCGTTTTGTCAGCATGAGCGCCCGTTCTAGCCGTTCCATAAATAAGGCACGGTTTGGCAGTTTGGTTAGTATATCGTGAAAGGCATCATGAATTAATTGCGCCTCTGCCAGTTTTAGAGCAGTAATGTTGCGAGAAATACTTAAAACAAAATATACTGAACCATCGCTAGCCAATTCAGGCACAAGACGGGTATGGTAATGTCTTGTTTGCTGGGCGATCGCTAAACTGCATTCAAACTCCGTTTCTTGCTTGGTTTGGAAAACTTGCCGAAGCTTGCGATCGCATATCCAGCAAAATTCTTCCGGCAGATTTAACTCTGCGTTTGTTTTGCCGATAAATGTTTCGGCTGATATTCCTGTAATGTTTTCAATAACTGGATTAACGTAAACGTAGCGCAATTGAGGGTTAAATCTGGAAATAATATCGGGTGCATTTTCAATTAGTGCTTTGAATTCTTGCTGGCGACGTGCTAATGCTTCCAGAATTTGGTTGCGCTCGGTGATATCCTGAAAGACCAAAACTGCACCCGTGATATTACCGTTATCATCTTTAATCGCTGCAACACTATCATCAATTGGTATTTCTGTACCGTTTTTAGCGATAAGTATCCTCTGTTCTGGTAGATCGATAGTAACGCCAGACTGAAGGACTTGCGTTACAGGACTTTCAATTATTATACGAGTTTTTTTAGGAGCAATATTGAATACTTCTGCTGCTTCTTTACCAAACGCATCTGAATAATTCCAACCCGTCAGTACCTCCGCAATTGGATTCATAAAAGTCACAGTTCCAGATTCGTCGCTAGTAATCACAGCATCTCCAATACTTTTAAGTACAGTAGTCAGCCATTGTTCATTCTGTTTTAATTTTTTTTCCGTCCGATGTTTAGAAAGAGTAATTTCAATCGTGAATTTTAATTCTTTTTCTTTAAAAGGCTTGAGAATGTAGCCAAACGGCTCTGTTACCTTTGCTCGATTCAATGTTGATTCATCTGCATTAGCAGTCAGATATATGACTGGAATATTAAAAATATTATGAATTATCTGAGCAGCCTCCACACCGTCCATATTTCCTTTGAGGTGAATATCCATTAAAACTAAATCTAAAGAATCGTCTGCTGCTTTCTTAATTGCTTCTTCTCCAGAATCAGCAAGCCCTATAACAGTGTATCCAAATTTCCTGAGCCGATTTTGTATATCCATTGCCACGATGAATTCATCTTCAACAACTAATATATTTACTGGGTTCATGTTTTTATTGAAAATTTAAATTTATAAATTTTTAGTCGGAAATATAATTTTATACTTTACTCCGTTATTGCTGCTAAAATCGATATTGCCTTTTAGCTGATGTGTTAGACCTTTTACTAATCGCAGACCTAATGATTCTGTATTGTGAAAGTCAAAATCTTGGGCAAAACCGACACCATTATCACTGATGGCAAGTATATATAAGTTTACTCCATCAAAGCGAAAGTCAATAGAAATTTCTCCCCCCTCTGTTTGGGGAAATGCATATTTTAGGGAATTTGAAATAAGTTCATTGATAATTAAGCCGCAAGGAATAGCTGCATCAATGGCTAGAAAAACCTCCTCAACATTCATTTTCAAGGTAATAGCGCTGGAATTAACGTTGTATGAATAAAATAAATTAGTTACTAAATCTTGGATATAGTCGGCAAAATTAATCCTTGCCAAGTCTTGAGATTGATATAGTTTCTCGTGGATCAGAGCCATTGATTCAATCCGGTTCTGGCTATCTTTGAATACCTCAAGAGCTTGATTGTCCTTGAGATACTCTGCTTGCAGGTTGAGCAGACTAGAAATAATCTGCAAGTTATTTTTTACTCGATGATGAATTTCTTTCAATAGCACCTCTTTTTCTTGAAGCGATGCTTTAATCTGCTCCTCTGCTTGTTTACGCTCCCGTCTCACTAGTGCTTCGCGCAACTCGCGGGCAACAGCAGGGGTTAGTCGCGCTAAATTGCCTTTGATGATGTAGTCATGGGCACCAGCCTTCATGGCGGCGACTGCGGTATCTTCACCAATAGTTCCTGAGACGATAATGAATGGCAGGTCAAGTCCACTTTCCTTAACCTGCTTCAATGCAGCAGGGGCGCTAAAGGTGGGCATAGAATAATCGCAGATAACGATATCCCATGTTTGCTCTTTGATCGCAGCTTTCATGGCTGTGGGTGTATCAATCCGTTCAAAGGTTACTTCGTAGCCACCACGTTGTAGTTCGCGCAGCAGCAACAAAGCGTCGTCTTCTGAATCCTCAACAAGTAATACGCGCAGTGGTACACTCATGTAATTCGTAATTCGTAATTCGTAATTCGTAATTCGTAATTAAGAAAGTCAGCCTTACGTCTATAACCTGATTTTGGAGGATTGGGAGAAGCTATATTCTTGGTGGTGATTCGTTTAAGACAAACCAGTACAATCCTAGTTGTCGCACTGCTTCACTGAATTGGGAAAAGTCTACTGGTTTGCGAACATAGCTGTTGGCTCCCAAGCTGTAACCATTGATTAAGTCTTGCTCCTCTTTGGAGGAGGTGAGAATGACGACGGGAAGGATTTTTGTCCTGTCATCGGTTCGCAGGTGTCGTAAAACTTCCAGACCATCCATTTTAGGCAGTTTCAAATCCAAGAGGATGATATGGGGCATAACGTTCATGTCGCGATCGGCGTATACACCTTTACCAAAGAGATAATCTAGAGCTTCCACCCCATCCCGTGCTACTACTACCTCGTTCATAATATTGTTTTTCTTGAGTGCCCGTAGGGTGAGCGCTTCATCGTCAGGATTGTCTTCTACAAGTAAAATCATGTTGTATTCCTCTAGTTAAAGGGTGAAGTAAAATGTTGCGCCTTGCTCCACTACGCTTTCTGCCCACACACGGCCACCATGACGGTGAACAATGCGCTGCACAGTAGCTAATCCGATGCCAGTGCCTTCAAACTCAGTCATGGCGTGTAGGCGCTGAAAAGCACCGAAGAGTTTCTCAACATAGGCCATATCGAAGCCTGTGCCATCATCACAGACAAAATACACGTGGCTGTCATCTTGCTGTAAAAGCCCAAATTCTATTCGGGCTTTTTGATGTTTACCTGTAAACTTCCACGCATTACCCAGTAGGTTTTCTAGCACGATCCGTAACAGATGAGCATCACCATTAGCAACCAATCCCGGCGTAATGATAAACTCTACTTGGCGTTCTGGTTGGGTTTTGTGCAACTCTGTAGCGATCGCCTCCACCAATGCGCTCAGATCGACCTTTTCGTAACGCATCTCACTACGCGTTAATCGTGACAGATTCAGTAAATCGTCGATCAGTTGGGCCATTCGCTGGGTGGCTGCACGCACTCGCTGAAGGTAGTTTTGACCTAATGCGTCCAGCTTGTCAGCATAATCTTCTAAAAGTGCTTGACTAAAGCCGTCGATGCTCCGCAAAGGGGCGCGCAGGTCGTGAGACACAGAATAACTAAATGCTTCCATCTCTTTGTTAGTGGCTTCGAGTTGTGCTGTGCGTTCTGCAACTCGCTGCTCAAGCTGGACGTTCAGACGCAGAATCTCTGACTCCGCCTTTTTGCGCTCATTAATTTCAGTTTGCAATTCTTCGTTAGTGTTTCTCAGTTCGGCAGTCTGTTTGTTAACCTCTATTTCTAACTCATCGCGAGCCTTTTGCAGAGAATTTTCCATCCGTTTGCGTTTAACGAGTTCCTGATTGGTGATTGTGGCTGCGAAACCGACGATAAGAGAAGCGATAATGCTGCCAAAAATAGTCAGCAAAGTTGTTTGATGAGCGCTGGCGTTCGCTTTTATCGATCGCTGTTTCAACAACTCATTCTCTTCTTTTTCCATAGCTGTAGTCAGCATTCGGATGTCCTCCATAATTTGCTGACCCCGATCTGTTTGAACTATTTGCAGCGCAGACTCTAAATTTTTGTTTCTCGCGTCGATCGTCTGTTCAATCAAAACCAGTTTTTTGATTATCAGGGGTTCAAGGCGATCGAGCCGCCGCTGTTGATTCGGGTTATCCACAGTCAATTGGCGCAGAGTCTTAAGTTTCTGAGCAATCTCGCCAGTTGCACTGCGGTAGGGTTCCAAATACCGTTCTTTGCCTGTGAGAAGATAGCCTCGTTGTCCAGTCTCTGCATCTTTAATCTGTGACATTACTTCTTTTGTCTTTTCAAGCACCTCGCGTGTATGTGTTACCCATTGAGCGTTTTCTCTATACTGAAGCAAACTAAGGTATGAGATGATGCCAACACCAGTCATAATTGCGACTGCTATTACAAAACTGCCTGTATTCTTTTTGTAAATAGCCCATTCCATTTTTTACCTTCCTAGTTGAAAAAATAGCTGCTGGCTAAATTGGTAAAAACGGTGAGCCAGTGCTGTAGAACGGTAACAGTTGCTCTCTACTGGCTATCTTCTTTTGTTTACGTTCGCGAACAGCGTGTCGGAGACAGAGACTGTGCCAATGAGACGAACCGCGATCGCTGCGTTAGCGCCGTTAGAATCGTCACGCGTTCCCGTCTTTGAAAGAGAAGGGTGACTAGCTGTCCAACTACTCGTCATAGTTTTAGTAACTAATACCAAGTTTCTTAACTTTGAGAGCGAATTAGCTCTAATAAAGGATATCCATATTAATTAATGATTGTGACCGTATATTTGCTGAGACATGAGAAGGCAAATAATAACTTTTGTTAACTAATTCAGTATATTTCCGTAGCTATTTTCCCCAAATTTTCGCTTGCATAAATTACATTGACATGCTATAAAACACCAGTAATTGCACGTAAAAATCTTTACTCATATTAGCTTGATATTAAATTGATTAATAAATACGTAGACTAGATATAGCAATCTGATTTGATTTCTGAATTAATCGTAGGGACTGGGGACTGGGGATGGTGGGGCCCCCTCTGGGGATAAGGGGTAATGGGGACTGGGAAGAAGGAATAAAGCTGTACTGAGTTTTTTTCAAAAATCAAATATGAGTCCTATAGAAACATAAAGTACTATCAGTAACCTGAAAAATTCTGCATCGTTCAGGGATTGAGCCGAAATGTTTGTCAAATAGTTGCAATTTGCTGAAAAGCCTTGTCCTATCTGCCTTTTTGCCCTGAAAAGGAGCTTCTTTACTAGAGAAAGGTTACGGGGTTCAGTTTTGGATGGGTTTTTCAATATGAAGTGAAAAGTCAGAACAAATTATCGCGAACTGTAGTACTTGAATGTGTAGTTAACACTAATCTTTCTACCTCTGTAGAGAACCAAAGAAAAAATAATAAGGGACATCCAAAAATTCAATTACTCAATTTTTGCATCCAATAGGAGCAGGGGGGACAAGGGGACGAGGGGACAAGGCAGACAAGGGGACGAGGGGACGAGGGGGACAAGGGGACAAGGTAGACAAGGTAGCAATATCTCTACCTTGTCTCTCCCCGGACAAGAGTCTTCCCAAAGCGATTGATTATTTTTTTATTTGGAAGTCCCTAAGTGCATAAAACTACAAAACCTAACTGTATTTATTTATAGAGGTTCAAATACAAAAAACTCAATTTAGTTTGAAATTATCAAGGTAAAAAATTATGACAAGCTTTATTCAAGTTCACTCACACAACGATCTACTGCACCCAGTCCGCGAGTGGTTGGAAACGATAGAAATTCATAACTCCAAATTGGCTCATTTTCTATGCAAAGCTATTCCTGCTCAATGTCCCTTTGAGCGAGATATCATGCTGGTTGGCCGGAAGCTATTTCATATTCCACCTATGTGTAAATTAAATCCTCTATACGAGGAAGTGGTTGGTTTGCGTTTTAGAGCACTCTGTTATCTCGCCGATGAATGTGGTGAAGATATCACAGCTTATTGCTGATCGCCAGTTGGATTGTTCTTCGATCGAGCAGCGATCGGTAATTGCAGATTTACGGTTGTTACTTACTCAGGTTTATACTAAGCTAACGTACACCTAATTAGATGTTTGGCTATTAAGTAGCTAACACTATTGTTGCTTCCCGTATCCTGCTGAAATTATTAAGATCATCATGACGCACATCTTACTGATTGAAGATGAGGTCAAACTGGCACGATTTATCGAATTGGAATTGAATTATGAAGGCTATCAAGTCAGTATTGCCTACGATGGATTAACTGCACTCACCGCAGCCAGAGAGTTGCATCTGGATTTAGTAATTTTAGACTGGATGTTGCCTGGTTTGTCGGGGTGGGAAATTTGCAGCCGCCTGCGGAATATCGCCCAGAAAGTGCCGATAATTTTATTAACCGTCAAAGATGAAGTAAGCGATCGCATTGCAGGTTTAGACGCTGGTGCTGATGATTACCTCGTTAAACCCTTCAGCGTTGATGAATTATTAGCCAGAGTCAGCGCTCGCCTACGAAGAAGCAAGTAGAGTACGCAGATGTTTTAGAATTTGAAGACCTAAGTTTAAATCGTCGCACGCGGGAAGTATACCGAGATCGGCAGTTAATTGAGTTAACTGCGAAGGAATTTGATTTACTAGAATATTTATTGGCCCATCCGCGACAGATAATTAACTGCAATCGCATTTTAGAGGAAGTCTGGGGTTATGACTTCATGGGCGATGCCAACATCATTGAACCTTACATTAACTACTTGCGCCTGAAACTTGAAGCCAATAATGAAAAATGTCTCATTCAAACTGCGATCGGTGTTGGCTACACATTGCATGATTGAATTGGAGAGAGACAAGCGAAAGATTTTTCAATAATTCTTCCTTATTCCCTCAGTGCCTATTGCCTAAAAGCAAAAGGCTTCACCATAGCAAACTTTGGCGTTTTTGGCAATCTCTACAAAAACTCATCCAACTTAGAGTTAATTATATTAGGATGCACAAAGCTATCATCCAAAATCCAAAACTCAAAGTGGCATGACCTATCTAGAAACAGCAGCACAGTTCTATGACGAAGTTGCCCAAACCCCACAAGTTGGACTTTGTTGTGTACAAAGTACGCCTCTGCAACTACCAGGATTGAAAATTTCTTTGCCAATGCAGGAAATGAATTATGGTTGTGGCACCACTGTTCACCCCACTGAACTAGGAAACCAACCTACTGTGCTGTACGTCGGTGTTGGTGGCGGTTTAGAAGCGTTGCAATTCGCTTATTTTTCCCGTTATGCAAGTGCTGTAATTGCCGTTGAACCGGTTGGGGCTATGCGGGAAGCAGCTGCACGTAATTTGGAAATTGCTGCTCGAGAAAACCCCTGGTTCAACACCAGCTTTGTCGAAATCCGCGAAGGTGATGCTTTTAACTTACCTGTTGCTGATGCTAGCGTCGATATCGTGGCACAAAATTGTCTTTTCAATATCTTTGAACCAGAAGATTTAACTCGTGCTTTAAAAGAAGCATATCGGGTGTTAAAACCAGGTGGACGCTTGCAGATGAGCGATCCAATTGCGACTCGTCCCATTCCAGCACATCTTCAAAAAGATGAGCGGCTGAGAGCCATGTGTTTATCAGGCGCACTCACATATCAAGAGTATACTGAAAAAATTATAAATGCTGGTTTTGGTCAAGTTGAAATTCGTGCCCGTCGGCCTTATCGCCTACTAGATTCCCAGACTTATAATTTAGAAGAAAACCTACTTTTAGAAAGTCTGGATTCAGTCTCATTTAAAGTTGTCATTCCAGAAGATGGTGCTTGCATTTTCACTGGGAAAACAGCAATTTATGCTGGTTCTGAACTTTTCTTTGACGATTTGGCAGGTCATATACTTCAGCTAGGTATTCCGGCTGCGGTGTGTGATAAAACGGCTGCTAACCTTGCTGTTAGTAACCCAACAGAAATAATTGTTACCAATTCAACCTGGCACTATAGCGGTGGTGGCTGCTGTTAATTTATTTAAGAAAGAATTCAGATGTCAGGAGCCAGAATGGGCTAAACCTTAGTTATCCGCTAACAGAATGGTTCTGTGCAACTGGGTGATGAATGCACAATTTCAATATTTTCACTAATTACATTCTGAATTCTAGATTCTGAATTCTGACTTCTTTTTTATAAACTCCAAAATGTTGTTAATAAGTCTGTTTTTAGCTACGCTTTTTTTAGCATATTCAAATGGAGCAAATGATAATTTTAAAGGTGTAGCGACGCTGTTTGGTAGCCGAACTAGCAGCTATCAAACAGCAATTTTATGGGCAACTTTCACAACTTTTGCTGGTGCAATAACTGCGACTTTTTTGGCAGGAGCGTTAATTAAAAACTTCTCTGGAAAAGGACTATTACCTGATGCGATCGCTAATTCTCCAGAGTTTCATCTTGCAGTGGCGATCGCCACTGGATTGACTGTAATCATTGCTAGCCTCATCGGGTTTCCCATTTCCACAACTCACAGTTTAACAGGTGCGCTGGTTGGCGCTGGATTAGTTGCGATCGGACTACAAGTTAATTTTGCAGCTTTAGGAACTTCCTTTATTTTGCCTTTATTACTCAGTCCGATCGTTGCTATTCCCTTGTCCACAGGAATTTACAGCTTATCTGGCTATATTAATTCAAAATGGCATCTACCAGTCAACCAAAAAATGATTGATGCTTGTCATTTTTTAAGCGCTGGAATTGTCAGTTTTGCTAGAGGATTCAATGATACTCCTAAGATTGTTTCTCTTATCCTAATTATTGAGTATTTCTCGATTCAGGGAGGAGCGATCTTGATAGCGATCGCAATGGCACTTGGCGGTTTACTCAACTCCCAAAAAGTTGCAATAACCATGAGTGAAAAGATTACTTCAATGAATCATACTCAAGGCTTATCAGCAAATATAGTAACTGGTATTCTGGTCATTGCAGCTACTTGGTTTGGGCTTCCAGTGTCTACCACTCACGTTTCAGTTGGTTCTATTTTTGGTGTTGGATTAATTAACAAAAAATCTAAATCTAATACTCGTGTTTTTTATCAAATTTTCCTATCGTGGATTTTAACTTTACCAACTGCTGCAATTATTAGTGCAATAACCTACAGATTATTGCAAGGTTAGAAAAATTGAAAATTGTTGTGCAATTTTTTAGGAGTAGTAACTAATGCAAACTCAAGCAAAAATTATACGAGATACAGCAGTCACAGCCTTTAAAAATAAACTCAGTTCACCTTTGACAAAAAAAGGAATCACTGTTTTACAAATTAATCTAGGTAAGCGTTGTAATCTTGCTTGTACACACTGTCATGTAGAAGCCGGGCCAAAACGTACAGAAGAACTTTCTCCTGAAATTTGCGAACAATTGATTTCACTAATCCATAAATTTCCTGAGATTAAAATTGTGGATTTGACTGGTGGCGCACCTGAAATGAATTATGGATTTAAGCCACTGGTAGAAGCAGCAAAAGCAACTGGTAAACAAGTTATTGTCCGGTCTAATTTGGCGATTTATTTTGAAGATGGATTTGGTGATTTACCAGAATACTTTGCCCAACACCAAGTAAGAATTGTGGCTTCTCTACCCTGTTACCTAGCAGATAATGTTGATAAAATGCGAGGTACTGGTGTTTTTGATAGTTCAGTCAAAGCTTTGCAGTGGCTTAACCAAATGGGCTATGGTAAAGACCAAAATTTAATTTTGGACTTGGTTTTTAATCCCCAGTTACCCACCGATGAAAAATTTTCTTTAGCTCCCGAACAGAGCAATCTAGAACGAGATTACAAAATGTTCTTACAAGAACATTTTAATATTGTGTTTAACAACCTCTTTACCTTTACTAATCTACCAGTTGGTAGAACAAAAATGCATTTAGAACGAAGAAAACTGTACGCTAGCTATTTGCAGTTTTTAGAGTCGCATTTTAATCCCAGCACAGTTGAACATTTAATGTGTCGCGATGAACTTTCAATTGACTATCTGGGCAATGTATATGATTGTGACTTTAACCAAATGATGAATTTGCCTGCAAAAACTCGCAATGGTGAAACTTTAACAGTTGGCAAATTATTAGAAGCTGGCAATTTAGACTTAATTAATGAGGTACAAACTGCTGCTTATTGCTATGGTTGTACTGCTGGGTGTGGTTCTAGTTGTGGTGGTGCTTTGCTCTAATGTCTTTTATCGATGAAATTAATCCTGTCAATGCTTTGATTGTGGGAGCCAGCCAAGGTATTGGTTTAGGTTTTGTGAAAAAATTGCTACACGAGCGCACAATAGCTAAAATTTATGCAACTTCTCGTCAACCGAAATTGTCCTCAGAGTTAATAGCTCTTGCAGACGAATGTCCTGAGCGATTAATTTGTTTGGAGATGGATATTACTGACGAGTTACAAATTATTGAAGCTGTTCAAAAAATACATACTCAAGTTGATAAACTGCATTTGGTAGTCAACTGTGTAGGACTGTTACATGAAGATACTTTGCAACCTGAAAAAAGCTTAAAACAGATCAATTCAGAAAATTTGCTGCGCTACTTTCAGATAAATAGTATTGGTGCTGTCTTACTGGCTAAACATTTATTGCCTCTGTTTCGTCACGGAGAACGCAGCGTGTTCGCCACTATTTCTGCTAAATTGGGCAGTATTGGCGATAATCAACTTGGTGGATGGTATGGCTATCGGGCTTCTAAAGCAGCACTCAATATGTTGATGCGAACTGCGGCAATTGAGTATAAAAGAAGTTGTCCGAAAGCATTAATAGTAACATTACATCCTGGTACAACTGATACCCGCCTTTCTCGTCCTTTCCAAAGAAATGTCCCTGCGGAAAAATTATTTTCAGTAGAACGTACTGTTACCCAATTATTGGCTGTCATCGAACAGCTTCAAGACGGCGATAGTGGACACTTTTTCTCATGGGATGGGAGCAGATTGCCTTGGTAACTGCGTTACGCTGATGCTAATGAAACCTACGTTATTTGTAACCTCAGCCTATGAAGTTTTTTGTGCCAGCAGCCAAAGATGATATCAAAGCAGAGCAGGTGTATAGTGCTCTTGCTCAGTCTCTTCAAGCACCAATAACCGAAAAGCGTATTTGGAAGTTACAGTGGCGCGATCGCGAAATTGATATGGAATGCGAGGTAGGGAAAGCTTTACCATCCTCTTACCAAAGTGGGAAAGAGCTAGTTTTGGCAATCTTTGAGTGTGAAAACCTTTATAAGATTTGTACTCTTACCCGTGGAGGAGTAAAGGGAGAACCTATTTTGGTTGAAAAAAACTCTCAGTCCTCAGCAATATATTTTTCGGATAATGTACATAATTGACTCTGCATTTGAAGGTGCGATCGCAATGCTAACGTAGTAGATAAAATCGCCCACCAGATATCTCAAGCTATGACTAACATTCAGATTTCCTTACCTGAGTCGATGAAAGTCTTTGTCGAAGAACAAGTAGCTAAAGGCGGTTATAGTTCAGCTAATGAATATCTTCAAGAGCTAATCTTTCAAGACCAACAGCGCAAAATTCAAGAAGGAAAACGCGCTCAGTTGATGGCAAAGCTTCAGACACAGGCTCAACTGAACGATGAAAAGTTTGAAGTCGTTGCAGATAAGTTAGCTGACGAATTTACGCTATGTGTTGGGTCAAATTTAGCAATGCTGTCAGATTATGCTGTGACTCGTGAGAGCATTTACGAGGATCATCCTTAGCAGTGGTATACCTCATAGATACTAATATCCTGGTGCGTTTTATAGATCGCACTTTTGTAACAAATTCTATAGTACAAATATACTTAAATAGATAAAAGTGCGTTAATTTGGTGCTAACGTACCTTGCTTAATAGTAAATTAAAGCTAAAAATGGGAAGTATCTATAATCAAGATTTCTTTAATAATTTAGTTTTGAATCCATCTGAAAGTTTATCTGTAGAGATTAAAAGATGGATCGATCCTCAATCTAAAGAGGGTATGGCGAAGATAGCCAAGGCTTGCATTGCCCTCAGAAATAATGATGGAGGTATATTTTTGATTGGTTTCAACAATGATGGTTTTCCTGATATTCAAGGAGCGCATCAAAATCCAAGAGAAAGTTTTCATTCTGATGTTATTCAGTCTATTGCCAGTAAATTTTGCAGTCAACCTTTTGAAGTAACAATTCACTATCTTAAAAAAGATGGTCAAGAGTATCCAGCATTAGAGATTCCTTCTGGATTTATAACACCTGTAGCAGCAAAGGCTGGCTTAAAGGATGAACAAGGTAAGGATCTAATTAAAGCTCATAGTGTTTATGTGCGAAGTCTGAATACAAATAATACTGTTAGCAGTTCAGAACCTCGCTGTAATGACTGGGAACGCATCATGAATTTATGCTTTGAAAATCGTGAAGCAGATATTGGTCGTTTTTTACGCCGCCATCTTGGTGGTGTCACGCCTTCTCTGCTCCGTGAATTGGCTTTCACAATTGCACAAGGAATACAACCAGAGGAATCAATTGAAGATATACTGCGATGTTATCTTCAAGAAAGTGAAGAAAGATTTAACACCGTAGTTAAAGAACGTAGTATTACTTTACCGGAGCATGGTACTTCGCAGGTAGCATTAATAATTATTGGAGAAGTACCTCTACACTCTGCAAATGAGCAATTCTTTAATCTCTTGAGTTTTAATAATCCTAAATATACTGGTTGGCCTGTGTGGCTAGATAGTCGAGGTTTCGTTGACAAAGACCAACCTTATGTTTATAACGGAGCTTGGGAAGCGCTTATTGTTAGTCTGGATTCAGGTTGGAGCAAGGACATTGACTTCATGCGGTTCGATCCAAAAGGTAAATTTTATCTGAGGCGAGCATTAGAAGATGATATGTCAGTCAAGAATTACGCACCCCCACCTATGACAGTTCTTGATTTTGCTCTACCTGTAATTAGAACGGCTGAAGCTATAGCAGTTGGTATTGAGTTTGCAAAGGCAATGGGTTGTGAGCCAGAAAAAACGCAATTAGCTTTTGCATTTAAATGGACTGGCTTGCGGGGACGTAGACTTAGTTCTTGGGTAAATCAAGAGCGTTTTATTTATTCACAAGGTTCAGCACATCAAGATGAAGTTTTGGCGTTCGTTAATCTACCGCTTGAAACACCTCGCTCGGCGTTAGCACAGTACGTTAATCAGGCTGTTAGCCCTTTGTTTACGATTTTTAATGGATATCAACTGAGTATAGATGCAATCGAAGATTTAACTCGACGGTTGATAGAAAGAAGATTGTAGTCAGAATACTAAGAACTAGGAAACTCTAACTCAGCGTTTCCCCGTCCTAACTGCACCACCTCAGATGGTAGATGTTGCTCTAACCAATCTTCCAAATCAGCCATTACCTCTCGATAATTGAGGTCACGCTGAATTTCGTGATAGGCTTCTGGATACTCAATTCTCAGCTTATCTGTATACTTTACCCGTTGATAAAAGATGTCGCTTCCCACAGGTAAAGCCACTCGGTCTGCGCCACCGTGGAGAATCAACAATGGTAATTGCCAATCACCTGCGTGAGCATTAATCCAATCAACTGTTGCAAAGAATTCTGTAGCCAGACGGGCAGTAGCAAGGGTATGTCGCAGTGTATCCTGAGTGATCGCAGCTAAAATCTGCGGATCTCGTGAAGCAGTACTGATGTCAATACCTGTATTCAGTGTAAAACGCGGCCACACCCGTGAAAGCATTTTTCCTAAAAGTACCCGAATCGGTGAAACTCCAACTTTCCCCAAGGTTGGCGCAAGAGCGATCGCACCCTGCAATAATGATGCTTGTTGGGGATAGCCCAGAATGTAATCTAAGACAATCACCGCGCCTAAACTGTGACCCAAGAGAAAAACTGGACATCCAGGATTTTGAGTCTGAATTAACTGTAAAAAGGCTCCCAAGTCTTCACGAAACTCACTCCAAGCGTTGATATAGCCTTGCTGACCTGGTGAGCGTCCATGACCGCGCAAGTCTAAGGCGTAGATAGCGTATTGCTTGGGTATCAAATGCTCAATTACATTACTGTAGCGATCGCTGTGCCCTCCAAGTCCATGCACAATAGCTAATATTGCCCGGACTTTACCCTCTGGATGCCAGCTTTGGTAATACAGTTCAAGTCCTCCAACACCTGTAAATCTGCCTTCTTTACCAGAAGCTAGGCGATCGCTATGGTCAATCATACGGTTAATTTTTTACGTATTCTCCCAACAAGCTACTAAAAAGTCAACATTTATAGTAATTACAGTTAATTGAGTTACCCTCATCTATTTAAAGTATCTTGAAAATAATTCCCCAACTTCTAACCGTGGGTTGGTTAATGATCTCTAAACCAGAGTCAGGAGTAAGTGTGATGTTTCAAGCCTTACCAAAAACGATCGCTTTTGAAGAATTCCTCAATTGGAAGCCAGACGGCGGATGTTATGAACTACACGATGGGGTAATTGTTGAAATGCAGCCAGTAGGAGATCATGAAGAGATTAATGGTTTTTTAGCGGGTGAAATCACTTTAGAGTTCAAACGATTAAAACTTCCATACCTCATACCCAAGCAAGCGCTGGTTAAGGTTCCTGACAAAGAATCAGGTTATTCGCCTGATGTGATAGCGATCGATCAAAAGAATCTTTCAGCAGAACCGATGTGGAAAAAGTCTTCAACGGTTACTCAAGCTGCGTCGGTTCCACTAGTTATTGAAGTCGTCAGTACTAATTGGAGGGATGACTATGCATCCAAGCTGGTTGACTACGAAACTTTTGGTGTTCCTGAATACTGGATTGTTGATTATTTAGCTTTGGGCGGTAGAAGGTATATAGGTAATCCCAAACAACCGACTATTTCGGTTTATTATTTGGTGGATGGTGAGTATCAAGTTAACCTGTTTCGGGGTAATGACCGGATTGTATCGCCCACTTTCCCAGAATTGAATTTGACCGCCGAACAGATTTTTCAAGCTGGGCGTTCAGAAAATCAATTATGAGCGCAGTGCTGATACTCCCATAGGGCCACGAGTCACACCCAGCTGATTTTGCAACTTCAACTCGCGCCAGAGTTGGGAACCTGTAATCTCACCTTGCAATAATTGACTATAAAAATGTATTGTTTTACTCACTTGTTCTGGTGTTTCATTCACAAATTCGATGCGAAACTGACGTAATCCCAGTTCTATGAGGCGCTGTACGTACTCGGCTCCCGTTTGAGCAGTGCCGTTAAATACAGTATTTCGACAACCTACATCTGCTTTAATAACGTGTTCGCTACCTACACGGTCTTTTAATTTCACTTCCTGCTTTTCACAAGGTCGTCCACAGTTGGTGTAATCTGTACCCGTTGAGAGAAAGGCGCAAAAAACACAATGCTCCATGTGAAACATCGGTATATGCTGATGGATTGTTACCTCAAACCACTGGGGTGGACAACTAGTGAGCAGGTCTTGTAGTTGGGTAATATTCAGGTCATAAGATGCCGTCAGCCGTTCTAAACCAAAGTGTTGCTGAAAGTAGTCTGCTGTTAAGGGATTAGCAATGTTGAGCGAAAAATCTCCGATACAACGGTCTGCTGCAAAGAATTGCAATTGGTCATAATTTCGTATCAGATAGCCATCCGCTTCCGAGGCGCGTACTTGCTGCAAAATCCAATTTTCTCCCGGTTTGGTAATTCGGGGTGGTGCAACCCAAATTGTGGGGAGTTGGGAATTAGGAGTTAGGAGTGCTGAGTTATCAGTTAAAAGTGAAGAATTTTCTGCTTTGTTTTTTTGCTGTTGCTGGCGCACCATTTGCACCGCTTCTTGGTAGGCACGGGGGTCTTCAAATTCACAATACAGTGTTTCAATACCAGCTTTGAGGGCGGCTTGGAGTTGCTTGAGATTTCGTACTAGGACGATGAGTGAAGGAAATGTAGCTTTAGCTTCCCGCAGGGTGGGAGATGAGGGGAGTAAGTTTTGGAAAGAGACATCAGAAGCTAACTGCCAGCGTTTGGGTTGACTTCGCAATTCTTCCAACTGTGCTACGATTTCCCGCCGCATCCGGTTCAACTCACTTACGGGTAGCATAATAGCGCCGCTGAGGTGGTTGGTTAGTGTTCCTAAACAGAAAGGGGTGTTACCGAGACGACCGAATTGTTCTTTTAAACGGTCTGTATCTAGTGGTTTGGTGTGCGCTTCAACTAGAGAAGTTGCAGATTCTACCTGTACAATATTACCGAGTTTATCGCGGGCGATCGCAATCAATGCCTGATCAACTTCTCCATAAACCTCTACATCAATCGGACGTTGAAATTGAGGATTCTCGCCAGCAAAACTCTGCCGCAATTGCTTATCGAGTTCTGGATCGCTGGTTTTCCAAATGCGATCGCCTATATGCACTCGGCGCAGGTTCAAGTCATTTCGCCCAAATGTCAGCATGGTTTCTTTACCTTTGGATACCACAGCATAAACCCGGCCGCCTTCTTCCTTCGCCTCTGGATGACCGCAGTCAAACACAATTCCATCTCCCGGTTTTACAGGCGCTTCCAGTTTGACTGTTACCTGTTCGTTGTGAATGCGGCTGACTTCACCTAAATAAACCCCACGTTTTTTGCCAAAGCGGGCGTGAACTAATTCCTGATTATTAATCCCGCCAAACCAGCCCGTGTAGAGTCCGCGAGAAAATGCCATTTCTAGGTTGTAATGTTCTTGGTCTGATTGACCTTTCCCCCCTTCCCTTGTAGGCAAAGAGGGGTTAGGTCTTTCCAATTCTGTCATTACACTATCCAAAGCTTGCCGATAAACACGGGTAACATTAGCAACATACTCTGGAGCTTTCAGACGACCTTCAATCTTGAGACAAGTTACTCCTGATTTCACCAAATCGGGCAGAACGTCTAACCCTGCTAAGTCTTGAGGACTGAGTAAATATTTGCGATCTTTTAAATTCACAACTTCCCCATCGGCGATTAAATCGTAGGGCATCCGGCAAGCTTGGGCACATTCACCTCGGTTAGCAGAACGTCCGCCTAAAGCCTCGCTAGTCAAACACTGACCGGAATACGCTACGCACAAAGCACCGTGAACAAAAACTTCTAAGGGCAGCGAAGTTTCTTGTTGGGCAATCTGCTGCTGAATTTTATTGATTTCTTTGAGAGAACATTCACGTGCCAGCACTATCAATTGACAGCCAAGAGATTTGGCAAATTCCACCCCAGCCGCACTGGTGATGGTCATTTGCGTGGAAGCATGGATGGGAAAATCGGGCGAAAGTTGACGGATGAGACGGCATATACCAATATCTTGAACGATCGCTGCATCCACACCAGCTGCAATAATTGTGCGGAGATATTGCTGTGCTTCTGCTAGTTCTTTGGGAAATATGAGTGTGTTGACAGTGACATAACCCTTTACGCCCCGACGGTGCAGGAATGTCATCAATTGGGGTAAGTCCGCCTCAGTAAAATTTTCTGCCCGCATTCTGGCGTTAAACCGATCCAAACCGAAGTAAATTGCATCTGCCCCATTTTCCACAGCAGCTTTAGCACACTCCCAATTACCTGCTGGCGCAAGTAGTTCAGGACGTTGAAGGGAAAGTTGCAAAGGGGAGATATCGCTTTTCATTAGATTTAGGGAGGGTTAACTAGCACCATAGTGATTTTATCGAAGTTATTGAGGGATGGGGCGATCGCTCTTTCATCTGCGGTTCATTCAATCTTCTGGAGGATGCCAACCCGCAAGTACCCAATAACTATGAACTTCTAGTGCATCTGCATCATCACTCAAATGTAGAACTGCAACAGTTGCTCTACCAGTCGGCGTTTTGCCAACAATACGTACACCATCTTCACTCCAGCCAAAATGCTCAAACCAGACTTGAGTACGAGGGTTAAATAGCTTTACCGTTTCGCTCGTCTCTGGATCAAACCCTGTAGTTTTATCACTTTTGTAGCGATTACATAGGGGACAAGCTAACCACAAGTTTGATTCATCATTGCTACCATTTTTAGATATGGGAATAATATGTTCGATTTTCAAACGTGCCATTACTAAACGCTGAGGACTCAAACAATAACCACATCGGTTTCTAGCAGCACTGCGGACACGACGTTCTATTTCTACAGAAATGTAAAAACGGGCCATTGTTATTAATTGAGGGCGGGTTTCAAACCGCGTTCAACAGCTACTTTTAAAGCTCTTGCTTTACTTACTAAGCCATGTCGATAGACCTGCATAAGTTCATCTAGTTGACGAACTTCTGCATCATTCAACTGTCCCTCTCGATAACGCGCTTGCAAGTCACTGAAAACCTCTTGCTGCTCAGTTTCCATCTGCATATCGCACATAGCCAAAATCCGATCGTCCGGTAGAGACTCCAGAGGTAGTTCGGTAATGGCGCGATCAATCCATTCTAGTAATACATCTTCAAGTCGCTGATGTGTAAAAGCAGCGATTTCCTTTGCTTTTTGTGCCAGTGTTTCAGGGAGTTGAAGGGTGACAATTTCAGCCATTTTCTACCTGCTTGCTTTTACTTATGATTGTATCTGCGATCGCTCTGCATCTTCTGGTTAAAAAATAGCGATCGTTTTTCTTTATTAGCGTGGACGGTTCGTTAAAAAGAGCGATCGCTATTGCATAAACTACAACTCAAATTGGGAATACTGAGTAAAGGGCAGGTATTTACTGTGCGGAATCGAAGCAACTACCTACCATACATCACGCTGCTGAAATTTTAGCAACTAGGAGAAAATTGTGAGTTTACCAGTTACAGTAACCTTTATGCTTGCTGATTGGATTGTCAAAGGACTAACAGATGGAACTCTTGAACGGGTTGGAGGTGTAATTAGGGAAGTAGGCAGTAAGCGAGTAATTACTTGGTTAAGAGAGGTTAATTCACCTACTCAAGGAATTTTGCAGGTAACTAGTGCAGTCAGTATATTGAACCTGGGTGTCTCAGTTATAGGCTTTGTTGTAATAGCACAACGGCTTAAGGAATTAGAACAACGCTTACAACAAGCACAAAAAATTTTAAATAACATTAATCGTAAAATCGACCTTAGTTTCTATGCAAATCTTCGTGCTGCAATCGAATTAGCAAATAATGCTTTTACAATGACCAAAACTGAAAATCGTAGAAATAGCGCCCTACAAGCTATTAACCGTTTTTTAGAAGCAGAGCATATTTATGCTGAATACACCGATATCGAAATTGAGCAAAAAAGCCAAATTATTGATGAATATCTACTAACTTTATCTTTAGCTTACCTAGCTGAAGCACGTTGCTATTTAGAATTAGAAGAACATGATACAGCACTTCGCCGGTTTCAAGAAGGAGCAAAAGTTCTCCGTTCACGTATTAAAAAATATATTGACATTGTACTTACTTCTAACCCAGCAGCATACTTACAACCTTGTTACAAAGGTCAGATAGATTTGCGTAGGCTAACACAAATTTACCAGTGGATTAACCCCAATTTAGATGAAAATGCAGTTTTTGATTTGCAACGTGAGAACTTATTTAAAATGGGAGAAGAGTTATATTCTATATATAAATGGGTAGATTCACTCCCACCAGCAATTTTAACTCGTGATGAAGTTCAAGGAGGTTGGTTCGGCCCAGATCATAAGGATTTAAAACAAGAAGCAGATAAACGTCTTCCTAAAGTTATGGAAGCTGTAGAATCTATGATAGAAACCCATCGCCGTTTTAAATCTTACCAAACAGAAGTGCAAGCAATATCCCAATTAGGAATCAGCTTTCATAACTGGCTTAAATTAACTCCGTCTACAGAAATTAAACCAGACGGCGCAGAATTAATGTACATAATTCCATCTAAACCTTTAGAGTTACAGCCTTTCATCTGAACTAATTACAAGATTAAAGATGAATTAATCAAGGTCAAGAAAGTCTCTGGGAGTAATAATCTGGTTTTGATATTCGGCTAGGGACTTGAGTGATAAAAGGTCTTGATCTCCTGTGATTAAAAATTCTGCATTGGCATCTTTAGCAAGTTCTCAAAATTTGTTGTTATCTGGATCTCTACAGATGTTTATTTGAGATTTTATTTCTATAAAGATTCAAATTCAACAAGAAGCAAATTTATTCCATCCATTATTATTGGAAATTTTTCTTCAGGTATATTTAATTCATGAAAACATTTATCTCTATATTTTTCTTTTTTGGTAAAGTTAGTGATGGCTTTAACTAATGGCTTTTTTACTTCGTAGCTTTCTTCGGCTTTAGCAATTGCACGTGCGGGGATTTCGTTATTTACACGCAATATTGCTAAGTCAATCAAATCTCTAGATTGTGTACTCGAATCATTCCATCGGTCAGCATTAGCCATTAGTTTTGATGTAAATCTATCGCTTATACTCAGACAAGGTATTTTTGTCCATTCTGGATAAACAGGAGGGTCTAAAGTAAAAATCCCATTGGCTACAATTTCTATTTTAATAGTTGTTTCATTGACTACAACAAGGAAACGAATACCATATTGATTTATTGTACTGTCGCCTAATTCGATATCTGTTGTACTTTGAAATAATGCCACAATTCCTTCATCGTAAATCAAATTTCTTAAATATCTGTAATTTTCCGTTCCATAAGAGAAGAGGAAATCAATATCTTTACTAAGCCTGTATTCATCATATTCTAAAGCCAAGAGTGTACCACCACCAAAGTATGCATAAGCTTTTTTGAAAACTTCTGGATTGAAAGTATTAAGGATTTTAAGTATATTATTATGATGATCGAGATGAAACATTTCAAAATCCGGTAGTATCCAGGAGTTATATTTTTTTGCTAAATAATGAACAAAATCTTTCTCTTCTTGTTTTAAATTATTGAAGGTAGTTTGATGATGCCAATTGCGTTGATACAATTGAACAATTTCTTTCTCACTCATTTCATATACATTTTTTAGCTGCCAACCAATAGACTCTAGAAATGGTAGCTTTTGTAGATTGAGCTTAAGCATAATTAACTCTAATGGTTAAATTTTCTCTAAGTTATGATTTAGCGATATCCACCTGATTGTAACTATTTTTAGGCGATCTTCCTTTGCACCTTTGTGAGACAAAAAAGGCGAACCCAAAAAGTTCGCCTTAATTATATGCTGTTGCTCAATCCAAACCCAAATTTAAATCTTCGCTTCTTCTCTCACCAACTTATCCCAACCCAAATCTTTCAAATTATTATTCCGACGCAACGGACGAGTCACCAACTCTAATATGTCACGCGCATTTGTAAAGCCGTGAATTTGAGCAAAAGTGAACTCTACAGACCACTTAGTATTAATACCCCGTGCTTCCAATGGGTTAGCGTGAGCCATACCAGTAATTACCAAATCTGGTTTCAACTCATAAATCCGTTGAAGTTGATTGTAATTATCCGGCTTCTCTACAATCCTTGGCAGAGGTGAATTCATTTCCTGGCAAGTTTTCTCCAACAATGCCAACTCAGCAGCTTGATAGCGCTTATCCATGTAGGGAATGCCGATTTCGTGAACTGTCATCCCACAACGGATTAAGAATCTTGCTTGGGAGATTTCCAGCAAGTTATCACCCATAAAGAATACAGACTTACCGCGAATCAGTTTTACGTAATCTTCCAAGCCTGCCCAAATTTGTGCTTCCCGTTCATCCAAACCCTTGGGAGTAATACCGAACACCGAGCAGATTTTCTCAATCCAAGCGCGAGTGCCATCGGGGCCAATGGGGAAGGGTGCGCCAATGAGTTTACACTTGCGGCGGCGCATCAACGTAGTAGCTGTGCGGCTGAGGAAGGGGTTGACACCAGCGACATAATACCCTTCTTCCAGTACTGGCAATTCTGTGAAGCGCTTCGCGGGTAGCCAGCCGGAAACTTTGATACCTTGTTTCTTCAGTTCCAAGGTTAACTGAGTAACTACGGGGTCGGGCAGGGAGCCAAAAAGAACTAAGGGTGGATGATCTACGTACTCAGATTCATCTTGGGCGACATCTTCTTTCTTTTTACCGAAGTTGAGCAATTTTGCGATCGCATTGCGTTCACTTTTCTCTGTTTCCGCCACTGGAGCCTTATCAGGGCAACGGTTAGCCATTGCTGCTAATACGGTGTCTTCCCCTTGGGTGAAGGCGTAATCTAGACCATTTGCCCGCGCTACTACGATGGGAATTCCGATTTCAGATTCTAGCTTCGGTGCCAAACCTTCCAAATCTGTTTTGATAATTTCGGTAGTGCAAGTGCCAATCCAGACAATTACACTAGGATTGCGATCGCGTTTAATTTGCAAGCACAACCGCTTTAACTCTTCATAATCATTCAGCTGTGCCGAAATATCGCCCTCTTCCAACTCTGCCATTGCATAGCGGGGTTCAGCAAAAATCATCACCCCCATCGCATTTTGCAGGAAGTAGCCACAAGTTTTTGTCCCAATCACCAAAAAGAAGCTATCTTCAATTTTTTGGTATAACCACGCCACACAGCTAATTGGGCAAAAGGTATGGTAATTCCCGGTTTCACATTCAAAGTTTAAAGCTTCTGGTTGTTGAGCGACAGTCATTTTGGTTTTTTCTCCCCTTGATATTTAATGGCAGATCGACCAATTTTAGATTTTAGATTGATAATTTTGGATTGAAGGCTGGGACAACAAAAGTATCCTCTGTCTAACGACAATTTCCCTAATTCCTCATCCAAAACCGTTCGACTGAGCGTAGCCGAAGTCCCAAATCTAAAACTTAAAATTGCGAAGAACGGCAATAATTAAGCGTTGGGGAAGAGGCGGGCAATTTCTGATTCATCAAAAACGCCTGCTGGCAGTTCTTCCCCCAAAAAATCGTTATTTTCTTCAGCCTTTTGTAAAGCTGTTTCATCACCCCAGACATCTGATAACACGTCTTTAAACGCATTCTCATCTAGTGGACTATCTCCAAGCGCCTCGTCTTCGTCTTCATCCAGCTTTACTTCCGTTGCAGCTGTTGTATCGAAGGCAATTTCCCCAAACTCATCTGCTTCTAAACTAGAGCTTTGGAGAGACTCATCTTTTGAGTTGTGTCCGTTGGTTAAGGAAATATCGCCAAAGCCATTTTCCGTTTCTTCCAACTCGCTGATTCCCAGGCTTTCATCCTCAGAATCCACAATTGTGAACTCTTCAACTACCGCCACCGCCACAAAGCCATTGGTATGAGCGTGTGTCAATGTTTCATCTTCAGGCTTTTCATCAATGACAGATGCTGCTTCTTCTACGTATTTTTCTGCATCTGGGTTGACGACGAAGCGATTACCGAGAGCTAAATCTGGGTCAAAATGCAAATCCAGCACTTCAATCAGGGTATCGGCGTCAGGATTGAGTTTGGCAAAGGGCAACATTAACTGCGCTAGTTTTGGCTCTAGGGCGTTAAGAACTCCCAGGATGAGGTAGGAAGGTGGTCGCTTCCCGCCATCAGGGGTGTACACTGATTCCACTTCCATGTGAAGGGTAATCCAGTCTCGATTATTCTGGAAAAATTGCAACCACTTTTGCTTTATTGAATCCGTAAAACTGTGAAAGAAAGCCATATTATTGTCCCCCATCCTGAGAACTTGGTGATTTATACAATCATCAAGTCTAGTTCCTCTTCTGAATTAGGAACCTGGGGTTTACCCGGATTTAGATAAAAATCAGATAACAAAGAGAACAACTCGCGATCTGGTGAATCATTAGGTACAACACCTTCGGGACGCGCTAGAATTTGGTCGGCGATGTTGAGATAGTAGTCGCAAACGTAGTCTAGGGAAGGATCTTGCTCTGCCATCTCAAACAATGTCTTACCTTTCACACGGGAAACGCGGATATCTTCAATTAAAGGTAGAACTTCTAGAACTGGCATGGGCACTGCTTCTATATATTTTTCAATCAAGTCGCGCTTAGATGTGCGATTGCCAATTAACCCAGCTAAACGCAGTGGGTGAGTTCTTGCTTTTTCGCGGACTGAAGCAGCAATCCGATTAGCCGCAAACAACGCATCAAAGCCGTTGTCTGTAACGATCAGGCAGTAATCTGCATAGTTGAGTGGTGCTGCAAAACCACCGCAAACTACGTCACCCAGAACGTCAAAAAGAATTACATCGTACTCATCAAAGGCGTTGAGTTCTTTAAGTAATTTTACGGTTTCACCAACTACGTACCCGCCACATCCAGCACCCGCAGGTGGGCCACCAGCTTCTACGCAATCAACACCGCCGTAGCCTTTATAAATTACATCTTCCGGCCAGACATCTTCGTAGTGATAGTCCTTTTCTTGGAGGGTGTCGATAATTGTCGGAATCAAAAACCCAGTCAGGGTGAAGGTGCTGTCATGTTTGGGGTCGCAGCCAATTTGCAGCACTTTCTTGCCACGTTTAGCTAGGGCGACGGATATATTACAGCTAGTTGTGGATTTACCGATACCACCTTTTCCGTAGACTGCTAGTTTCACTGTTGTTTCCCTCTTATAGCTTCTTGTCAAACTTGTGGCTCAAACATTTGCCTTCACCTTTCCTGAGATGGCGATGCGTGAGGTCTGTTGATGTCATTATTGGGCAAATTACTTAGAAAAGAAAGTGGCTCCTAATCTGTAAAACAGTCTTAGACGATGAATTCAAGCTTAATTAAATTTATTTAGGTTTTTATGAATTTTAAAGACCTTAAAAGATTTAAAAATAGACAATAAAAACTTTTTATTATCTATTTATATAAAAAGAGTTACAAAAAACAAAAAGCTGAAATCGTTTTTTTTGAATGCTTTTCATAGAATTAGCTAATGTTTTTAGAACCTGTTTTCAAGGCATTGGAGCGCAGGGTTAAGGGGAAACAGAGGTATATGCAGCCTGATGCTGGAAATACTACTGCAATTTGCGTTAGCGTAGCTCACCAAACGTATCGCAGATAATCTGGCAGTTTTCAATCGGTAGAGCAAACCATTTAATTGCTGCTTGAGAGTGAGTTAGTGTGATTTTGTAAAATATTATTAATTTGCAAGATATAGCGTTTCTGGGTTGAGTCCTATGACAGACTTAACCCCCCTTCCCTACTAGCGTTGGGTAGTAAGATTCAAAGCCTCTTTCCTAAAAGAGAGAGCAATGAAAGTGAGGTTAAAATCTTTTGGCTGTGCGGCTTAAGGCAATTAGGACACCTCAGTTTTAATTTCCTGGATTTCCTGCAATGTTTGCCAACCAGCTTGCCACTGGGAGTTATCTTGTAATAATTTGGCATTTATCCAAAAACGGACTTTAGGATCGCAAGCAGCAACCATTTCGGCGTAAACCCACTTCCCCTGATTTTTCCGATTGACAACTTGGAAATGCCGCCAGCCATCAACTTTTTGCTGTGCTGTCCACTTAGAACCAACTAGGTAAGGAAATTTTTGTTTTTTAGTCATTTGTCATTTGTCATTCGTCATTCGTCATTTGTCATTGGGAAAACACTTTCTTTATTCCCCATTCCCAAATTAAGATGTCACCAAATCACCGTTACGGGTAAATTTCTGGCAATCCAACTCATTATCTTGCTGAACGCATAGCGAAAACCATCTGATATGGCTCCAGCAGGTGTTGATGTTGTTGGTAATTTTGCGCTTTTTCTTAGAAAGGCGTTGTCTTACAACTTCATTAGGACAAAGAATTTCTAACGTAGCCGTACCATCTTCGTCATTGACGATGCGAAATAGACAGTCTTGCAACATCGCACGGCTGCTGCTGTCGAAGAACCGCTTAAATCGCTGTAGCTTTTCCCCTTCAGTCATTTGGCTGATGGGTTTTATTTTCAAGAAATCCTCATCCTCTAAGTCAAAGTCATTATCTTCAAAGTCGTAGGGGTCAATCATTTTTAGCATCCACTAGGCGACCTGGGATCATGGTAACTCTGTATGGGGGCAAGGTAGATTTAATAAATAAGCATCTCTAGAATGTTATCAATATTAATCGAAAAAGCTTTGAGCGTTTCTTTGATGGCTGCTTGTGAATTCAATGAGATTTGGCTTCATGGTATTACTGCTGCGATCGCCATTTACTTTGGCTTTATTGCTACACCAAATTTATTAGAACTGAGTTCCGGGTAAAACCACAATCTTAGCCAGAAATAAATAAAAGTTATATCAAAATTAAGTAAGCGGGCTAGTCATTTAATCGTATTGACTTAATAAAGAATCGTATACCAAATTAAGTATACGATTCTTGATAAAACATAGAACTAAATTGTTTTCTACCCACGATTGGAATGCTTCAGTTGTTCAACCAAGGGATATTAGAGCTAATTACGGGCAGTGTATGCCATAAAGTTGGCTTTGCTTAAAATTAAGGGGGTACGCCCGTTTTTTTTAGTTACAGCTAGGAAGGAGCAAACATTTTTGTACTAAGCTTTTGTACTAAGCAGTTTTACCTGTTACACCAAATAGGTTTTTTGGTATAACAGGCGTATACTTACTGCAAACCTAGTTGTTTAGACTGTGATGCTACCAGCGTAATGGCAAACTTAGTCCCTGGCTTAAAGTCTGCAATAGTTGCATTATATTCCAAGGACTGGTTCGATGGTAAGTAAGATGGCCCCCCGCAAGATACATTTAAATCCGTACCATCCTGAACTTTTAAATTAGAACAACCATAAATGACTGCTTTATTGCCTTCATTATCGATTTTGCTGATCTGAAGGCTTTTAACAACCCCAGTTACATCCGCAGGCAACTCTATAATAGCTCTTTCAACCCTCAGAGCTTGTGATAACTTCATCGCGTTAGCACTGAAGCTACATCCATCGGCATTGTTAACTATCACAGTCGGTGGTATAACATCGATTTCATTGGGGTCATTTGGATCTGGTATTATTCTTACATCACCTACGACGGTACAATCTGACTTGAAAGGCGCAGTCTGTGAATCTGCAATTGCCATTCTAGGAAAGAAAGTTGCACAAATTACGAGTAAAACAGCAAGAACTCCAAAAATCTTTTTGGAATATTTGAATCGATTCATTATTTTTCCTCCTTAAGTAAGTAGATGTTGGAAAAACCTCTAGCTAAAGGAATATTCAGTAATTTTTTGATTAAATATGCAAATATGCAATTTGATTTTCAAAATTAGATTTTTCTGGGGGTGTAGACATCGCCAAAGCACTGCAAAAGTTTTCGGATGACTGGCACGAACACTGATTTCCAGCATTGTTACATTAACTGCTAGTCTCCAACTCAGCACACGCAACACTTTCTCCTCCAGCGCTGTCAAGTAAGCACTATTCGGCTTCTAGGGCGACTCCAAAAACCTCTGTACCGACTCCTAAGCGCTCACTGGAATAAACCCAACTAATGCGATCGCCTACGTGGGCCCTTGCGCCATCGCACACGAGAGCGCATCTGCTGACATTCCGCAGACAGGTAATTGAAACCCACATAGGAAAATCGGAACTAGGGGAAAATACCACTTTTACAAGACGTGAACACCGATCTAGGCGATCGCTCCACTCTTCATACAATATCTATTGAAAGTAGAAATTATCTTTACTTGGTGTTCTGGTGGTAGCCTGCGATAAGCTGCTGCACCTCTACGTTCCTGAAAAAGCCTATGCAACCTACTAATCCTAACCAATTTACAGAAAAAGCCTGGGAAGCGATCGCCCATACCCCGGATATTGTTAAACAATATCAACAACAACAAATCGAAAGCGAGCACCTGATGAAAGCTTTGCTAGAACAAGATGGTCTAGCAATTGGGATTCTCACTAAAGCGGGTGTTAATCTCCAAAAACTGCGCGATCGCACTGAACAATTTTTCCAACGTCAGCCGAAAGTATCTGGTAATAGTACTTCAGTATACTTAGGACGCAGCTTAGATACACTTCTAGATCGAGCAGACGGATATCGCAAAGAGTTTCAAGACGAATATATTTCAATTGAACACTTATTGTTGGCTTACGCTAAAGATGACCGCTTTGGCAAAGCTTTATTCCAAGAGTTTGGTTTAGACGAAGGCAAACTCAAAAATATTATTAAACAAGTTCGTGGGAGTCAAAAAGTGACCGATCAAAATCCAGAAGGCAAATACGAAGCACTGGAAAAATACGGGCGTGACCTTACAGAAGCCGCGCGTAAAGGTCAACTCGATCCAGTAATTGGACGAGATGATGAGATTCGTCGCACTGTGCAAATTCTTTCTCGCCGCACCAAAAATAATCCTGTGCTAATTGGCGAACCAGGTGTTGGTAAAACTGCGATCGCCGAAGGATTAGCACAGCGCATTATCGCAGGTGATGTACCTCAATCCCTCAAAGACCGCAAGCTAATCGCTTTAGATATGGGTGCTTTGATTGCAGGGGCAAAATTCCGGGGTGAATTTGAAGAACGCCTGAAAGCAGTATTAAAGGAAGTTACCGAATCTGGCGGCAATATTGTTTTATTTATTGATGAAATTCACACCGTTGTCGGCGCTGGTGCAACCCAAGGCGCGATGGATGCTGGGAACTTGTTAAAACCAATGTTGGCGCGGGGCGAATTGCGTTGTATTGGTGCGACAACCCTGGATGAATACCGCAAATATATCGAAAAAGATGCGGCATTAGAAAGACGGTTTCAACAGGTTTATGTCGATCAGCCTAGTGTAGAAGATAGTATTTCGATTTTGCGCGGCTTGAGAGAACGTTATGAAAACCACCACGGGGTGAAGATTTCTGATAGTGCTTTAGTTGCCGCCGCCGTATTGTCGAGTCGATATATTAGCGATCGCTTCTTACCAGATAAGGCAATTGACTTGGTAGACGAAGCCGCCGCTAGGCTGAAAATGGAGATTACCTCCAAACCAGAAGAACTCGACGAAATCGATCGCAAGATTCTGCAATTGGAAATGGAGAAGCTTTCGCTACAAAAGGAAAGCGATGCTGCTTCTCGCGAACGTCTAGGAAGACTGGAAAAAGAAATTGCCGATCTCAAAGAAGAACAAAAAACTCTGAATACTCAATGGCAGTCTGAAAAAGATATCATTGACAAAATTCAGTCTGTGAAAAAAGAGATTGAACAAGTCAATTTAGAGATTCAGCAAGCAGAACGCGACTATGACCTTAACCGCGCTGCGGAGTTGAAATACGGCACTTTAACCAGTTTGCATCGTCAATTGGAAGCAATAGAAGCTGAATTGGCAAACACTCAAAGAAGTGGTAAATCACTATTAAGAGAAGAAGTCACAGAAGGTGATATTGCTGAAATTATTTCTAAATGGACAGGAATTCCGATCAGCAAATTAGTGGAATCTGAGAAAGAAAAACTGCTGCATTTAGAAGATGAACTCCACCGCCGCGTGGTTGGACAAGAAGAAGCAGTCACAGCTGTAGCGGATTCAATTCAGCGATCGCGCGCTGGATTGGCCGATCCCAATCGTCCCATCGCTAGCTTTATTTTCCTTGGGCCTACGGGTGTAGGTAAAACCGAATTGGCGAAAGCGCTGGCGGCGTATATGTTCGATAGCGAAGATGCATTGGTGCGAATCGATATGTCTGAGTACATGGAGAAACACGCCGTCTCTCGTTTAATCGGTGCGCCTCCGGGATACGTGGGTTATGAAGAAGGCGGACAACTTACAGAAGCGATTCGTCGCCGTCCTTACTCAGTGATTCTCTTCGACGAAATCGAGAAAGCACACCCCGATGTCTTTAATATCTTCTTGCAAATTCTCGATGATGGTCGCGTCACTGATGCCCAAGGTCATAAGGTGGACTTCAAGAACGCTATTATCATCATGACTAGCAACATCGGTTCGCAGTACATTCTTGATATCGCTGGGGATAACACCCACTACGATGAAATGCGCCGTCGAGTCATGGAAGCAATGCGAAATAGCTTCCGTCCAGAGTTCCTGAACCGGATTGATGAAATCATCATCTTCCACGGTTTAGATAAGAAGGAATTGCGGCAAATTGTGCTGTTGCAAGTGGAAAGATTGCGGCAAAGATTGAGCGATCGCAAAATATCTCTCAAACTATCGGATGCTGCACTTGACTTTTTAGCAGAAGTAGGGTATGACCCAGTGTATGGGGCGCGTCCACTGAAGCGGGCGATTCAGCGAGAGTTAGAAACTCAAATTGCTAAATCCATCTTGCGCGGCGAATTCAACGACGGCAACACTATCTTTGTAGATGTGCAAAATGAAAGGTTGTCTTTTAGCCGTTTACCAGTTGAAGTCTTTACCGGATAATTACACCTGATAAATCACACACAAAAACCCGTTTTCTCACAGAAAGCGGGTTTTTGAATTATCGAGAGGTATAGCAAGGGACTGGGGACTGGGGACTGGGGACTGGGGACTAGATGAATGGTTAGTTACCCTGCGGGATCTTGCTACAGTCGGGGTTTAAATCCCTATCTGAAAATGTCTAAAATGTTTGAATTTTGAATGCGTGATTTTTGAATTGTTAATGACTCTTACACATAACTTGTCGCATTTTACGCATATTTGCAGGCAACTCTAAATTCATCGCTTGTTGAATAAAAATAGATGGAATCGGAATTAGAGGTGTCGCTTGCACAGTATAAGCAAGTATTGTGCCATTACCACAATCTTGTAGTTCTAAATTGGCGTTAAAATCCTCAAAAGTCCCATTTACCATGCGAAATTGGATTTGCTGCCCCAGCACTTCTACAACATTGAGGTAAATTTCCACTTGAGCCGTAAAAAAGAAGAAAGCTTTTTGTGCTGCTTGATACAGACGTTTGACTTCACCTTTATGTACTACCTCACTCTTGGTAATATCGGGAAAATATTGCACCCAGCGGGGATAATCAGTTAATTGCTGCCAAACGTGCGATCGCACCATCGGCAAATACATCCAGGCTGTCACCGCACCACCCGACATCTTGTGCGATCGCGTTTCTACCAAAATTTCACCCTGTACCAGCAACTTTTGCTTGTCTTGACTCCAAGCCATATCTGAACCTGCAATAATTGAATCTGATATATAAGACGCAGACATAATGATTAAGTTACTCCTCAACTCATCCACCTAAATAGAGTTGAAACTACAAGCCATAAAACTTGATTTAGAGCCAACCCATTATTAAATTAGTTCCAGTTTAATACTTATCTTTTCCGGAAAGGATGATTTTTTGCTCATCATTTCAGTTACTTTACTGTAAAAACTGTGTTTCTTATCACAATTAACATAATTAATACTCCAGTGACTTTTGTCAAAGTAATACTTGTAGATGAAAAACTGCGTTGTTAACAGCTAGAATGGCACAAACACGATTTAACATCAAGTACTTTACCCTAACGTTTGGATAGTATCTCTTGGTTTTACGTGTTATTTCTGATGAAACTATAACTTCATCGTAACTTCATATTTTAATTATCAATATCAAGTGTAATGTCTGTTGAATTGAGAGGAAAATTAGGTGAATCAATCTTCTTTGAATCGTAGATTAATCCAGATTTTTGGTACACTTCTCGGCATTAGCGTTGCCGTCTGGGTACTGAGAGGTATTGGTATTCTCACTTTTATCCCAGGTGGAATTATTTGGCTCTTGCTACTTGGGGCGATCGCGATCGGAATTATCAGTTACGCCCAAAGGACATGGTGGCGTTTTTAGTCATTTGACTAATGACTTTGCGAAACGGTTTGATTTTCATGCCGTAGTCTCGTTTAAGAATTGTAGCTTGCCTATTTTGACTTACTGCCAAAAGTATTTAATAGGGAAGCAATGCCAACAATTTACGAGGGGAAAGGAACATGGCAAAGTATAAATGTACTGTTTGCGGCTATATATATGACCCAGCAGAGGGCGATCCAGATAGCGACATAGCACCGGGAACAGCCTTTGAAGATATCCCAGAAGATTGGTCATGTCCAACTTGCGGTGCAACAAAAGACGACTTTGAACCTGATGAAGAGTGAAAATAACAGCTAGCCTAGAAAGTAGGTGCTGTAAAAGAGACATTTTTGAAATTGTTACCGTTACAAATTGTAGTTATTGGGGGTGGGGCAGCAGGATTTTTTGGCGCGATCGCTTGTGCCAAAGCCAATCCTGATGCCCAAGTTACTTTACTCGAAGCCAGTCGTCAACCCCTAGCGAAAGTGCTAATTTCTGGTGGCGGACGCTGCAACGTGACTCACGCTTGCTTTGAACCGGAGGAGTTAGTCCAAAATTACCCCAGAGGTGCAAAAGCTTTGCGGGGTGCTTTGACTCGGTTTGGGCCTCAAGATACAGTAGCTTGGTTTGCTGCTGGTGGAGTCTATCTCAAAACGGAAGCCGATGGCCGGATGTTTCCTGTCACCAATACTTCAGAAACCATTGTGGAATGTTTAATTAAAGCAGTGGCGAAATCTGGGGTAAAACTCCGGATCGGTACACACGTAACTTCGGTGAGAACCGCAGCAGATGGGGGGTTTGATATTCTTCTGAAGTCGGGAGAGACAATTAAATGCGATCGCCTACTTCTAGCAACTGGTAGCAGCCTTGCAGGTTATAAAATTGTTCGAGAGTTAGGTCATCAAATTGAACCGCCAGTACCCTCGTTATTTACCTTCAACATTGTCGATCAAAAATTGCGGGAATTGGCTGGAGTTAGCGTTAACCCCGCTCAATTGCGTTTATCTGCGGGCGGGAAATCCCAATTACAACAAACTGGCCCATTGCTAATTACCCACTGGGGTTTGAGTGGCCCGGCTGTTTTGAAGCTTTCTGCTTGGGGTGCGAGAGTTCTGCACGAAAGCCGCTATGAAGCCACATTATTGATTAATTGGTTGCCTAATTTGCACCATGAACAAGTGCGAGAAAAAGTTTTAGCAGTTAAGGATGAATGGGGAAAAAAAGCGATCGCATTGCATCGTGGCGTTGATCTTCCTCATCGTCTCTGGCAATATATTATTGCTCGTGTAGGCATTACTACAGAAGACCGTTGGGCAGAAATATCTAGTAAAACCTTAAATCAACTGGTGCAAGAACTTACTCAAGGACAGTATTTAATCAATGGCAAAGGAGCCTTCAAAGAAGAATTTGTTACCTGTGGCGGCGTCAAGCTTAAAGAAGTCAACTTCAAGACGATGGAAAGTAGGTTAGTTCCTGGTCTTTATTTTGCTGGAGAAATCTTAGATATTGATGGCGTTACCGGTGGGTTTAACTTCCAAAGTGCTTGGACAACAGGGTATTTAGCAGGCGTAGCAATGGCGAATAGCCAAATAGCTTAAAAGAGTTCGTAGTAAGCACTAAAGTGCTAAAAAAATCAGGACTAAAGTCCTTACTACGAACTTAGAAAAATTAATGTAGCAGAATACTATAATCGTTATCGTTAAAGTTTATTTATTCTCAAAAAGATAACTTTTAAATCTTATCTCAGTCCTCTCCTTATCAAATACTGAACTTGTTCTACAAATTTCTCTATCCAATCCATCACAGATTTACTGGACTCTGTGATTGTGCCACTGTCATTTAGAAAATAAACAGAACAGTCATCTTGTCCATTGGCAATAATAAACCACGGATCTCCATGTAAAGCACAGATACAGAAAGCATTTTCAGGTAAAGGTGTACATTCTTCTCCCTCAGCAATAGACTCAAGGATAATCTCTTGCTGCCATTCATTCATTTTAATAAGTTGGTCGTAATAAAACTCAATTTCCGATTCTCTAACAAGCTTTCCGGCACTATGCCCAAGTAAGCCTAAGATTTCCCTGTAAGTCCTTGGTAAAACTCCATATTTACTTTCAATGTATGCAATTTCCTCTGAGGTACATCCTTGTAGGTCTTGCTCATTTTTTACTATTTCACTAGCAAACAAGCGCTCTCTTAATTCTTGTATATTATTAATCATTTTAAAATTTGAATTGTTTAGAGGATAAATAATCTCTATCTTAATTATTAATTATCTGACTAGTACAAAATAGCAAAAATATACTCTTAAAGCTTGTTAGTAAGAGTGTCTCCGTGTTAACCTCAACCCATTTACCAGTTCTTTAGGAACAGCGATCGCTACTTAATTATATTTACTTATCAAAATTCTTATTAATCCTCCAGCATTTCCCACCTTGCCACTCTATATTCACACCAGCCACTCTAGAGAAGACAAATTTTTCTGGGTGTATTACTTTTTTCATAAAAGATATATGGATACTGATAAAAATCCTACGTCTGAAATTACGTTGCAAGAAAGCCAGTATATGCTGCATGGCTTTCCAGTGCTTGGTATTCCTGATGAGGAGCGTGCTGTTAAATACTTCAGCCTCAATCCATTTCTACCAAATGTTCAGAATCGTTGTCCGGTTGAATGTGCCTATTGTGTCTGTCATCAAGACCGTGATTGGCATCATTATCCACAAAACTTTCAGGATGTCTCAGCTCCGGTTGACCTGCTCGATCTTTTGCTAGACTACATTTTTGCTACCCCAGAGGGACAAAAGGGCTTTCCAATTTCACTGTGCGATTACTCTGACCCTTTTATTCCAGCCCATCGAGAACGCGTACTATCAATTTTGGATGCACTGATTGACCGCAAAGCTGCCAACATCGTCTACATCACCACCAAAGTTCATCCTGGTCAATCTTTTCTAGAGCGCCTCAAAAAAACTCTAGAGCGACCTCATTCCCTTCGAGTCACTGTCTTTGTTAGTCTACCACCCTTGAAACCAGGCTATGAGCAAGCCTCAATTCAGAGTCGGGTACAGTTGCTGCAAGATTTAGTAAACCTTGGCATTCCCTGTTGTTGGTATCTGCGTCCACTAGTTGAAGAGTGGTTTGATGAAGCCTTAATGTGGCAATTAGCACGTACATTATTACCTCATGTTTCCCGTCACGTTATTCTATCTGGGCTTGTGATGTCTGAAGAGATTGAAACGAGTCTGTTAAAACAGGAATTAATCGTTCCAGAATGGGATCGCACACAACCAGGACGTAAGCAATACTTATCATTAGAGTTCGAGTCAAAACTGCGCTCAATTCTCAGTACTGTAGCTAGCGAGCAAAATATTTCTCTCGGCCCGGTGATGGGACATCGGTTATGCGGTAGTAACGGCAATCATGCTTATGGCTGCTTGATTTGCGCTAAACAAAATCGGTATTGCCAGCTTTTTCAACTTCATCACTATGGTGAAACGATCGCTACCGAAGATAATCAACGCCTCAAGACGCTATTGAGACAAGATTCAGTGAAAGTAAGCTCACGAGAGCCATCAACAGAAGAATGTCACTGAAGTAATCCAACCTGAAGCGAAACTAGAAACAGTCTGATTGCCTCACCGCTACGCGTCTACAAAATTATTGTATTGGAGCATAAAGAGGGAAAATTATCTTGCAATTGTAGATCAATTTTGAACACACCCAACAATGAAATTCAGCGAAATCCTCCGTCAATTTGGTGACGCGGCTACCAATCATAGCCTGACTAGCAACCCAGACCAAGACCCAGAAATTACAGGGGTAGCAGCCATTGATGAAGCTACCAACGGTACTCTCAGTTACGTAGAAGGTGCAAAATTTGGGTCTTTTGTTGGCAATACCAATGCTAGTGCTTTAATTTTGCCCCAGGACGAAAAATTACAGACGCTTGCACAACAAAGGGGTATTGTCTGGCTAGCAACCTCAGATCCGCGACTATTGTTTGCCAAAGCGATCGCACTTTTTTATCAACCATATCGCCCTACCCCAGAAATTCATCCCACCGCTGTGATTCACTCCACCGCAAAAGTTGGTAGTGATGTTTATATTGGCCCCCATGCTGTGATTCAACAAGGGGTAGAAATTGGTGATAGTGCAATCATTCATCCCAATGTAGTGATTTATCCAGATGCCAAAATAGGCGATCGCACCACTTTACACGCCAATTGCACCATCCACGAACGCACCCACATCGGTGCAGATTGCGTCATTCACAGTGGTGCTGTCATTGGTGCAGAAGGCTTTGGTTTTGTTCCTACCCGGACTGGTTGGTTCAAAATGGAACAATCAGGCTATACAGTCTTAGAAGATGGCGTGGAAGTTGGTTGCAACACTGGTATTGACCGCCCAGCAGTCGGAGAAACACGGGTAGGTCGCAATACAGTAATTGATAGCTTAGTGCAAATAGGTCACGGTTGCAAAATCGGTTCTGGCTGTGCGATCGCAGGTCAGGTTGGCATGGCAGGAGGGGTTCAACTGGGAAATCGCGTTATTTTAGCTGGACAAACAGGAATAGTCAATCAAGTGAAGATGGGAGATGGATCGATGACATCTGCTCAAACTGGAATTCATAACGATGTTGCCCCAGGAGAAGTTGTCTGTGGAACTCCAGCCCTTCCTTACAAACTATATCTCAAGGTATCTGCTGTTTATGGTCGCCTGCCAGATATGTATCAATCGCTAAAACAATTGCAACGTAAATTCAAAAATAGCAATGATTAAGCTGAAACTTATCTAAATTGCATAACTAAATTCAAAATAATTCTTGTGGGGCGTGAATCTTGCACGTCCCATTCTGTATTCTTCTTCAAGAGGATTTTATTTTTATTCCTATTGACAGATGACAGAAAAAGTTGGTCATAAGTTTATACCAACTTTAGAAATTTGTCGAAAAAAATAAAGATTTAGTTAATGATGTTTTTTTATTTGCTTACAAAAAAATAAGACACTAGAATTTTTATTAAGACAAAGTACGAACTTGTACGGAATATTTGCAAAAAAGGTAATAAATTATTCATGATGACTGTACGTACATTTCAGCTAACCAAAAACAAAAATTTTTGGAACGCATTATAGTTAAAATTTGGCCTTAATTATTGAAGATAATCTCAATTTTCCAGCTTATCCTAACCTAAATAAGGATTTGCAAACTTGTGAAATATGGTTACAAAAGGTTTGCACATTTTACTATGTGAACTGCTTGAGTAATTGTTCATTATTCACATCAAATCAGTCAATCAAGTATTTGTTAATCAGCATTTGCAAACATACTCTAAAACATAGTTGCAAAGAGTATGCATTTTTTGCTATGCAAGCTGCGTGAATAATTGTCTAGATATTCACGCCCAATTAGACAATCAAGCATCAACAACAACCCACTTATCTGCTAAAATAATGACTGCAACTCTTTCTTTGGATGCTAAGATATCCAACCAATTACAGCAAGTTTTATTAGAAATCACAACTGCGCAAGATTTGTCTCTACATCCCTTTGTTCAACGCTTTGCCAAAGGAGAATTTTCACAAGATGCAATCCGACAGTTTGCAATGAAAATGCTACCTGGCTCAAACAGATTCAATATGGCTTTTCTGAAAGTCGCGTCTAAAATGGATAGTTACCATGCTAGAACGATTATGCTAGAAAATGCATTTACTGAGCATGGAGAACTCAACTCAGACCTTGCTCATGTAGCATTATTTATGCGTTTTATGAAAGGTATTGATTGTCCTCAAATTGATATCAATGCCGAGGATGGAGCGTTTCTCATTCCGGCATTACGCTTTAAGAAATTTGAATTTTGTGATGATGAACCTATAGTACGCTCTTTAGGAAGATTTGCAGCAATTGAGCAAGTCTTACCTGGAATTTTCATCAAATACATCGAAGGGCTTCGTAAGATATTTAAAGGTATTGATGACCATACCATCGAATATTTTCATCTCCACTGCCACTTAGACCCAGAACATACAGACGAATTGATTCAAGTGGCTCAAATTTATACCAAGTCTGAGAAAGATGTAGAACTCTTCCGTGAAGGAGTTGAAGATATGGTTAAATCAATTGGCGATATGTTTTCTTGGATGGATGAAAACATCGAAAAAGAAGCGTTGACTTTACGAAGCTAATACCAGAGCGATTCTAAAAATTAAAGTTTAATTAAAGTTATCCAAAATTACCAGTCTTATATATTGTAAGTTGGTTAATTTTGGAAATTTTTTTATCAAAACAGCAATATTGGCGTTAGTTGTATAGAATAACTTTGTTGTATTCTATACGACTAAGGCCTTGGTGCAGCTGTTCTTGCTTTGCTCCTGAATTATTCGGCAATTTTTGAATAACTCTGTGTTCTCTGCGCCTCTGTGGTTAAATAAAAGACTTTTGAACCGCACAGACGCAAAGGACGCAGAGAGAAAAAAAGAGATTTTACCAGTCAGATTAAAAAGGCTAGTCCTAAAACTAAAATCCTAATTTTTCCAACACTGGCTTTGTGGAAACAATGTGACGGTCTAAACCCAGTTCTTTTGGACTAACGCCAAGTGCTAAAGCAATCAATTGGGGTAAATGCAACACTGGTAAACCTAGCTTTTGTTCAATCACCTTTTCTACCTCTGGCTGACGCGAATCTAAATTTAAGTGGCACAGAGGACAAGGTGTAATCATACAGTCAGCACCAGACGCTAAAGCGTCCTGAATATGCATCCCCGCCATCTTAAAAGATTGGGTAGTGGCATAACTAGCAAGGGGCCAACCACAACATTGTGTCCGCCCTCGGTAATAAATTGGTGTTGCACCCACTGCCCGAAACATATTTTCCATCGCTTCCGGTTGGAAAGGGTCGTCATAAGGCATAGATTTTTGGGCGCGCAGGAGATAACAGCCATAAAAAGCCGCACATTTTAATCCAGTTAACTTTCGGGTGACGCGTTTGGTAATTTCCTCTAAACCGTAATCTGTCACCAAGGCATAAAGAAGATGTTTAACGTCAGTACTGCCGCGATAAGGCGAACAACCTTCTTTATTTAGCAAGCCATTAACCTGTTCAATGTAAACAGGGTTAGAAGTCTTACATTCTTTCAGGTGTTCATTGACGTGACCGATAACACCTTGACAAGTGCTGCAATGGGTAAGTAAGGGCAGATTTAATTCTTCTGCTAGGGCAATATTTCTGGCGTTGACTGTATCTTCTAGCAGTTGTGAATCTTCTTTAAATGTGCCGGAACCGCAGCAAGCAGCTTTTTTAAGTTCAACTAGTTCAATGCCCAGTGCTTGGGTGAGCGCTTGAGTTGATTGGTAAAGTTCCCGACAGGCCCCTTGAGCAACACAACCAGGGAAGTAAGCGTATTTCAGTGTCTGAGGTAGCATAGAAGTATGTTTGGGTTAGAGCGATCGCTCTAAACAATAACTGTTTTATCATTCCTTGTTAGCATCATTCTGATGTTTGACGTTTAGCTACCTTTTAAGCGTCTAGGTTAAAAGGTCGCAGCATCTACATATTCTTAATTGCTAGCAAGGCTGTAAATACCGATGAGACATTGTCAAAAATTTTAGCAATAATTGGAAAACCAAAGCATTTACACGGGATCGGCGATGGCGTAACGCGCTCCACAGTTCAAGTGTTAAGAGAAAACTTATCCGATTTATTTTAGGAATGGGAGAGGTTTTCTAGCAGAAAAACCCTTGGAAGTATGCGGGCGATCGCGCTTGACGATAAGATGTATATGCTCAAAACAATGTCTCCTCTAAAGAGCAGATCGTAGCAAGTGGTTAAGGACTTTTATTTATGAGCCAAACGGAAATTTTTGAAAAGGTCAAGAAAATCGTCACCGAACAACTGAGTGTTGACGACGATGCCAAAGTTACACCACAAGCCAAGTTCATGGAAGACCTGGGAGCAGATTCCCTCGATACCGTTGAGTTGGTGATGGCTTTGGAAGAAGAATTTGATATCGAAATTCCCGACGAAGCTGCCGAGCAGATTACATCGGTTCAAGAGGCAGTAGATTACATCAATAACAAAGTAACCGCCTCAGCTTAACTGGGGATTGGAATTGGGGATTGGGATTGGGGAGATTTTTCTCTAATATCTAGCCACTCTTCGCGTGACGCTGCTAATGTCACTAATGCTGACGTTAACGACACTCACTTGAAGTCAGCAAATCCGATGCCAGTCGCTCGTAAAGGAAACCTTTAAGACCGCGCTGGCTCACCAGTACCTAGTCGCTAACCTCAAATTTTTTGCCTGCTGCTTTTTCGCCATTTTTAACTGAATCATGACAGATCATACACGTAAACGCGTTGTTGTAACTGGTGTTGGCGCGATTACACCTATAGGTAACACAGCAACAGAATATTGGGATGGATTATTGAGTGGACGTAATGGCATTGACTACATCACATTATTTGATGCGTCTAGCCATGATTGCCGAATTGCTGGTGAGGTGAAAAACTTCGATCCGCATGATTACTTGGAACGCAAAGAGGCCAAGCGTATGGATCGGTTTTCCCAATTTGGGGTTGCGGCAGCAAAACAGGCTCTAGCTAACTCGGAGTTAGCGATTAATGACCTGAATGCAGAACAGGTAGGTGTGATGATCGGTTCTGGCGTTGGTGGGATTAAGGTATTAGAAGACCAGCAAACTATCTACCTCAACCGTGGGCCCGATCGCTGTAGTCCATTCATGATCCCAATGATGATCGCCAATATGGCCGCAGGATTAACGGCAATTCACACGGGTGCTAAAGGGCCAAACTCTTGTCCTGTAACTGCCTGTGCTGCTGGTTCTAATGCCATTGGAGATGCTTTTCGCTTAATTCAAGGGGGATATGCCCAAGCGATGATTTGTGGGGGAACGGAGTCAGCTGTCACACCATTGTCGATAGCTGGGTTCGCCGCCTGCAAGGCACTGTCTTTTAACAATGATGACCCGACTCATGCTAGCCGTCCTTTTGACCGCGATCGCAACGGATTTGTTTTGGGTGAAGGTGCGGGAATTTTAATTCTCGAAGAACTGCAACACGCCCTAAGTCGCGGCGCTCATATTTATGCCGAAATGATCGGCTATGGTATGACCTGTGATGCCTACCATATCACTTCCCCCGTACCTGGTGGACTTGGAGCCGCTAGAGCGATCGAACTAGCGCTCAAAGATGCTGGCATAACTCCCGAACAAATTAGCTATATTAATGCCCACGGCACTAGTACCCCAGCTAATGATTCAACTGAAACCTCAGCAATCAAAAAAGCTTTGGGAGAACATGCTTATAAGGTGGCAATTAGCTCCACCAAATCGATGACAGGTCATTTATTGGGCGGTTCTGGAGGTATTGAAGCAGTTGCAACAGTACTAGCGACCGCTAATGACCAAATTCCACCGACAATCAATCTGGAAAATCCCGATCCAGAGTGTGACTTAGATTACGTGCCTCACTCTAGCCGCGCTCAAAAAGTCGAGATAGCAATATCCAATTCTTTTGGGTTTGGCGGTCATAATGTCACACTGGCCTTTAAGAAATACGTTTAAAAGAGGCAGGAGGCAGGAGGCAGAAGGCAGGAGGCAGGAGTCAGAATTCAATAGTTTAATCCAGCTCTGCTCGTTTGCCCAATGCCCCATGCCCAATGCCCAATGCCCAAAGTATCAGAAATATCATTCCGATATAATTTAAGCGTTCAGCATGACCCAATTATCAGCTTGATTTATCACCAGAAACTCAGGAGATCCCGCTTGTCCATCGACAAGCGGGAGTGGGATGATGAGGATACTGTGGGGAATCTAAAATAACCCCAGCAAGAGAAGCTACGAAGAGTGCTAACCCGTCGTTAAAAACAAGAGATTATGACTGTTGCAACCCAATCCGCCAAAGAATTGTCCGTCGAAGAACTGGCTATTAACTCGATCCGCTTCTTGGCTGTTGATGCCGTAGAAAAAGCAAAATCGGGACACCCAGGACTACCAATGGGTGCGGCTCCGATGGCTTTTGTCCTTTGGGATCGCTTTATGAAGTTTAATCCCAAGAATCCCAAATGGTTTAACCGCGATCGCTTTGTCTTATCTGCCGGTCATGGCTCGATGTTGCAGTACGCCCTACTGTACCTGACAGGCTACGATAGCGTCACCATCGAAGATATCAAACAATTCCGTCAATGGGAATCCAAAACCCCTGGACACCCCGAAAACTTCATGACCCCAGGCGTAGAAGTCACCACTGGCCCTTTAGGTCAAGGAATTGCCAATGGAGTTGGTTTAGCGATCGCCGAAGCTCACCTTGCCGCTAAATTTAACAAACCCGATACCAAGATTGTTGACCATTACACCTACGTAATTGTGGGTGACGGTTGTAACATGGAAGGAATTTCGGGTGAAGCTGCTTCTTACGCAGGACACTTGGGATTAGGCAAACTCATCGCTCTGTACGACGACAACCACATTTCCATCGACGGTTCCACAGATGTGGCATTCACCGAAGATGTTTCCAAGCGCTTTGAAGCTTACGGTTGGCACGTTCTGCACGTCGAAGATGGTAACACCGATTTAGAAGCGATCGCCAAAGCAATTGAAGCAGCCAAAGCTGTCACCGATAAGCCTTCTTTCATAAAAGTAACAACCATTATTGGTTACGGTTCCCCCAATAAAGCAAACACCGCTGGCGTTCACGGTGCTGCCCTTGGTGGAGACGAAATAGAATTGACTCGGAAGAATTTGGGTTGGGAATACGAACCTTTCGTAATCCCAGAAGAAGCCCTCAACCACACACGCAAAGCAGTAGAACGTGGTGCAAGCTACGAAGACGAATGGAACAAAACATTTGCCGACTACAAAGCTAAGTATGCCCAGGAAGCAGCTGAATTTGAACGTTACCTAAGCAGCAAACTACCCGACGGCTGGGATAAAGTACTACCCACCTACACCCCCGAAGACAAAGGACTGCCCACCCGCAAACACTCAGAAACTTGCCTCAACAAACTGGCGGCAGTTTTACCTGAATTGATTGGTGGTTCGGCTGACTTAACCCACTCCAACTTGACTGAAATCAAAGGCAAGGGCGACTTCCAAAAAGGGCACTACGAAAACCCCAACATCCACTTTGGGGTACGGGAACATGGTATGGGCGCAATCTGTAATGGTATAGCATTGCACAGTTCGGGATTAATTCCCTACGGTGCTACCTTCTTAATCTTTACAGACTATATGCGTGCTGCCATCCGCTTATCCGCACTTTCTCAAGCTGGCGTAATTTGGGTGATGACTCACGATTCCATTGGGCAAGGTGAAGATGGCCCCACCCACCAACCCATTGAAACTCTGGCTTCCTTGCGAGCTATTCCTAATTTAACCGTGTTTCGTCCCGCAGACGGTAACGAAACCTCTGGTGCTTATAAAATAGCGATCGAGAAAGCGAAGCAAAACGCTCCGTCTCTTTTGGCGTTTACCCGTCAAAACGTCCCCAACTTGGCAGGTACATCGGTTGAAGGCGTGGCAAAGGGTGGATATACCGTGGTAGATAGCGAAGGTACACCCGATATCATCCTGATTGGTACTGGTTCAGAACTGAGCCTCGCCGTCGGCGCAGCCGAAAAACTCAAGGCTGAAGGCAAGAAAGTTCGTGTTGTCTCGCTACCTTCATGGGAACTGTTTGAAGCACAGGATGCGGCTTATAAAGAGTCCGTTCTGCCGAAAGCTGTCACCAAGCGTTTGTCTGTAGAAGCTGCCGCTAGTTTCGGTTGGCATAAGTACATAGGTACTGAAGGCGATACTGTTAGTATCGATCGCTTTGGTGCTTCGGCTCCAGGCGGTGTTTGTCTAGAGAAGTTTGGCTTTAGCGTTGATAATGTGTTAGCTAAGGCTAAACAATTGTTGGGTTAATAGCAACAGAATATTCTCAAAATTTTGTGAGGTGGGCTGAAAGGCCCGCCTTTTTTATGTAAAGAAAGATTAGCTATAATTGGAGTAATAAGTTACTAATTGGGAGGAAGTTATGCAGGAAGTTTCTGAGGAAAGAGACGTACTTCTAGCCCGGATAACAAAAATTGTAGAACATTTGATGCAAAAGGATAGTAGCTATCAGTATTATCTAGATAAAGATAAAGCAATTAAAATTATATTTAAATACTATTCTAAGAAAGTATCTATGGAGGAACTAAAAGCTATATCTGATTTCAGATTAACAGGGTTTGTTGAGGGAGATATGATGACTTTGTTATTGATTGAAGGGGAAGATTATATAGACCTTGAAAGCAATGTCTTATGTTTAGATATAGTAAACTTCTAAGCAGAAGAATGATTTTTTGTTATATAACTTAATATAATGATTATAAACAAGCTGATCGCGTTATGATTTATAACGCACTATACTTTCATAGTACAATAGTACTAAGCTAGTCCAAAATTACTATTTATACTGAGAGGCAGTATGAAAGCAGAGCTTCTCAAGAGATTTTTTAGAGCGATCGCTAGTTCAGATCAAGACGCGATTGATAAGCTTACATACCTAGTGATTGAGGAAGAACGCAGTAAGGGACATACTCTCTTAGCTGACCAGTTAGAGAATATCACTAAAAAAAGCCAGAAAGAGAAGCCTACTAACATTAGCAAACCTGCTTCTTCAGTACCAGAAAACTTACAGACATTAACTGAATTATCAACCAGTAAGCGATTTAATCTTCCTTTAGTAACTATCATACCAAGGGATCATTTGCGGCATCACATGGTGTTGCCAATAAATATTGAAAAACGTTTCTGTCGAATTGAACGCGAGTATGCGGCTAGAGATAGGCTTGCTCATCATGGATTGCGTTACAGACAAAAAATTCTTTTATATGGGCCTCCTGGGTGTGGAAAGACACTAGGAGCAGAACGTTTAGCTTGGAATACAGGGTTACCACTCTTGAAAGTTCGGTTTGATGCAATGGTGTCGTCTTTTTTAGGCGAAACTGCCAGCAATTTAAGACTTGTATTTGAGGATGCCTCAAAAAGTCCATGTTTATTGTTTCTTGATGAATGTGACTCAATTGCTAAGACACGAGAAGACTCTCAAGAAGTAGGAGAAATTAAGCGAGTAGTCAATACATTTCTTCAAATTTTGGATGAGTATCAACCCTCTTTTGGGCTTTTAGTAGCAGCAACAAATTTGAATAAATCTCTGGATACTGCCCTTTGGAGAAGATTTGATGATTTGATCGCAGTACCCAAACCCGGAGAACAGGAGCTAGAATTTATACTAAAGGAAACACTATCTGCAATTGAAGTCGGATCTATCAACTGGACAAGGATCATTGAGCAGATGAGAGATTTTTCTGCGGCTCAAGCTGTGAGGGTTGCACAAGATGCAGCTAAAAGAGCAATTCTTGAGCGAGAGGAGCTAGTGATTCAGGAACACTTAGAAGAAGCGATCGCAGAAATCAAAGTTTTTTAGTATTAATTTTTGGTGTTCGGAGAAATAAATGGTTGAAGGTTCTCAGGGTTTTCCTCATATCCAGCTTAGGCTGACAACAGAAGGACGTGCTGCATCGCCACCAGGAGGAGGAAAAAAAAATCCTATAACAGTTGTTAATCTGGGTAATCGCCAGGGACATGGAGGTAAACTCAAAGGTTCGGTTGACTCCTTGATCTTTGAATGGCAAGAAACTCAAGAAGAACGAGAGCAAGAAGAGAAGCCGCTACTTACATCTCGACGTATTATCTTAGAAATTGATCCTGATTCTTTTAATCCAGATGGGTTGAAAGCATATGGTATTGAATTAATTGCTGATACAGAAGATGGATATATTATTGGAGCATCAGCAGATTTAGAACTTAGTGAACTACAAGAAAAGATAGAAAAATTTATTAATGAGCAGTATGGTGGTAATAAAGTTGCTGAAATTTGGGAAGTAATAGACGGTAAAAAAAAGCCAGAATTGATTCTTTCTCCAAACTTATTTGCTGAATTATATGAGAAATGGCTTGCTATAAAGGAAGAGCAGATATACACTGTTGATGTGGGTGTTGCTTGTGTAGGAACCAAAACCAAGCTGCCTAATTATCCAAAACTCCAACCTAATGAAACTAATGAGAATTTTACAAGACGAGTTAATAAGTGGATTCATAAACGTCAGTTAACTGAGCAAGAATGGGAAGAGATATCTTGGGAAAGGCAAGACGAATTTGAAGAGTTTATTCAATTTTATAAAGGCAAGATTAGCAAAGGTTTTCAAGATGATGGTGGTGAGATTGGTACAGCTACTTTGCCTGATAGTTTTTCATGTCGAATTCAAATTTCAGGTAAAGGTCTAAAAGATTTAGTTGAAAATTTCCCCTACATTTTTGATGTTAGTGAGCCAGATGAGTTTGCTGAAATTATTCAGAGAGAGGATATATCTGATACTGATTCTCCATCATTTCAACTAGAATCGCCAGAATTAAATGCTCCTAAAGTATGCATTATAGATAGTGGTATTCAAGAAAGACATTCTCTGCTAAAAGCAGCAATTGATTCAAAAAACTCAAGGTCTTGGGTTCCACGAGAAACTGATAAAACTCCAGACTATGTTAGCAATGGTGGACATGGAACAAGTGTCGCTGGTGCAGTCCTTTATCCAAGAACTATACCTCGTAGTGGTAATGAAAAGGCTGTTTGCTGGATTCAAAATGCCAGAGTTCTTCAGGCTAACCGCAAATTACCTAAACAATTATTTCCACCGAATCTTCTGGGTGAAATTGTAGAATTTTATCACAATCAAACAGGAACTAAAATTTTTAACCATTCTATTACTGGTTCCGTTCCCTGCCTAACTCGATATATGAGTGCTTGGGCATCGTCTATTGATAATTTGACATGGCAAAGGGATATTCTCTTTATTGTTGCAGCCGGAAATTTACCTCTCAACAGTAGAATTGGCTTTACAAGATTATCTGTAAGAGAACATATAGCAGCAAATCGACAATACCCAGACTATTTATTAGAAGATTCATCCAGAATTGCTAACCCTGCACAAAGTTTTCAAGCTTTAACAGTTGGCTCTATTGCTTTGAATTCTTATCATGCACCACCTTATTATTCAATTGCACAGAAAGATAAATCCTCAGCTTTTTCATGCTGCGGATTGGGAATTTGGGAGACGATTAAACCAGAAGTAGTTGAGTATGGTGGAGATTTAGTAACAGATGAAGGTACACCACCAAACATAACTTTTCCTAAAGATGTTTGTCCCGAATTAGTACGGTCAACTTTGAACGGTGGGCCAGCAATTGGGGCTGATAAAGTTGGTACTTCTTTTGCAGCACCAAAAGTAAGCCATATTGCTGCACGTCTTGCAGCCGAGTTACCTAATGAGAGTTGCCTTCTTTACCGTGCATTAATAGTACAATCAGCAAGATGGCCAGAATGGATAATGGGATATGGTGGCGATAAACTGCATATCCTACGTCAAATTGGTTATGGTCTTCCCGATGTTGCTCGTGCTTTGGGTAATGCTCCCAATAGAATCACTTTGATGACAACAGGAGAGCGCCGCATTGTAGCTAAACAAGCTCATATTTACCAAGTAAAACTGCCAGAAAAATTACGTTCTCAAGGAGAGGCATTTAAGATTCTTCTGGAGGTTACTTTATCATACAAAGCCCAACCACGTCGAACCCGTAGAAATCGTCGAAAATATCTTTCAACTTGGCTTGATTGGGAATGTAGTAAAAAAGGAGAAGATCCAGAACTTTTTAAGGCTAGAGTTTTGAAAGAGTTTGATGCTCCAGAAGATGCGGAGAAGGGAGAAGGTCTTTTTAAATGGATGCTTGGCAAACAAAATCATCACGGAATAATTAAAGGTGTATCTAGAAGTGCAGGAACCCTTCAAAAAGATTGGGCTGTTGTAAATTCATTTGAACTCACAGAAGCATTTTCCATTGCCGTTGTTGGACATGAAGGTTGGAATAACGATCCAGAAGCTAGTGTTCCATATTCTCTAATTGTGAGCTTTGAAGCCATACAAGCTGATATTCCAATTTATACGCCTTTTGTTGAAGCTCAAGTTGAAATAGAGATTCAACCCACGATAGAAATTCAATCTATTGTAGTTAGCTGAGGCGATCGCACCCCCGCTATTAAACATCTCCATAAATTAAATATGGATTATCCAGAACCCTTGTAGAGACGTAGCAGTGCTAAGTCTCTTTTGCATCAGATATTTATTAAGATTTGTATTTATCCTGTTAAAAGTGAAGGTTCCTACAGGGGTAATATTATTTACTAACTTGTTTTAGTTAAACTTAAATTCTCTGTGATATATTTATGTAATCAATGATACTTTAATGTGAGAAATATTGTAGTAAATATTAAAACTTAGTATTATGTCTAGTCAAGAACAAAATTCCAACAAAGCATTGAAGCAAACGCAGGCTAGCCCAACAAAGAAAAAGAAAGTACAACCTCCGCCAGACCTCAAAAAACCAAAGAAAACTGAATAAAAAGCATTAGAGTTACTTGCAGAGACTTAATTTAATTTAAGTCTCTGCAATTTTCATCAAAAATAAATCAGCTTACTTATTTTTCGCTTGAGTCTTTGCCTGTTCTAAAGCTATTTCTTTGATTGCCTGATATGAATTAACATTTGAAGTACCTTCAATAGCTTTAACTGCCAAATCCTGAACTTGTTTGAGAGCGGATTCAAGTTGCTTAGAAAGATTTTGAATTCGCGTCTCTTGATTAGTAATAGTTTGTTCTAGAGATTGCAGTCTTTGTTCATAGAAACGCTTTTGCCCTTCTACTTCCTTAGAATATAAATCTGATTTGACTTTAGCTTGGTAGTGGGCGATGCCTTTACCTTCTTCTGTAGCTTTTTTGATGGCTGCTTCTTTATCTTTCGGAAAAGCCTCTACCTTAGCTTTTAACTCTTCAAATTGTTTTTCTCTTTCAGAAATTGCTTTCTCCCGTTCAGCCCACTGCTTTTCTGTTTCTTGTAGTAATTCTTCTAATTGCTTATATAGCGCTTTTTGCTGTTGCTCGTATTCGTCATTTTGCAGTTGTCGTTGGAGTTCTAAATTATATTTATACTCTGCTGCATCGCGTTGCCGAGTTTTATTTAAGTTTTCATTCCGTTCTTTTATCGCCCGTTGCTGTTCTTCTTGTTCTTTTCCCCAAGTATTTCTTTGCTCTAGTATTTCTTGGAATAAAACTTCAGAATGTTGGCTATATTCTTCCTGATAAGCTTTAGTATTATCTTCATAGGCTTGGATAAGAGTATCCAAGATATCATCAGAAATTTCTAAATTATGCAGTTGTGTTAATTGTTGGATTTCTTCTTCTAAAGTTCGCCTAATTTCTTCCAAATTCGAGGCTTTTGTGGTTAGCTGTTCCGATAATTCATTAGCAGCACTGCCAAAACCTAATTGAATCTTTGCCAAGCTTTCGATTGTATTGTTCATCTTTTGTTGGACACTAGAAAGCTGATTCATAGCTGTTTTTTGTTCTAATTTAGGCTGTTCTTTAGTTCCAGACTGGCTTTCGTTGCCAACTTTATCAAGTTCTGATTTCAATGCTGCTTTTTCTTTTGCCAACTCTTCATACGCCTGAAGAATTTCTACTTTAGTATTCTTATCAGTCGGTTTTTTCCCCACCACAACAAACCTCCTCTTCAGGAATTCAAAATTATTAAGATGCTACGAACTCACAACTATTTAGAGTTAGAACTACCAAAAGCCCTCATAGCTAAGTCTTGTGCTTGTTTTAATGCAGTTTGCAATTGAGCAGAAATGCCTTCTATTTGCTCAGATTGCTTCTTAATTGTTTCTTCCAGAGATTGAATTTTTTGTTCATAACTCTGCTTATTAGATTCCCATTCTCTTTCAAATAAATCAGCATCAATTTTAGCTTTTTGGCTTGTTTCTTTAATTGCTTCTTCTCTAGCCTTCTTAACTGCTTCTTCCAGTTCGCTAGGAAATGTAGTTACCTTTTGTTGATAATCTGCAAAGAGTGGTTGGCGTTCAGCGAAGATTTTTTCTCGTTCTGCCCAATCTTTCTCTTTTTTCTGAGAGTTTTCTTGTATTTCCCTTTGTTGTTGGCGCTTTATCCCTTCGTAGCTGTCTGTATTGAGTTTACGAGTAGTTTCTAATTTATACTGAAATTCTTCTTGTTCTTTCTGGCGATCTTTGGCTAATAAATCATTGTATGCTTTGAGTTTTTCTTCATACTCTGCTTGTTCTTTTTGCCATTCTTTTCGCCTGATTGTAATTTCTTTCTCTAGTGCTTCCCTTTTGCTAATAGTATCTTGTTCGAGAATTTTTAATTTTTCTTGATGTTCTTGACTTAAAACATCTAGAGTATCCGCTACAACTCTAATTTGTTGCAGTTCTTGTAGACGTTGGGTTTCAATTTCTATAGCTCGGTTCAATTCATCTAACTTGGAGTTTTCCTGAGCTAGTTTTTCAGATAATCCGTTGAGAATACTGCCAAACTCCAATTGTAAATCAGCTAAACCTTTGACAATACTATCAACTGTATATGCAGAAGCTGCTTGCAGAATTTCTTGACTTTTTGCCTTCTCTGCTTCCTCTTGTTTGGTTGCTATTTTAGATTCAAGTTTTTTTCTGTGGATAATAATTTGTTGAAATGCTTGCATTAGTTGTTGTTTGCTGTCTTTGACTCCAACTGTAGTCATCTTCCAACTCCCTTCAATAGGCAAATGATTTATTGGGTAGCAAGCCATACCAATGACTACCCTATGCAGACATCAGAGTAGCTTTTTAATCAACATTTTTAACGCCGTGGAAATACTGAAATGATCCACATCTAACACTTAGTGGGTAGGAATTTTCCACATATATGTCTTTCTGTTTTTTAGGTATAGTTTTCCCTTTGGGGTTTAATAGTACATTTGTACTAAAATAAATATACCTAAACTAATCTCCTCTGTCAAGATAATCCTTCATCCAATAATGTCTTTCCATCTTGTGAAGACAGAATCGAAAATTCAAAGTCTTTAATTAAAAACTATTTAGAAGCTTGCTGGCACAGTGATTTATGATTTAGGAGACTGCTGTGGTGTATGTTACTTTATGTAAATAAAATCTAAAAGAATTAACCCTAGTAGAAGCGCAGTTGCAGTAAGGCGAGATAATAGACTTGATCATCCTAATTGATACAAGCACAGTCCTAGACTTTTGTGATATCAATGTATACCAGTGAATCGACCAAGTACTCTGCCAGAACGGACATTGGACAAACCAGCCGTATTCTAGTAGTAGAAGATGAAGAATTAATCCAGGAAATGCTAGCTGTAGCTCTGGAAGAAGAAGGTTATGGGGTGATAACTGCTCCCGATGGGCGGTCTGCTATAGAGTATCTTAAAAGTTTTGAAACCAATTCAGGGGAACTTCCCTTCGATCTGGTCATTCTTGATTTGATGCTACCGCAAATCAATGGGCTAGATATTTGCCGTTTGCTGCGTCATCAAGGCAACCCAGTACCTATTTTAATGCTCAGTGCTAAGGGTAGTGAAACTGACCGTGTTTTGGGGTTAGAGGTGGGTGCAGATGACTACCTGACCAAACCCTTTAGTATGCGCGAGTTAGTTGCTCGTTGTCGCGCTTTACTCCGCCGCCAACGCCTAAGCAATTTACCACCAATACCAGTATTAAAATTTAAGGATGTCTCCTTAAATCCCCAAGAATGTCGCGTGCTAGTTCGCGGTCAAGAAGTGAGTCTTTCTCCTAAAGAGTTCCGTTTGCTGGAACTGTTTATGAGTTATGCCCGCCGGGTATGGTCACGAGAACAATTGCTCGATCAGGTTTGGGGGCCGGATTTTGTTGGCGATAGTAAAACCGTAGACGTTCACATTCGGTGGTTGCGCGAAAAATTAGAGCAAGACCCCAGTCATCCCGAATATATTGTGACTGTAAGAGGTTTTGGCTATAGGTTTGGATAATTAGCTGGGATAGTTGTTAGTTTTTAGTAGTCACCAAGAAACTAACAACTCAAATGCTTTTATTGGGATTTTTTCTGGGTTTAGTGGTAGGCATTGGGTTTTGGGTTTGGCAACAGGTTCAACTTAACCGCTACCTGAGGCGCTTACTCCGACCGTTAACCTCGCATTCTGACAAGATGGGACTGCTGCTGATTCCTGGGTTGCGGCAAGAAATAGCGATGGTGAAACAGCACCGGCAAGATTTGCAGCAGTCGTTGCAAACTTATCAAGACCTGCTAAATTTGGCTCCAGTGGGATACTTGCAGGTGGATGAGGAAAATCAACTGCTGTGGTGCAATCGACAGGCGCAGGAAATTTTGTATCTGCAAAGGTGGCAACCAGAACAGGTGCGCTTGTTATTGGAGTTGGTCAGGTCTTATGAACTCGACCATTTAATTGAGCAAACTCGCGATCGCCAAAAACCCCAGACGGGAGAATGGGTATTTCATCCATCTTGTGATGATGCAGCAGAGATGGCAACAATTAAATCTCTGGCTTTGCGGGCCTCTAGCTTGCCTTTACCCAATGGACAAGTGGGAGTCTTTTTAGAAAATCGTCAACCCCTATTAGATATAAATCAAGCACGCGATCGCTCTTTTTCCGATCTAGCACACGAACTCAGAACGCCCTTGACTTCAATTCGTTTGGTTGTAGAAACTTTACAAAACCGTTTAGAACCACCTTTAAATCGCTGGGTTAACCGCCTGATGCAAGAAGTTGACCGATTGATCAACTTAGTGCAAAGCTGGTTAGACCTTACCCAAATGGAAGCAAACCCAAATATGCAATTGCAAGCCAAAGCTGTAGAATTGCGATCGCTGATTACATCTGTTTGGGAAACGCTAGAACCTTTGGCACAACGCCAACATTTGTCTTTTTCTTATTCTGGCCCCGAAAATCTGTGGATTAAGGCAGATAAACCCCGGATTTACCAGGTTTTTCTGAATTTGCTAGACAATAGCATTAAATACAGTCCTCCTTGCACAAGTATTCATGTTGAAGCGAAAATATTATCAACAAAGGATAACGATCCTGCTTCCTCAATCTTGGAAATAAATCTTATTGATTCTGGAGTCGGCTTTTCTGAAGCAGATTTACCCCACGTTTTTGAGCGATTTTATCGAGGAGATAAAGCGCGAACTCATTCCCCCCAAGATAGTAATTCTATAGGAGCGATCGTTGGCAATGGATTAGGATTAGCGATCGTTGAGCAAATTCTAATTGCCCACGGTGGTTCAATCAAAGCGATGAACCATCCAGAAACTGGTGGTGCGTGGATGCAACTCCAATTTCCTGAAGTTATGGCAAACTCCCTAAGCCAAGACTATAGTTAGTAATATCTTCACCTTTGAGACAACAAGTGTGAAAGCCGTCGATAATACTCCCAATCCTCAAAGACCACAACTCGCACGCGCCATTAGGCGCTTAGAACGGGATGTATTACGCATGGGTGCCTTGGTAGAACAATCATTTCGCCTCAGCCACCAAGCGTTATTTGCTCGTAACTTAACAGCAGCTGAGGAGCTCCCCCGATTAGATAAAAAGATCGATCGCTTTTATCGTCAAATCGAATCAGACTGTACGGCAATTATGACGCTACAAGCGCCTACAGCTCCCGATTTGCGCTGCTTGAGTGCCTTTATGCAGCTGGTGCGAGATTTAGAGCGCATTGGCGATTATGCTGAGGATTTAGCTGAAATTGCGATTAAAATTTTTCCTTACGCGCCTCATACGTCGATGCCCGACATTGAAGCTATGTCTCTTCACGCGCAGGCGATGCTAGCAACTAGCTTAAAGGCTTTAGGAGATTTCGATGAAGCGAGTGGACGCCGTTTAAAGCATCTGGATGATACTGTAGATGATGCCTACGATCGCGTTTATCAGACTTTAGCCCAACAACGAGATGTGTCTGGTGTAGTCGAGCCAATTATACTGCTGGCACTGGCAATTCGTTGTCTGGAACGTATGGCAGATCACGCTACGAATATCGGTCAAAGGGTAGCATATATTGTCACCGGTCAACGCTCCTAATTGATCTGCTGCAAAGATCCCCGACTTCTACCCGCCAGATATCTGTAAGAAGTTGGGGATCTAAATCCAGCGATTTAGTATAGCCGTAGTCACATAGGTTAACGTGAGTTCGATGAACCTCTCCCGGACAATCTCCCTCTCCCACGGGGAAAGGGAGGAGCAACGAGAAATTAGGGTTTTGGCTCCCCTCTGGGTGTCCAAGAGGGGTTGGGGGAGAGGTCAAAAAAAGGCTTGTCGAACTCACGTTAGGTTAGGACAGTGTTGATACCTCAAAGCCTTGACAAAACTGGGTTTTTACTCAGCACGGGCTAAACGCCCCGCTGACGCTAACAGCACTCAGCACTTTACTATAAGTTATAAGTGCCATTCCACCCTAATATCTTCATAATTTTTGCGCCTACATACTTACTTAGTCTTCAGAAAATACCAAATAATAAAAAATAAGTTAACTAAATATTTTACTAAAAGCTTACCTATTCTTAAACTTACACAATTAAAGTAGCGGATAAACAACTTAAAATTTTGGCTATATCTTACTGATAAATCCCTTAAGTAAAAGTTGTTACCATCAGAAGATTTTGAGTTAGTTCCTAGCTCTGAATTGAGAAGAATAGACTTTCAGTTAAGACAGGTAAATTTTGAGACAAATTGTTAGAGTTTCTTAATCATTGTAAATAGCGAGATTCCCTAATAATTATGTAGTTACGGTTAATGATGTATTCCCCAAGTCCTACTTCAAACTCTTCTATTGTGTTAAATGGTTCTGCTTTGGGCGAACAATTACCCCAACAGATATTTATCCGTCGGGAAGTAATTCCACCTTACAATGACATAATTTGGCGAATTGAATATGGTGCAGTTCGTACTTTAACGTGGAGTGAAGATGGAACATTCATTACTCTTGGTTATTGGGGACTAGGGGATCTGATTGGCTATCCTTTGTCTAAGGTGAAGCCCTACCAGATTGAATGTCTTACGGGCGTGGAAGTAAGCATTGTGCCACCTCATTTGTGGCATCAGGATATTAATGCTTTGTTGTCTCATATTCAACAAACAGAGGATCTACTAAGCATTGTGCATCAAAAACCAATTTCGCTACGCTTATGGCAGTTTTTAGTATGGTTAAGTGAAAAATTTGGCCGTGACGTAGATAAAGGCAAGCTAATTGATTTAAATGTTACCCATCAGGATATTGCTGAAGTTTTAAATACTACGCGAGTAACTGTTACCCGACTCTTACAGCAGTTAGAAGAAGAAGGAACAGTTTTACGTCACAAACGCCGCATTATCTTGCGATTACCAAATAAATTAATGAAAAACTATAGTTCAGCAGCGTGTTAAATGAATTGCTTGTAATAATCACAGGGTAAAGGTATAATCGTTGCTGTGATTGTGTGTGAAATCCACGAAAGAAAAGTGTTTAAAGCATTTTATCATGACTGGATTATTGTAGGTGTGAGTGAAAGTAAAAACATGACAAAACGATTCTGGAATCTTTTTAAGGTTAGTCCAATTGTATTAGCCGCTACATTTTTCGTTGCTAATAGTGCCTTAGCTGCTGAAGTTAACGAACAGGTAACAAATGTTGGCGAATTATCTGAAACTCAAGAGTCTAACGACATGAGTCAGGTAACATCAGTTTCTCAGTTTTCGGATGTGCAGCCTACAGATTGGGCGTTCCAAGCTTTACAATCTCTAGTTGAGCGCTATGGCTGTATTGCAGGTTATCCTAACAGTACCTATCGTGGAAACCGTGCTTTAACCCGTTATGAATTTGCCGCAGGTTTGAATGCCTGTTTAGATCGGGTTAACGAACTGATTGCTACAGCTACTGCCGATTTGGTCAGCAAACAAGATTTAGCTACTTTACAGCGCTTGCAAGAAGAATATTCTGCGGAACTAGCAACTCTGCGCGGTCGTGTTGATGGATTAGAAGCCCGCACTTCTGAGTTGGAAGCTAATCAGTTCTCCACTACCACCAAGTTGGTTGGAGAAGCAATTTTTGCCGTGTCTGATGTTTTTGGTGACAGTAGAGCAGTTCCTGGTGGTGCTCCTACTCAAGACTTAAATTATAACACCACTTTTAGCGATCGCGTTCGTTTGAACTTGTTCAGCAGTTTCACTGGTACAGACCAGTTGCAAATCCGTTTGAATGCTAACAATACCATTTCTAATGTTGGTAGCGTTGTTGGTGGTGTTGCAACCGGTACTGGTACTAACATGACCCGGTTGGCTTTTGATGGAGATAACGGCAACGCGGTTGTGATTGATAAAATCAACTATGCTTTCAACTTTTCTGACGCGGTGCGTGTCAAAGTTGACGCTAGTGGTGGTGAATTATACGAAAACGTAAACACCTTCAACCCTGACTTTACAAGCTCTGCTAGAGGTGCGCTCTCTCGCTATGGACGTTTTAGCCCGATTTACCGTCAAGGTCAAAATTCTGCTGCTTTGACTGTTACTTTGAATCCTAACAAAGCTATCAGTTTGACTGGTGCTTATTTAGCACCTTCAAGTGGTACTAATGGTATCTTTGGTGCTAATAATCCCGGTCTTAATAATGGGCTGTTCGATGGTGATAACACTATCTTCGGTCAATTAACTTTCAAACCCAGCAAAGCCTTCAATATTGGTCTAACCTATGCCCATAGTTACTTCGCTGGAAATGCTGCCAACAGTCTCTTCCAAGGAACAGGTAGCGCTTTTGCCAATAACCCCTTTGGGGCTGGTACTCGCACTGAATCCAATAACTACGGTATAGAAGCTACCTTCCAACTAGGCTCTACCTTAGCTATTAGTGGTTGGGGAGGTTATACAACTGCTGATGCTCTTACTGGTGCGAATGCGGGTACAGACGCAGATGTTTGGTACTGGGCTGGAGCGCTTGCTTTGAAAGACTTTGGTGGTGAAGGCAACGTTTTAGGTGTGATCTTTGGTCAACCACCCAGAGTTACTGGTGGTAGTATCAAAAATGTCGCTGGCAATACTACCTTCGACGACAGTACTTCTTATCACTTAGAGGGTCTTTACAAGTACAAGGTTTCCGATAATATTCAAGTAACACCTGGCTTGTTAGTAATTTTCAATCCAGAGCATAATGACGCTAACGACACTGAATATGTAGGTACTCTACGTACTACCTTCACCTTTTAAAATTGGCAAAGCTCAGAATTAGATAAACAAAACCCCACTTTTAGGTGGGGTTTTGTTTAGGAAGAAAATTGGCTATGTAGGATGGTAATCTGGCTGATTGGATATATCTTTTGGGGGGCGATCGCTACTCCAAGCCCACCACACAGAACCACAGTGACAGTAATAAAACTCTTGCCATTTGCGACGACGGTCTTCTGTAAGTACAGGCGATCGCCGATTTAGCCAAACTTTCTCAGCTTCTAGGCTACTTGAGTGGCAGTTAGGACAGCAAAAATTGTATGCATGTATTGCCTTATTCGTCCATTCAGGTGGGAGGGTAGCAAAAGCGTCCATGTAGTTACAAATATAGTTTTAATGGCAAGCCAAAACTTTGAGGTTTGGAATTTGGCGGCAAAGAAATACTATAAAATCCCGCCATACTATCAAACTGCTGAATAAATATTCTTATAGCTCGATCTGAATCTATTCAAGACTGTGAGAGCATCTCATAAATCAAAGGTTAACATGAAAACTTTATTTTTACACACCTAGTTACTATGCACATTATGGCTAATAATTAAATTTATGGAGCCAAATGTTGAAATTCGCCGTTTGTTAGATGTGATGCCTGCTTCTGGTCGGATGACGACAAAAATCGTCAGTAAGCCAGAGCAAGCAAAAGTAATTGACGCTTCCTTTCCCCAACCCTGGAACCAAGCGCGACCGATATATATTAATTTTGATTTGTGGCGTCGCCTGACAAAGCCGCAACGAGACTTGCTGCTGTTGCAGATGGTTAGCTGGTTGACGGGGGTAAAGTGGTTTAAACCCGACATTTATCAAGGCGTGGTGTTGGCTGGGCTGTTAGGCGGATTCTTAGAAGCAGCACAATCAGATGTAGTGGGCGTTGCTGTCGCTGGGGGATTAAGTGCGATCGCTGCTTTTCGGATCTGGCGCACTAATAAATCTCAAGAGTCAGAGTTAAATGCTGATGCAGCCGCAATTAAAATAGCACAACGGCGTGGTTATTCAGAAGTTGAAGCAGCACAGCACCTATTATCAGCAATTGAAGCGGTAGCCAAAATTGAAGGGCGTTCCAGTTTGAATTTTACTGAGTTGATTCGTTGCCAAAACTTACGAGCGATCGCAGGTTTATCACCAGTGGGTATACCAGAAAGTTATAAATAAAAATAAGTAATAATCAAAATTCAGAATCCATCTGTCTGAATAGTTAAAGAATCAGAAGAATATCTGATGATAATCGCATTTACAGCAATCTTGATAATACAAGCAAATTAGATTCTGAACTAACAATGTTAAATAATAAAATTAGCAAATATACTTCAAAATTACCTTTGAATTCTCCTTGGTTTATTATTATTCTTTTTGCTTTTCTTGGTTTAATAGGTATTCTTAACCATTCAATGTGGCGAGATGAACTAAATCCCTGGCTGATTGTCAGAGATAGTGAATCGTTCGGGGATTTAATTGCAAATATTCATTATGAAGGTCATCCTGTTCTATGGTATTTTTCTCTGGCAATTCTGAGAAAAATAGTCGATCATCCTATGATTATGCAAATTTTCCATTTGGCAATTACTGTTGTTTCCGTTACACTTTTTTGCCTATATAGCCCTTTTAACTATCAACAAAAATTTTTATTTTCTTTTGGCTTCTTTCCTTTTTACGAATATCTTTTAATTTCTCGAAACTATGCCTTTAGTATGTTATTTGTTTTTGCATTCTGTACAGTTTTTGCATCTAGAAAAATAACTTATGCTTATTTGGCAATTCTATTGGGTTTACTAGCAAATAGTAGTGCTTATGGTTTACTAGTATCATTTTCTTTATTATTAACTTTGCTGGTTGAATTTTGTTTTGATAGCGAACATCGACAGCACTATTTTAGTCAAACCAAAAAGTACGACTTATTTTTAAGTATTTTAATTATCACATTATCTTTTCTTTTATCTATTTATATTATTACTCCTCCAACAGATAGTTATCTTCACGGTGGGTTAAATAATGGTTGGCTAATAGAATTAGATATCCGTCATCTGTTGAGAAGTCTTGGCAGAGTATTTGGTAGTTATTTATTAATTATTCCTACACATAAAAGATGGTTGGATTTAATTGTTTGTGCGACAATCGCTTTATTTTTTGTAGTTTTAACTTTAATAAAATTATCTGAAAAGCCAGTTATTTTCTTTTTCTACATGATAGGCAATTGTATATTATTTGCCTTTACATACTTGAGATTTATAGGTATGCCACGGCATTTTGGACATTTTTATTTAGTTTTAATAGCGGCTTTATGGCTGGGAAGTTATTATCAAAAGTCTATAGTTTTACTTAATAAAATTTCTATTGTTCCACGTTCAATTACATTTATTTACAAATGGCATTACCTCGCTTTGATGCTTATTCTGTATGTCCAGTTTGGGGGAGGAATTTATAGTTTTTCAAGAGATTTAGTTATACCATTTTCTGCTAGTCGCGAAACAGCCCAATATATTCACAAATCTGGATTAGATAATGAGTTTATTGTTGCCAGTCGAGATGCAAATATGGCTCCTTTATCGGGTTATCTGAATCGAAAGTTTTACTATCCAGAAATTGCAAAAATGGGAAGCTTTACTTTATTTAAAAAAGGTCGTCAAGAAGTGGAACAAGCAGAGATATTAAGCCAGGTTAATTCTCTACTTCAAAATCAAGATGAGCGAAAGAAAGTTTTGCTGATTTTAAATAAAAAACTGAATGTCAACCGCAATGATTTGAAAATTGTTCCGATTAAAGATTTTCAGAGAGGCTGGGTGGATAATGAAAGATATTATCTTTATTGGGTAGATGAAGTATAAAAATAATGCACCACAGAACTTTGTAGTTTAATATGGTATAGACTTTTTTGTACTAGAGATCGGCATTTACATTTGAATGTGTCGCCAAAACACCTCAAAAATAACGCTTTTGCATCCTTTGACTAGCTTGCCACCGCTGATAACTAGCTGGGATGCGTGAGCTAATCTACACTGGAATAAGAGAATGTGTGTTTAACTGGCTTATATATCCAAAACTGGGGAGTTTTGTCATACCTTCTCGGTGTTCCTTATGAGGTGATTACCTCGTGTGGTAAAACTTAACTTAAATTCTGTCAGTTACTAACGGAGTTGATGGGAATGAGTACCTTAATTTTTATTGGCTTGATAGGAGTTTACGGAGGCGGCGCTTGGAAATTTTGGAATGGGTTTGGACGGACTAATTTTAATCCAACTTTGACCAATCGGATTGGTTTATCTTTACTATGGCCAGCTTTGTTTATTACAAATCAGTCTTATCGTCGAAACTTTAGAAAGGCGTTGAAGGGTTAGAGATTACTATTAAGCCTAACGTCATCAAATCCTGACGGTGGTATATATCTCAAATAAATCTAACCTACAACCTCGCTCCCCTTCTAGGGAAGCGAGGTTAGTTTTACTCCTTTTACGAAAGAGAGCAATTAGGGAGGGATAAGTTCGTTAACCGTTGGAAAATATTTCAGTTGACCAATTTACCAATTATTTACCATTGGTTAATAGATGGATTGCTCCACCTACGGCTGCACCATCAATAGCATTGCCAAGAGTATCTCTTTTATCACCAGTAATTACACCAGTCAATGCACTAGCCCCTGCACCGACTCCGACATCTTGAGCGGCGTTCCGGTGACGGCGATTGCGAGTATTTCTCAGACCATTTGCACCATTGACGGCTGCACCAGTCACACCACCCTTAACAGCATTCCCTAATACACTGCCATTTCCCCTAACAGCTCCGGTTACAACGTTTGTAACAGCTCCAATACCTGCATCTCTTAGTACTTGGTCATCAGCAGCGGCGGGTTTGGCGGGAACTAAGGTTACACCAGCTAAACTTGCAGCCATGAGGCTGGGTAGAAGTGCGCGTTTTAGGATTTTATTCATTGTGTTACCTTCTCAAAACATCAAACAATTTTTTAAAAACCAAAGTTACTAGAGTCTGATAAGATTTAAATTTTTTATCTGAATCCTAGCAACTATATTGTTTGAGAACATATTCATTATTGCATTTGCAAAGTCATAACTGCATCTACTGAAAGCATTAATATAAATTCAGTCCAGAGAAGGCCTTAATGATTTTTTAAATTATACAAGGGATTACATCTTGACAAAATTAATCAAATATGATGTATAGATTTTTCAGAATTAACAAGGGATTTGTAATCAGAAATAAGGTAGTGTTTACCTTATCTATCTAAAGATAGTTGCCAAATTAATTAAACTAATATCAATTCGATTAATGATTGCAATACATTCTTGGTTAAAGACGCGACGCCAGTCGCTACAACGGGGGGAACCCCCGCAACGCGCTGGCTCATAAATCGCGTCTCTACAAGATGGTCTATTTGTCGCATCCTTGATTATCTATCCCACCAGCGCAACCAGGGTAATTCTAGATTTTGATAGCGAACTTGCCAAGAAAATGTCAAGCAAAGGTAGAAAAACCGAGATTGGGTGGAATATCCTGAATTCGCCCCGGACCGATCGCTCGTAATGCTTCTTTGAGTAAAATATCCCCAGTATACAAGGCACGTCCGACAATTACGCCAGTCACGCCTTGAGGTTCTAACGCCAACAAACTCAACAAGTCGGTGACAGAACTTACCCCGCCAGAAGCAATTATCGGGATGGAAATTGCGGCTGCAAGTTCTCGTAAAGCTTCTAAATTTGGGCCTGTAAGTGTACCATCCCGGTGGATATCTGTGTAAATGATGGCGGCTGCGCCCAATTCTTGCATTTGTACAGCCAGTTGAGTTGCTAACACTTCTGAGGTTTCTAACCAGCCGCGAGTTGCGACTCGACCGTTACGGGCATCAATACCGATAATAATCTGTTCGGGAAATTCTTGGCAGAGTTCTTGGACTAACTGGGGTTGTTCTACAGCAATGGTTCCGAGAATTGCCCACTGTATGCCTAGATTAAATACTTGTTGTACACTGGTGCGATCGCGCAATCCTCCACCAATTTCAATGGGTACTGACACTGCTTGAGCGATCGCTTCAATTGCCCCCAGGTTTACTACTTTACCTGCTTTGGCACCGTCTAAATCAACTATATGCAATCTAGTAGCACCTTCATCTACCCACTGTTTGGCAACATCAGCGGGATTTTCGCTAAAAACTTGCGAGCGATCGTAGTCTCCCTGATACAGTCGTACACAGTGACCTTCTAGTAAATCAATCGCTGGAATTACGTCCATTTAACTCTTCCTCATTGCAATCAAAACGCTATCTATAGCTGAATTTACTATTTTTCATTTTTCATTTGTAATTGCCTTACAGCTTGCCCAAAACCCAGCACAAGCAAGATGTTAGAAAGCGTCAAAAATAGTTCTGCACCACCGTGCAACCAATCTACATTGGCCAAAGACTTACCATAATGCAATACAGCATAAATCCCCGCCGGGATGGTAATGGCAACAAAGACGAGAGTGCCGTAAAATCCATACAACGCCAAACGCGGCATTTGCGGACTGCGGCTGATAAACCACAAGAAACCCAAATAGGGAAACAGTGAAAGTGCAAACAGGGTTTCTTTAGAAATCATTGCTCTGATTTGATAGGGTTTGGTTCAACGGTGTTAACAGATTTGGTAGAACGCCAAATCAAATATGCCGCCGCCCAAAGTGTAAAATTACCAACTAAAGTCATGGTAGCTTGAAGCGTTACCAGCCATTCCAAAGATTCGGCATTGTCGAAATAATGCCAGGTACAAGCACACATAGCGCTGACTAAAGCTGGTAACATCGCCAGGGATAATCCCCACCAGCTACGGTTATTAGTCAGTTCGCCGTAAGACCAGATTAACCAAATGGCGACAATCCACTCTATAACGCTAGAAACATGAATAATCCAGGTAGGAATTGAAAGGGTGTGCATAAGTAAAGTTAGGAGTTGGGAGTTAGAGATTTGGAGTGGAGAGTAGCACTGTCAAGGTGATATGTAGCTTGAATTTTATATTTGTTTAAACAAACCTTTATTATGCAACGCCAAATAAAGATTTTTATTTGTAAGCGTCTTCTAAATTATCTAGTTTGTCAGAATTGCTCGTTGAGTTGGAGGATTTGCGCGCAAAACCACCTACCTCTGTCAAAGTATAGAGGGGTCTGGCTTTAACTTCTTCATAGATGCGCCCTATATATTCACCTAAGATGCCAACACTAACTAACTGCACAGATCCGAGGAAGAAAATTGCCATCAAAATAATCGTAAACCCAGTTAAAGGGGAATGGGGGACAAAAAGACGCCAATATAAGACTAATAAAGCCATGAAGATGGCCGCTGCCGCTGCTATTAAGCCTAAGTAGGTTGATAACCGCAGTGGCACTATTGAAAAAGACACTAAACCATTGATCGCAAGGGCTAAGGATTTGCTAAAAGTGTATTTAACTTCCCCAGCAAAGCGGGGGTTGCGCTCGAACCGAATTGCTGTTTGCTGAAAGCCAACCCAAGAACGCAAACCACGAATATAGCGGTTACGTTCTGGCATAGAATTGAGAATATCTACAATCTGCCGATCCATTAAACAAAAATCACCAGTATCAGTCGGAATCTCTACATCTGCAAGCTTCTTAAGGATTCGATAAAAGAAATAGGCAGTAAAACGCTTAAACCATCCTTCTTTAAGGCGTTGAGTGCGTTGAGCGTAGACGACTTGATAGCCCTGTCGCCATTTTTCAACCATGTCGGGGATTAGTTCTGGTGGGTCTTGTAAGTCAGCATCAAGGATGACAATAACTTGACCCCGGACAAAATTAAGACCAGCAGTTACGGCAATTTGATGACCAAAGTTACGAGCAAAGCTCAGATAGCAAATGCGCGGGTCTTTTTGATGCAGGTCTCGTAGTAATTGTAGGGAGCGATCGCGGCTACCATCATTGATTAAAATTAATTCGACAAGCCCATCCATCCGATTCATTACTGCACTCAGTCTGCGGTATAGTTCTGGAATAATTTCTTCTTCGTTATAAATTGGAACAATGAATGAATACTTTGGTAACATCTAAAAATATTGTTTAATTTTTTTTTACAGCCAAGATAACAGGCTGCCTGCGATCGAAAAGGTGTGGTTCACAGTATACCTAGCAACACTTAAGTTTCATTCTTATACTTTATTTATTTATTCTTCGGATTTATGTTATCTGAAGAGTCTGATTTTTTCAGCCTTTCTACAGCTTTTTTGGGAAAAGTTCGACGATGGCGATACCAAGTAGACCCTGCTACCAGGGTTCCAGTTAAGCCGAATGCAAGTATTAGCGGCAAAAAATCGCCTGTATTCACTGCCTTCAGACCAGAACTACCTAGTAGTACAAAAGGTAAAACACTAGGAACAGTACCAAGTGTTGTACCTAGAACATAATCTTTAAAACCGATTGAAGTCAGTCCTGCGGCAAAGTTGACCAAGCCATAGGGCATGATTGGTACTAATCGGATGGCAAACATATAAAAAAGCCCTCCACGACGCACCTCAGCATCCATAGCTTGCCAGCGTCCTGCTAGTCGTTTTGCAACTGCTTTGCGTCCAATAGTTCGAGTAAAAACAAAGGCAATTATTGCCGCAATGACTGCTCCAACACTAGTCCAGACAGTACCCAGCCAAGGGCCAAAAATCGCACCTCCAGTCAGATTTAGTACCGTTGAGGGCAAAACTAACATGGTTGCCACAACGTACAAAGCAATATAAATAATCGGTGCCCAGATACCAGAAGATTTCAGCAAAGCTTGAATTTGTACTGGTTCAATGCCGCCAAGAAGATATACGGTTATACCAGTTGCAATTATGCAACTCAGCGTGAGTAGCAAAATACCAGTTTTCAAGTTCCACATTAGAACTTTACTCCTACTTTTTGTATAACAAAACCCATCTTTTGAAAATTTAAATCCTTGTATAGAGGCGAAATTTCGAGTTTCTACAAGGATTTTTCACTAGATGTCTATTGTATTAGCTAGTTTTAAAGAGAAGCGACGTAACTTTTATCTCAGTATCGAATGGCACTAAGTTAAGACACAGCCCTTGTCCTAACTGGTTAAGAGCCTGGAGGCTCTTAACCCATTCTGGGAGGCGGAGCCTCCTCTTTCTTGACCAGAGGCAGAGCCTCTGGAAATACATTCCCAGTCTGGAGACTGGGAACGAGGCTAAACAAGCTTTCGAGCTTTTCTTAGTGCCATTAATCCAAGTATCGAAGTATCCAAGCACAGACCAGAAAACCGCAAGGTAACAAGACTTTTGTCGATCGAACCGGAAGTGAACACTTCGGAGTCGAATAAATGTAAGTAATTATAGCGGCTGCTATCCTGCTTAGGACAAGTCTGCTATAGACAGCTGTGACAGTAAATTTTCTGACGATTTGCTAATGAATATCCTAAGTTGTTTAACCACTGCTATAGAACTTGGGAATGAGTTTACCATCTATATGAGGGGCAGAGATTCATTTAACAATAGCTATTAATTAATCCAAAATCCAAAATCTAAAATCCAAAATGGTTAAGATGCGGGCATTATTGTCTGGATATTACGGTAAAGGTAATGGTGGTGACGAAGCTTTATTGGCAACGCTTTTGCAAATGTTGCCATCTCACGTAACGCCTGTGGTGCTTTCTGGTAATCCAGAAGAAACCCGCCATCGCTACAATGTAGAAACCTACGATCGCATGGCTCCCTTAGCTGTACTACAAGCTTTACGCTCAAGTGATGCCTTAATTTGGGGCGGTGGGAGTCTGATTCAAGATGTTACCAGTACCATCAGCCCATTTTATTATGGCGGACTGATGGCATTAGCGCAGAAAATGGGTTTGAAAACTGTTGCTTGGGCGCAGGGTATTGGCCCTTTGGTGCGTCCGCAAACTCGATGGTTAGCACGGCAAACCTTTAGTAATTGTACCAAAGTTAGTGTACGCGATCGCGCCAGTGCCGCTTTATTATCTGATTGGCAAATTCCTTGTATTATAGCTCCTGACCCGGTTTGGGCGTTGGAATCTCAACCAGTTCCAGGGCTTTGGGATTTACCTGCGCCAAGAGTTGCGGTAACGTTGCGATCGCATCCCGAACTTACAGAAACACGTTTAGCAAACTTAACTCGTGCTTTGGTTGACTTTCAAAAAGCTACGCAGGCTTTTATTTTATTACTGCCGTTTCAAAAAAGTGAAGATTTAAGTATTGCCGAAGCTATTCAACCACACCTTAAAGATGTCAGTCAGATTTTATGTCTGGAAGATCCGCAACTTTTAAAAGGTGTGTTTCGCGGCGTTGAAATGGCGATTGGGATGCGTTTGCACAGTTTAATTATGGCTGCGGCTGAAGGTTGTCGCTGCTTTGCTCTCAGTTATGACCCTAAAGTAAATCGTCTCATGGAAGACTTAGAAATGCCTGGGTGGGATTTAGCAAGTTTACCAGATAACCCCAATTTTATTGGTCTGACTTGGATGGAGCATTACGCCAATGGCGATCCTTTATCATCAGAAAAAATCCAATCTTTGGTGGATGGTGCTTTACTGCACTGCGAGTTGTTGAGTGAAGCTTTGAGTTAAAGAATTTCTCAAAATTACACAGATTATGGTACAAGTCAATCGTGCCAATTCTGCCAGCAATCAACCTATGGGTGCAGTTCGAGTCCAAGTCAAGCTCACCAATGCCATTGATGAAGCCCTTGTCAACCGAGGAATGCTAAATCCAAATATGCTGCGGGTGTATGAAACAGAAGCATTAGTGGACACAGGGGCACTACGTACTGTGCTACCCATGTCTATTGTCCAGCAACTTGGTTTGAGAATTCGAGGACAGCAGATTGCTCAATACGCCAATGGTAGTGAAGAATCTATAGGAGTAACTGAACCCGTAATTATTGAATTGGCAGGACGGGAAACTACCGAAGCCACATTAGTTACAGGGAATATAGTTCTGCTTGGACAGACGGTTTTAGAAACGCTGGATTTACTGGTGGACTGTAGAAATCAACGACTTATCCCGAATCCTGAACATCCTAACTATCCTGTAATGAGAATATAGGCTAGTCACTCGTTTTCTTGCTAACAATCCCTGACCATTGAACTTTTTTCTCTTTCTCTCGACGATAAGAAAAGAAATGCTCTGGAGTTTGGAAAGTACAATAAGGTGCGATCGCAATTTGTTCTGCACTAATCCCCATATTTTCCAGTTGTAAGGTATTGACTCGCCGCACATCTAACCGTACCTTTCCTGGATTAGGGTCTTCTAGCAAAGGTGAATTTGGTAACTCATGTAATGCAGTTACAATTTTTTCTTCGTCATTATGTGATATAATGCTAGCCCCGATTTCGGCAGCCACTTCGGTAGAGACTTGGTAAACCTCACCAGCGATCGCTGGGCCCATCGCAATCCTCAAATCATCGAGTTTACTGCCTTGAGATTGTAATCGAGCGATCGCCAAGGGGACAATCTTCTTGGCAGTCCCCCGCCAGCCTGCGTGTAATGCTGCTACCCGTCCAGTTTGCACATCCCCAATCAACACGGGTGTACAGTCTGCGCTAGCAACCCAAACCGCTTGTAGAGGCTGCTCGCTCATTAAACCATCTGCCAATGCGAAATCTTCCTGTGCAGAGCTTAAGAAGCTTTCAACTTCTTGGGGGGTGAGAACAGTATTGCCATGAACCTGCTTTAAGCGATAGACTGATGCCTCTGGTTGCAATACTTCTGTGATAACTTGTGGCGATCGCGGCCAAAACTGCTGGGTAAAGAAGCCGTGGTGCCAACGTTCCAGAATACTACAAGTTAGATAGGGGAGTCCTTCCCAATTGTGCCAGTGCCAAGTGTGCATCTTCAACCAAACCTAAACGGAAAATCACTCATCAGCCAATCAATGCTAACTTGAACAACGGAATTTGGGTTAACTGCTGTGGGATTTAATCTGCAAAACTTGGAAGCAGCCTTGCAAACAGGGCGTAAGCATACATATTTACCATTTTCTCTTCACTTTTTTGAAAGCGTCTCCTCAACTAACGAAACCCTCTGGAACTTACTCAACCAAGGGGCTATTTCAGGGACAGTAGTAATCGCAACTGAGCAATCTGCTGGGCGGGGACAATGGGGCCGCCAGTGGATTTCTCCGGCTGGGGGATTATATATTTCCGTGGCGATTTCTTTCGACCACAAAATAGAAGCTACTGACAGCTATCAGCTAACTTTCGCTACTGCTTGGGGAATTGCGTTGCAATTACGCCAATGCGGTATAGATGTTGGGATAAAATGGCCTAACGATTTAGTTTTAAATGGTCGCAAACTAGGCGGCATTTTGACAGAAACCAAAGTAAACAAAGGACAAATTACCCAAGCAGTAATTGGTGTTGGTATTAACTGGACGAACCCAGTACCAGAAACTGGAATCAATCTGGAATCGTGGCAAGCTTCCCAAGATTTCAGACCAATTTCGTGTCTGGAAATGCTCACCTCTAAAGTCTTGCTGGGAATAGAATCCGGTATAGAGTGCCTTTTTCAAGAAGGAGTAAATATACTCTTGTCTGGCTATCTAGACTTGCTTACAAACATGGGCGATCGGGTGTACGTCAATAATCTTTTAGGTACTGTAGTTGGGGTGACATCTCAAGGAAATTTACGAATTGATTTAGAAACACATGATACAAAGGAACTAAATACACCGGAAATTTATATTGAACCCGGTACAATCAGTTTGGGGTACCATAAATCTTCCGTTTAAATTTGAGGTTTGTTCAAAATTTCGCTCTTTGGGCAAGACAAACCACTAGCATCATCTCTTTAGGCTAATTACACACAACTGAGAGAACAAATGACGCAGCGCAAAAATTCTGCCCATCATCGTTTGCATTACTTATGGCAGCAAGGTCTAACAAAAAAACGTTTTGCCTCAACACTACCAGCCCAGAGTCTCTGCTGGCTGAGTAGCGTTAGCCTCCTTAGCGGTGGCTTCGTGTTTGCCCAAACGGAAGCACAAATAGACAACATCGTTCCCACTGTTGAAAGTTCTCAACCAACAGCAGTTACAAATCCAGTTAACACTGAGCGAAGTCGAAGTGTTAAAAAACAGGCTGTTGCGTCGCCGGAAGCTGCTCAAGCGCAACCAGAATTTTCCCAACGGCGAGCCAGACTCAGACAGAGATTAGGCAAGCCAGACGTTGCTCAATCAAAAGAGCCAGTTAGGCAGTCTACACCCAAAATCGAAGCAGCTGAACCTGTTGTGATTATCAGACAATCAAAGCCCAAGGTAGAAGCCTCCCAGGTTACTCCTTTAAGGGTGAGACAGGAAAAACCCAATACCCCTGCCCGCTATGCACCGGAAAAACTTCCAGTAGTTGCTCAACCATCAAATAACTCTAACAGCCCTGTCAGTGCAACGGCGGAGAAAACCAAGGATTATAATAACGCTTATATCGATCCTAATAGTTATGACAGTGGTGCAACAGGTACTTATCAAGCACCAAACTCTGTAATTCTTACAGAACGCTCCAGTGGTTGTCGAGCCATTTTGCCGTCAGGGCAAAGTGTATTAGGCGGCGTTTGCGCCAAAGTACCTCAAAGGAGTGTAGCTGATTCTAATAGTAAACCAGCACCTAATTGGCTCAGAAGAAGTCAAAACGCTCAATTACCAGTAGTTCCACCTGTACGGCAGATTGCATCTTCTACTGGCAACACCAGCAGATGGCGTGCTACTCCAACTCAAAGTGATTCTAGCGGTGTCACCAAGAGCGCATTTCGCTCGAATCGGTTTATCCCGACTCCCGCTGAATTCAGTCCTACAAGAGTTAGTGCAACTCCCATTGCACCGAGTGGTGGTACTTTACCGTTACCAATGGCAGATGGTAACATTGCACCCCGCCCCAGCAAGGTGGCTTACGACTTCTCACTGGCATCAGTATTGCCACAAATCCCCTATATGGGGACAGTCGCCTATAGTGGTACGGGAATGATGTATCCACTATCTATTCCCGCTCCTATTACTTCTTTGTTTGGTTGGCGAATTCATCCAATCACAGGTAATCAACGCTTCCATGCTGGTACAGACTTGGGTGCGCCTACGGGAACACCAGTTTTGGCTGCTGCTGCGGGTCAAGTGGAAACTGCTAACTGGGTGGGTGGTTATGGTTTAACCGTTATCCTGAATCACAAATCTGCTGAACAAACTCTCTACGGTCACATGTCAGAAATCCTCGTTCAACCCGGTCAGTGGGTACAACCTGGAACTGTCATCGGGCGAGTTGGCAGCACTGGGAACTCCACAGGCCCTCACTTGCACTTTGAAGTCCGCCACCTGACACAAGATGGGTGGGTTGCTTCTGACCCAGGCGTGGAATTACAAAGTGCCCTCAGTCAGTTAGTGCGAGGCTTGCAAACCGCTCAGGTAAGCCGAGAACCAGGCAGCTAGAAGAAGCTGAGGGGCAGGGGAGCAGGGGAGCAGGGGAGCAGGGGAGCAGGGGGAGGAATAACTAATGCTCTATACCCCATTCTTAATACCCTACTCACCACTCTCTATCCCCATTCCTAAATTACAAATACCCGTGTTCTGCTAGGAATGCGGGTGTAATGCCATCTATACTATTGTCATCATTAGCTCTGGTGTGGGGGTTGCCAGAATAAAGGAATTTTTCGACGTATTTGCCGAGAATATCCCCTTCTAGATTCACTAAACTCCCAGAAACCAAATAGCGAAGATTTGTCTCGCTGTATGTCAGGGGAATTACCGCTACTTTGAATTGGGAGAGTTCTGGCTCATAATCGGCGACTGTGAGGCTGATGCCATTGACGGCAATGCTACCTTTGGGGACAATGTACCGTGCGATCGCAACGGAAGCAATAAAGGTCATTTCCCAAGAACTAGCCGTTTGTTCTGCCACTAGCAATCGACCGATGCCGTCTACATGACCCATCACAAAATGACCCCCAACTTTGCTGCCTACCTTTAGCGACGCTTCTAAATTGACATATCTCCTTTGGGTTTGCTCACCTCCCAACGTTGTCCGGCGTAGAGTTTCCGGTGAAGCCGTGGCAATAAACCCGTCTTTTAAAACTTGTTCCACTGTCAGGCAAACACCATCTACAGCAACACTGTCACCATAAGCCAAATCTTGCATAATTACTTCACCCGACTGGCTTACACAAGTAATTTGCCAAGAATCGCCCCCCAAGGGTTCCATCGTTCCTAATGCCTGGATTAATCCTGTAAACACGGCTTTTTTGTTAAACTAACTCTATTTATTGCCTAATTTTGCCTGAAATCAATTGGTAATTATCACAGAAATCTTGAACATCCAAGTATATTTTCTGACTTTTTTTCGCATAGGAATATTAACACATTAGCATCCTTCACAGGGCATACTTGGGTAAGAAGGTTATTCTCTAAGAAGACCAATTTGACTTACTCTGGTTTTCACCACAAGTTCGGAGTTTAATAGAAGCAATTATAGAGAACGAATGCTTATGTTTATTACTGTCACCAAACCGCCTAAAAATGGGTGCTATTTATTACACGGCATCCAAGACTCTCAAAGCATTGTAGAGGCTTAGGCAATGATTGAAATGAAAGTCGCTGGCATAGCATTAGATGCCATAACCCGCAGCCCGATCGTCCTTTTGAAAGATTCTTCAGATCGGCGGGCTTTGCCAATTTACATTGGTCAGGAACAGGCTAGGGCAATTATGGGCGCACTGGAGAATCAGAAGCCTCCCAGACCCTTAACTCATGACCTGATTGTGAATCTTCTAGAGACTTGGAACATGACTCTAGAAAAGGTGATCATTCATTCCCTGCAAAAGGATACATTTTATGCAGCTTTAATTGTCCAGCAAGGCGAAATCAAAAAAGAAATTGATGCGCGTCCTAGCGATGCGATCGCCATTGCCCTCCGTACAAATACTCCCATTTGGGTAATGGAAGAAGTCATTGCCGATGCTTCTATCCCTGTAGATCGCGATGCAGATGAAGCCGAACAGCAAGCCTTTCGTGAATTTATTTCTAATCTCCGTCCTGAAGATTTGATCAAGCGCTTTGGTAATGACGACAGCTAAATTAAAGTTATGAGTTAGGAGTTAGGAGTTATGAGTTATTTTGCTTCAACTCTTAACTCGTAAGCAAAAAAAGTTAGGAGCAGAGCCGGAGACGCTCCGCCTCCGGTTAAGAGTTATGATTTACTTCTTTCAACTCCTAACTTATAACTCCTAACTCCTAACTCTTTGTTAAAAATGCAATACCGACGCTTTGGAAAAACGAATCTGCGCCTCTCGGTTTTTTCCTTGGGAACGATGCGCTACCTGGCTGATTTTGAAAATGCTCACCAGACCATCGAACAAGCCTTAGCGCTAGGAATTAATCATCTAGAAACCGCCAGAGGTTATGGCAAAAGTGAGGAGTATCTTGGTAGGGCGTTAAAAGCTGGGTTGTCAGTACCCCGAACGAAGCTTTATGTCACTACCAAAATCTCAGCCACAGCAGATGCTGACACCATGCGTCGGTGCATCGACGAATCTCTAGAACGATTACAGCTTGATTATTTAGATTGCTTGGGCGTTCATGGTTTGAACACTTGGCAACATTTGGAGTGGGTGCAAGCCAAAAATGGCTGTATGCAAGCAGTAGAGGAAGCTGTTGCTGATGGTCGGGTGCGACACGTTGGTTTTTCCAGCCACGGGTCATTAGAGGTAATTCAGGCAGCAATCAATACAGATTTATTTGAATTTGTCAATCTGCATTATTACTATTTTTTTCAACGGCACGCACCAGCAATTCAACTAGCTGCCGAAAAGGATATGGGCATTTTCATTATTTCCCCTGCTGATAAGGGAGGACGCCTCTACACGCCACCACAAACTCTAAAAGACCTATGTTACCCGTATTCACCCTTAGAACTGAGTTATCGTTTTTTACTTGTTGATGACCGTATTACTACTTTGAGTATAGGGCCAGCTAACCCAGAGGAATTAAGAGAACCTTTGCAAATCGCTGACCATGATGGAGAGTTAACATCAGCAGAAATTTCCGCTTTCCAACGGTTAGAAAATCATCAAAAAATTGCTTTGGAAACTGATAATTGTAGCCAGTGTTATGCTTGTTTGCCTTGTCCAGAAAATATCAATATTCCAGAGATATTGCGGTTACGTAATCTTGCCGTAGCATACGAAATGAAAGACTATGGCCAATATCGTTACGGAATGTTTGAAAATGCAGGTCACTGGTTCCCTGGAATGAAAGGCAACCGTTGTACAGAATGCGGTGACTGTTTGCCTCGCTGTCCAGAAAAGTTAGATATTCCAACTTTGTTAAAAGATACTCACCAAAAATTAAATGGGAAAGCAGGTAGGAGATTGTGGGGATAAAAATGTAAACAGGAGTCAGAATATCCGTTAACTTCAGCATGGTATTCACCACCCAGTCGCATACTCGTCATTCTAGCTCCTGAGTTCTGAGTTCTTTATTGTTAAAATTATATAAAGATTAATAGAGTCAGGAAGATCCGCCCAAGCTGGGGTGTCTCACCAAAAAAGATGAAAATTAAAAAAAAAGAAATATCCTACGCCAATCACTGACGGTTTTCCGCTACAGTGGACGGGCTGTAAGCCTAGTATGGACTACTAGCCGATCGCTTACTATTTTTCTGGCTAGTTTAACTTTAATGGCTGGTCTTTTACCGGCGGCGATATCCTACATTAGTAAGTTAATTGTTGATGCAGTGGTATTTGCATCTCAAGTGAACTCACAAAGCAATGGTTCTGTCAATATTTATCCTTCACTATTTTATGTAGGATTAGAAGCGATCGCTGTAATTTTACTAGCAGGTAGTCAGCGGGGAATCACCATTTGTCAGTCGTTATTACGGGCGCTAATGGGTCAGCGAGTAAATGTACTCATCTTAGAAAAGGCGCTGACACTCGATCTTAGGCAGTTTGAAGACTCAGAATTTTATGACAAATTGACCAATGCCCGACGAGAAGCATCGGTTCGTCCCCTTTCTTTAGTAAACCGCACCTTTGGGTTGGTGCAAAATGCCCTTTCCCTAATTACCTATGGGATTTTGCTAGTAAATTTCTCAGTTTGGGCAGTGGTGGTACTGATTTTGGCAGCTATGCCTGTATTTATTGCTGAAACAAAATTTGCTGGAGAAGCCTTTCGCTTATTTAGTTGGCGTGCGCCAGAAACCCGACAACAGCACTACTTAGAAAATCTATTAGCAAGAGAAGATTTTGTCACAGAAGTCAAACTCTACCAGTTGGGAGAAATGCTGCTAGGACGTTATCGCAGCCTGTTCGATCAACTATATGGCGAAGACCGCGATTTAACTCTGCGGCGAGGACTTTGGGGATATCTCTTGAGTTTGGTCAGTACAGGTGCTTTTTACCTAGCTTATGCTTGGATTGTGCTGGAAACAGTGTTAGGTAAGATTTCTTTGGGAGATATGACAATGTATCTCACTGTGTTTCGCCAAGGACAGTCTACTTTCTCCAATGCCCTCACTTCTATTGGAGGGATGTATGAGGACAACCTATATCTATCAAATCTCTACGATTTTCTGGAAGAAGAAGTACCAAAATCTTGGGGTAAGGCAACTATTGGTTTAAATTCCCAAGATGGTATCCGTTTTGAGAATGTCTCATTTACTTATCCGGGAAGTTCCAAGCCAGCATTGAGAAATATTTCGCTGCATCTCAAACCCAGAGAAAAACTGGCAATTGTGGGTGAAAACGGTTCCGGTAAAACTACCTTAATTAAACTACTTACCCGACTTTACACCCCGGACTCAGGGCGAATTTTCTTAGATGGCTTGGATTTGCAGGAATGGGATGTGGATGTGCTGCGGCGTCGCATTGGTGTGATTTTTCAGAACTTTGTCCGTTACCAGTTCACTGTGGGGGAGAATATTGGCGTGGGCGATGTAGAACATCTCGAAAACAAAACACAGTGGAAAACTGCTGCTGAAAAAGGCATGGCCCAATCTTTTATTGACCAATTACCCCAAAGCTTTCAGACTCAACTTGGTCGTTGGTTTAAGGGAGGACAAGAACTTTCTGGGGGACAGTGGCAGAAGATTGCTTTGTCTCGTGCTTTTATGCGATCGCAAGCAGATATCTTGGTGTTAGATGAACCAACATCGGCAATAGATGCCCAAGCTGAATTTGAGATTTTCAATCATTTTCGCGCGATTACTCAAAATCAGATGGTACTTTTGATTTCCCATCGCTTCTCAACGGTAAGAATGGCTGACAAAATTCTAGTTATAGAAAACGGCGAAGTTATAGAACAAGGAACTCACGAAGAATTGTTACAGCTAGGAGGACGTTATGCCAAGTTGTTTCTCTTACAAGCTGCTGGTTATCAATAGGAAAAGAAGTTAAAAGACTATGTGAATTGAGATAGCGATGCCTACAGTCGGCTGCGCCTACGCTCACTTTGTAAAAAGCACATAAAACCTCTATCTAACCTGTTAACCAGTTCGGTCAACATGGATAAAATATCTTTAGTGCCTAGACGATCCGTATTGTTAAACATTGTTACCCGATAAAATTATGCAAATAACAAAACAGCGATACTATACCCCAGAGGAATATTTAGAGCTAGAAGAAGCTGCTGACTACAAAAGTGAATACATTGACGGGCAAATAATTCCTATGGCGGGTGGAACAGTAAATCACAATCAAATAGCACTTAACTTAAGTACTGAGTTGAATTTTGCTTTTAAAAAGCAGAATTACCGCGTTTTCATGGGTGATGTTCGTCTGTGGATACTCCAAAAGCGTACCTACACCTATCCAGACGTGATGATTCTGGCGGGTGAACCGGAGTATTTCAACAACCGAAAGGATATAATTGTCAACCCACAGGTCATTGTGGAGGTTTTATCAAAATCTACCAAAGGCTACGATCGCGAAGATAAATTTCAGGCTTACCGAACTATTTCCACTTTCCAAGAATATCTATTAATTGACCAAACACGAATTCATGTAGATCAATTTTCCAAAACCGGGAAAAAGCAATGGGCGCTTCGTGAATATGATGAAGAAGATAAAGCGATCGCACTTGTAACCATACCATTTGAAATTTCTCTACAAGATTTATACAACAAGGTGAAGTTTGAGCCTGTTGAGCCGGAAGCTGAAAGGATTGATATTGAGGGATTGAGGTAAAGTGCGATGCACTGTATCTTAAAAATATTTAAGCCACTTTTAACGGTTTTTGAGGAAAAGTAATTGGCTCTGGCAAAGGTTTTCCTTGCTCTTCATACCATTCAATCAGAGATTCAATTACCTCTTGCCCATGTTTAGCAGCTTCTTCATAACTCTTACCATGAGTGTGGAATTGCTGCCAAGGAAATTCCGGTAAGTGTACTAAGTAGCAATTATCCTCATCTGACCATTGAATTACCATACTATAGCGATCGCTCATTATTCTTCCTCTATTTCTCTTAGTTGCTTCAAAACACGATTAACTTGTTTTTCTAAGTATCGAGGTGCATCGTCTCCATCTTTCCCAGCAATAGTAACTGGTTCATCAGGTATCAATAGGTGAGTCCAGAACGTATGACTACCTTTAGCAGAACGGTAGACAAACCCAGCCCTCAACAAAATAGTTTTTAACTCTCTGATTTTTTTGGGCATCTACCCTCAATTTAAATAACTATGTTATTATCTTTTTAGTACATAAATACTATATAAATAACTCAAATTTTTACTAAATATTTTTGAGGTCAAACTTGTCTCTATCAGAAGCCATTAAGCTTAAAATTTATGAAATTGTAGAGCAAAATCAAGATTGGTTTCCAATATGCTTTACTTTCTACAAAAATGCAAGTAATTACTTAATTGATGAAGGGCATCCCAGTCAAATCTCTTATAAAGACTTGTTTCTCCAAGAATATGTAAGCGGAGATGCCTTAACTTCTGGTTACATTATAGGTCAATTTCATGCTCTAATAGCGTCTCAAAAGGCAGCATTTATTGCTATTGCAGTACCCGATGTACCTTTGGCAAATTCACAGAGGGAACATAACAATTCTATTTTGCAAGGGATAGCTCAACCATTTAAAGCAGAATTTGATGGTACATCATGGGGTGAAGACGGAATCATTGAATGGGATGCTCAAGATACTTTTGCACCAACTCATCCAGAGCTTACTTTAAATAGGGATATTTGGAGGTTCCCTCTGGAAGTAGGTACGTGTTCACCAACAACTTTATGGGTTCGCTTTATGGATTGGGGTGGTTGGGCGAGATGGCCTTATCATTCTCAATATATCTATTTATTTGCAGCCCCAAAGCAGCTTATGAGAATGAAGGACTCTTTACTAAAATTTTAGTGAGTAGTAAAAATTGGGTTGAGTAAGTAGCATCTATTATTAATTTTTTACTTAAAAAAACTATATTTTTAAATACAAAGTTTAAATGTTTTGTTATTTTGCATAGCATCTTTGCCAGAAGAAGATCGTCATTTCTCAACAGATACTTCTGACAACTTGTAAAAATTCCCTTAGTACAGGTGTCATATCTTCTTCCCGCCACACTATAGCCGTTTCTACTAATGGTGTTTTCTCCTCTAGAGTACGATAAACTACACCAGTTCTCTGAAGATTTTGCAATGAAGACGGTGCGATCGCAATCCCCATTCCTGCTGAAACCAATCCGATAATCGTCTGCATCTGAATCGCTTCTTGAGTCACTTTTGGGCTGAAGTCTCCTTGCTGACAAAGATTTACGATTTGATCGTAAAGCCCGGGCCCCAAATGGCGAGGGAACATGATAAAGTTTTCGTTTACTAGCGATCGCACTGAAATCTTTTCTTGTTCAGCTAAAGAATGAGTTTCCAACATAGCGACAATTAACGCTTCTTGCTGAATGCACTCTTGATTGAGTGTCTTGTCTTCTAAGGGCGGATGGGCAAAACCTACATGAATGTGCCGATTCTGTAGCGCTTGCTCCTGCTGAGCTGTGGTTAATTCTTGCAATACTAACTCTACTTCTGGAAACTGTTCTCTAAACCGCCGCAAAATCACAGGAAGCAAATCATAAGTTGCCAAACTGGTAAACCCAATTCGCAGTAGTCCCTTTTCACCTCTTCCCGTTTTTTGGGTTAGCTCAATTCCTTTTTGGAGTTGAGTTAAAACTTGATACGCTTCTTGCAAAAAAACTTGTCCTGCTTCTGTTAGTTGCACCTGTCGTTTGGTTTTACGGTGAAACAGTTCTACCCCCAATTGCGCCTCTAATTGCTGAATTTGCTGGCTTAAGGGCGGTTGAGCGATGTGCAGTCGCTCGGCGGCTCTACTGAAGTGCAGTTCTTCAGCTACAGCAATAAAGTAGCGCAGGTGTCGCAATTCCATTTTCGTGATATTTTATAAGTTTTAATTTTCTATAGATATATAAACGCAAAGAGGCACAAAGTAGCGCAGAGGTTTTAGAAAATTTATAACAAAAACTAGAGGTGCGATCGCTATCATTAATGCTGATTTATGCATAATATTTCTTGATATTCATAATCCAAAAAGTGTTGCTAGCTACAATCATTATGTGAAAAAGATTGTTAATTCTAATATAAAATTGTATTAATTATCATGCTATATTATTCAACTTTAAAAGTAGTATTTGAGGCTTTTACGTATATTTTCAAAAAATTTAGATGCTATGTATAAATTATTTAAACTTTGCTTTATATTTCAATTTGATTACAAATCCTGCCACCATGCTTGCTCTAGCAAGACATTCATTCAAATTATAAAAAAATTAAAATTTAAGGGAGTTAGGACTATATGCTTTATTAGCTAAAATTTGAAAAACAGTAATGATTACTTCTTTAAGAATCAGCAAAAGTCATCCAAAAAATATCATTCATAGGGACGACCGAACGTCTATTTTTCTTATCTTCAATGCCCCATACCCCATAACCCATCCCCAATACCTTAATTGCATACTTATATGCGATCGGAAGTATCCACACCAACCCAAACAACTGCCCCTAGCAGGTTAAACTAGGTCTGGTAACAACTGCTCCACGTTCCTTATGAGGCTTTTATGGGAGCTAACCTCAAACAGATTGCCAACTATTTAGACAACCTTGGTTGGGACTACCGTTTTGATGATGAAGAAGACCGGATTATAACAGGTGTAGAGGCTGATAATCTAGAAGATTTCCTAATAGTTGTCCAACTGGATGAAGAAGGAAAATTTTTCCGGGTATTTGCCCCTCAAGTTCTGGGAGGAATCCAAGACCATCCTCACAAGGCAGCTATCCTCCAAACAATGCTTGCAATTTCCTGGGAAACCAAAATGTTGCAATGGGAGTATGACCCATCCGATGGTGAAATTCGTGCGATTATTGAGTTTCCTTTAGAAGACTCAATTCTTACAGAAAAACAATTTCACCGTTGCCTGAGTGGATTAATTCAGATTGTGGATGGCATAGCAATACCTCGCTTGACAGAAGTGATGGCAACAGGTCTCGATCCGGGGAATATAGAACTTGGGGAAAGACTATTACTCAGTATCCAAGAAGAAGCCCCAGGATTGTTAGATTTACTAGAAAAAGCAATGGAAGCACGAAAAAAGCGAGGAACTTTTCCTAGTGAGTGAGACGGATCGTTACTTAAATAGCTATACTCCAAAGTGATACCCTCACTATATACTGAAATTTTCTGGGGCTGGATATTATGACATCCTATGCAACCTCCTCTGCCAAAGCGGAAATGAGCGAACTCCGGCGGTTGAAAGCTTTACTACCACCAGAACTGCAAAGCTGGGTCACGGTTGAAGGCACAACTGAGGTCAATCCACCCCTGGTTCGCTGCGAAGAAATTGGTAAAGACCAGGTAGAAATTCAAATTGATTTGGTGAAATGGGATGCCCTCGCAATGGATCAGCGTAATCTGCTGTTCTGGCATGAGGTTGCTCGCGTTCAAAATGACACAATTCCTAAAGATGGTTGGGAAATGGCAGCACTGGCCATTGGTTTAGGTGGTGCTGTAGGAGAATTGTGGGTACAAGATGGATTGCTGCTGGTGTTAGCTTTGTCGCTTTGTGGCGTGTCAGGCTGGCGACTGTACCAAAAGAATAATGGGGAAAAGCAACTAAGAGAATTGCTCAATGCTGATGAGAAAGCGATCGCTTTAGCAACTCGTTTTGGTTATAGCCTCCCCAATGCCTACAAGAGTCTTGGTAGCGCCTTGAAAACCCTGATTGATAATACTCCTAGTAAGCGCCAACGATCGAGATACGAAGCAAGACTCTCTGCCCTAAAACGCAGTGCCAATAAGGCAAAAGCTAAATCCAAAGCTCCAGATGAGGGCGCACTATAGCAACTTCTATTTGAAATGGAATAAATCAGCCCTGCTGCTAGTAATTGGGCTGCTGCCTTCCTAATTCATGAGAGGCAACAGCCCGATTACCATTTCATAAAATCTTACTTTTTTCTTGACTACATCTTTATCAAACTAAAATTTTACAACTGGTTCAGCATTTTATGGGTCTGGGGGATCACGCGCACGTGCTTGAGAAACCCCTTCATCAAACCTTGCCACATCAAAACTCGATCGCTGGAAGGCGCAAGTACAGGCACTGGAGAAAATTGTTCTGATACTGCTAAAGGCGTGACAGGTTGTAAAAATACTGGGATATCTGGACTAACCTCTGCCACCAACAAAGCTGAACGTTCCAACTCGGCGGGATCTGTGTCTTGAGACACAATTATCTTGACAAAAACATTTAAATATGAGTCATGACATAACTGGAGAAATTTACTATGTTCTTGCCAATAACTTTCGCCGCTAACACTGGGCAGTTTTAAATCCATACCTACAGAGTCTAAGTATGGGATAATCATTGCTAGTTGTTCTGGGCGATGTCCGCCAGTTTCTAAGTATATAGGTAGACCAGTTATGGCTCGCACTTGGGGTAGAAACTGCGTTAAAAATGAAGCATGAAGAAGTGGTTCGCCGCCAGTTAAGCTAATGCTATCGTGTAGACAAGGTAGATTTTGCTGTTCCACCCATTCGAGTAATATGGGTAATGAGACGGGGTTAGAGTGAATTTCAAAGTCGCGCAATCCAGGCGATCGCTCTATCCGACAAGTTGTAGGTGCACTCCAAGTGTGAGCACTATCACAAAAGTGACAGCGCAAATCACACAAAGCAAAACGAATAAATATCTGACGTGTCCCGACATTCAGTCCTTCCCCTTGAATGGCAGAAAAGACCTCAATCAGGCGTGCGGTAGGTGTAACCGTATTTTTAGCAATCATTTGATCAGAGCAACGCGATCGCGCTGCGTCGGCACAACAGCAAGGATGTTTTTTGGCTTCTTGTTCTATTGTGAATCGTCGCTAGCGATCTCCAATCTCAGCCCCGGTAAATAGCAGTTAGTCCTGATTACCACTAATTCCGATATTAGGTTAAGTAATTTTGTAGGACAAAGTAATGTTTGGCATATTACATTATACATGGCAACGAAAGTGCAGAGCTTCATGACTAGCCAACCGACAGAGGTCGATTTTCCAGTTAATTCCCTAAACGACATGGCTATAGTGCAGGTGCCGACGCGGTTGAGCGTGCTGGAGGCTTTAGGCTTTAAGCAAACCTGCCAAGGCTTAATTGGGCCCAATTCACATCCTAAGCAAATCATCATTGACTTTCACCAAACTACTTTTATCGATAGTAGTGGTTTAGGTGCCCTGGTAAGTAATTTTAAATACGCTCAGACTAAGGGGATTACATTAACACTGCGGAATGTAACACCTCAAGTCATGGCAGTCCTAAAACTCACAGGGTTGGATCAGGTTTTTGCTTTAGAGCTTCTGGGGGATGGGTCGTTAATAGAACAAGATGACGTAGTAGATAATCGGAAGACAACTTCCCGTAAAGTAGAGCAGTTACCCACTACTCACCCTTCTATGGCATCTTGGATGAAACGGTTCTTAGATATTGTCGGGTCAGTGATTGGTTTATTAATTACAGGAATTTTGTTTATTCCAATTGCGATCGCGATTCAAATTAACGATCCCGGGCCCATTTTCTTTAGTCAAATTCGTTGTGGTTGGATGGGTAAGCGGTTTAAAATTTGGAAATTCCGCTCTATGTGTGTGGATGCAGAAGCGAAGAAATCTGAAGTTAAAAACCAAGTGCAAGGTGCTTTTTTCAAAAATGAGAATGATCCCAGAATTACTAAGGTAGGGCGCTTTTTACGGCGAACTAGTCTTGATGAATTACCCCAATTTTGGAACGTCCTCAAAGGAGAGATGAGTTTAGTAGGCACTCGACCACCTACACCCGATGAAGTGGAACGCTATGAAGTACCTGAGTGGCAACGTTTAGATGTAAAACCCGGCATGACTGGCGAATGGCAAGTAAATGGACGTTCTACAGTCCGTAGTTTTGAAGATGTAATTCGTCTGGATTTGCAGTATCAAAAAAATTGGAGTTTAGTGTACGATTTAAAGCTAATTTTCAAAACTATAGCTATTCTGTTTAATAGAAACAGTGGTGCTGTTTAGCTAATTATCCTTATTCACAATTTTTTGAGAACTAGCAATCACGATATTCTTAAATACACCCAAGCCTAAAATAGGCTTGGGTAAATTTTAGGTTTACTAACAGCAGCACACAAGTGTCAGCCAATTTTGGTTTTGAGATTTTAGACTGATTTATTAAAAGAAAGATGTTTATGTATTTTTATCCTCTATTAAAATTATGGGTTGAAAAAAATTTTGGATTTTGAATCATTAAATCCAAAATCCAAAATCCAAAATCTAAAATTTAGCGATCCTGTGTATAAGATTATCCCATTGCCTTCTGAACATTAACTACTTCAACAGGCTGCACTTCTGGTAACAAACGCTTCATGCCTTGCTTAACAAACCCCTGCAAAAAACCAATCTGCTGATTTTGCTGAAATACCTTTTGCAAGGTTTGCCGCAAATTCTCCAAATTCAAACCAGTTCCAGAATCTATCGCTATTTCCTGCTGTTGGAAATACTCAACTAGACTTAACCCTGCGACTCTAGTCAGATAAGCTGCACTTACTCCTTGCACTACGCCACCAGCAACAAAGGTAACGGCATTACTTTTCAGAACAGTACTAATAGCCTTTGTAGAAAGTTCAACTAAACCCAATTTCAGCATCAAACTTCCCATTGTTCCAGCTACGGTTTGTGCCTGTTCTAGGGAAAATTTTTGCTGATAGATATTACCCAAATCCATTACCATTTGAGCATTAATTGCCGCAGTTGCCAGAATATCAAAGGCTGGTACTGGGTTAGCAAAGGCAGCAGCAGCAGCTATCCACTGATATTGTTCAATAATTGGGGTGGCGCGATCGCGTCTGGTTCCATTCAGCCAATTTTTCGCCTCAGCTTTCAACAACCCAGCTTTCCTCATGGTTGTCACCCAAACTAGCCGTTGTCCTTGCTGTGCCAAAACTTCACCCAACTGGTGCGTTAATTGCTGAATATCTGCTGCTGGTTGCTCCATCCACTCTTGCACAGAACCATCAGCCTCATGCTTTCGGACTTTGATGGCAATGGGAGAGGCCGCAGTTGCAACTACATTTCCCTGCATCCGCTGTTTCAATTGACTAAAGATGTTGGCGCTTTCATCAGTTAAATACTGGTCTTGTTTGTTGAAAACCAGCATATTAGGCTGATTTGCTGCCTTTAGCTGCTGTAAGGTTTGAAATTCTGAATCTGTCAAATCACCGTTTGTCAGAAATAGCACAAAATCAGATTTTGCTACTTCTGCCAAAATAGCTGCATCTGAATTTTCACCTGTTTCTCTAAACAAAGGTGCTGTCTCTTGTAAAAACACGGAATTTTGTGTCTCTAAATTTTGTAGCACTTGAATTAAAGTGCTTTTACCCACGGATTTCCCGCCAGTCACAGCAACTTTAATTTCTTGTCTGTCTAATTCCAGCAACAATTGGGCAACTTGTTCTCTGAGTGTCTCTAAGGCTGAATGGTTTTCTGTTTCTTGTGCTAGTTGGTTAATTACAGTTTCAGATTTAGCGATCGCACTTTCCACAGTCGCTCGGTCAACCACCATACCATCTAGCTGCTTTAAACTGTCTTTGGGGCGCTTTTGCTGGAATAACCACAAACCACCACCTACAGCTAAGGCACTCAACAAACCGAACTCACCCACCTGCAATATAGAATCGTGCCAACTGTCCAACATCCACAGGGAAAAGGAAAGTCCCAATCCTCCCACTAAAATTGGTCGCTGCAACTTCACAACCATGATTCTCCGCGCTTTTTGGATGGCTATTTCTTCCAGAATAGATCAAAATAAAACAAAACCCTGCAATCTTTACTGATTGTAGGGTTTTGTTTTATTTTTCTTATTTTTTATGTGGTGGCGGGAAGTGGATTTGAACCACTGACCTTCGGGTTATGAGCCCGACGAGCTACCAGGCTGCTCTATCCCGCGTCGCTCTTAACTTTTATAGCATAACCTATAGTCAAGAGTTTGGCAACTACAAAAATGATAATTCTCCAATTACTTCTAAACGCTTGTATTTTCCCAAGGTGACAAACTTTTCTGAGAGACTTTCGGCGGCGCTGGGACTAATCCACCCCATTTGCTGAAGTAAATGAATAGCAACGGCATACTTTGCTCGTTTTGCCCCATCCATGACTTTGATTGCCAATCCCAAGCCTTCACCGAGTCTACCAATGCACTGCACTCCTTCGGCACCAGTTTTACTGACTAGTTCTCCTGGAGTTAAGCGCATCAGTTCCGTATCAAATTCTCCATCTCCTGCGACCATCGCGGGGTGATGAGTCATAGCACGGACAATCCGCTCCATATCCAAGTTGGTACTAGAGGCTAGCAGTGCATATAAAGATGCCATGTGACCGAGTTGCATTAGATAAGTTGGTGCGCCACAATCATCATGAGCGCTGATAAATTCTGCGGCTGGCATTCGCAGCAACTCTGCTACTTTGCCCAAAATCAACTGCTGTATTGGGTGCTTGCGATCCAAGTAGTTATTCAAGGGCCAATGGCGTTGCTGACAAACGGCTAACATTCCGGCATGTTTTCCAGAGCAATTGTATTCCAGAGGACTCCGTTTGCCTTCAGGAATTGGACACTGGAGTGTAGTCGGGTCGAGATCGGCTCGCCAAAGGATGTTAAATACCTGTCGGACTTGATCTACTTTTCCTTTATGAGAACTTGTGATAATTGCTAAGTCGCGATCGCTGAGTTGATAGCGTTCCAGTGTACCTGTGGTGGTGACAGCAAGTGCCTGAAACGGTTTGAGGGCTGAACGGATAAATGCAGCAGTTTCAGAATTTCCGGCAACGGTTAGAACCCGTCCTCGTTCGTCGCAGACAACAGCTTGGACTATATGCCTGGATTCAATAATACCTTCCCGCAGCAACCGGACTTCCAGTGCTGTGGCTTGAGTTCGTTTTCCCATTGTCATGGGTTTATATTTATCACCTTTTTTAATTAAATTAGTCATTGGTTATTAGTCCTTTGTCCTTTGTCCTACCCTGCGGGAAGCCGCTGGCGCGTCTATGTCTTTTGTTTATTTACTAATGACCAATGACTAATGACTAATGACTAATGACTCTTTAAAACAAATGCCAACCTATAGTACCAATAACGTACATTCCCGCCAACCCAGCGAAGGTAAATTGTAACCGTCGCAGAATGGGTTTGATCTCGTATGCAACAATTAAGCGATCGCGGTTAAGGACTTCCTGTGGTTTAGTCCAAGTTTGACCGTCGTACCAGCCGGACTCTTCATAAAATACTGTGGGACTACAAAGGCGATCGCACACGTAGTACCAGCCTAAGTATAACCTTACCAGTATCAGCACTAACCCGACACTGGCTCCTGCTGCACCACAGAGAATAAAATGTGCAATATACTTGTGAGGAGGAAAACTTGCCGCAGCTATAGGCCCTGCAAAGAGCCAAGATAAACCCCAAATCCAAACAAGTTTCGTGATATACTCGCGCCAATGTAAAGTGGTATCACGAAACAGCCAGGAAGTTTTTAACTCTTCGTATTCATTGAGTGGTTGTTGGTCTGTAGGAACTGGGCAATTAGAAACCGAAGACCTAATCATGTTGGCTTACCCTCACCTTCATCAGATTCTGGAAGGGAAATACGTTCTGCATGAATCCAGAACGCTTCTAAATTATAAAACTCCCGTTCCTTGGGCATCATGATATGAACGATCACATCACCGTAATCTTGTAGTACCCAACTGCCCTCGACTTTTCCTTCTGTCCTTAAAGGACGGCGTTGCAACTCAGTTTCGACTTTTCCTTCAATTGCTTGAGCGATCGCCCTTACCTGTACCTTAGAATAGCCAGTCATCATCACAAAGTAATCCGCCAAGTAAGATACCTCTGCTACTTTGAGCAATAGAATCTCACCTGCTTTGCGATCTGATGCCGCAACAGCGATCGTTGCAGCTAATTTTTCGCTCGCCTCTTCGGTTTGGCCGTGGCTTATTACCGCACTCTTCGTCAGTGGGACAGATTGCAATGGGAAATTTCCTTGGAAATAATCAGTCATTAAACCTCAGGTGCTTTCTTCCTTTTGAAACAATTGTTGACATTTACTTACAAACAACGAACAATTGATCTGACAAATATGCCAATAGGTTTTTTTGAATACTAACAAAAAAACAGGTGTCTATGGGATTAGTTTGATAATTGGCTGTTTAGATTTCGATATCCGCAACAGCTGAAAAGCTGATGGTTATTGTGCAGCGATAAATCAACCAATAGCTTTGCAGCAGGAATTGACAGCGAAAATAATTGCAGATTAATCAAACAGCATAATATGTAATCTAAAGCTAGTAATTTGCAAGTAACTACACATCTACGCTTTATACTGTCTGCTAAAAATTACGATACAACACAGCATACTAATTACTGGTCTAGCAAAAGTCTGATTTATTATACACATATAAATTTAAGTATTTATATATACTTTGTACTCGGGTAATCACGGGTTAAACTTCTTGCATAAATCAAAAATAAAGAACCCCACCCCGCATTTTAGTAAAGCAAATGCTCCTCTTTCCGATGCTTTGGGGAGGGGTTGGGGGTGGGGTGTTAGGGACTTTTGCAAGAGGTCTATTGAATGAAGTGAGCCACGAGATTTTTAGTTCAACAATCCACCTGACAACCTGCTTGTCTATTGTTATATTTTTATTAGTAAAATTCGCTACCTTAAAAATTCCTAATATTTAGGCATGAGGGTATAATCGTAATTTCTACAGATGTAACATAACTTTGCAGCAAAGATTAAACTTCTTGTTTCGTAACTATGCCTGTAGATTGAATTGCTCTGCGTTCTGCTGTCAATGAGTAACACAAGGACTCATACTGATTTAAAGCTTGCTCAAAAGCATATTGCTCAACGGCATATTGGCGACTTTTATAACCCAGAGTTTTGACTTTTTCGGGGTTTTGGTACAAATTTAAAATTGCCATCGCTAAAGCTTGGGGATCTTCTGGAGGAACGATAACTCCGCCGCCACTTTGCCTAATGGCTCTTGCTGCCGTACCATTGTCGGGTACAGAAGCAACTAAGGCCCCTCCACTAGCAAGTAACACTTGAATTTTTGACGGCATATTGAAGGATACAACATTTTTCTTTTGTACCACTAAACCAACATCCGCAGCTGCTAACATCTGTGGTAAATCTTTGCGGGGTTGAAATGGCAGTAACATCACATTATCTGCGCCGCAGTCTAGACATTCCTGTTGCAATCGCTGTAGACCTTTTGCCTCTCCAACAATGACAAAGACAATATCTGGGATATGGCGCAAGGCAGAAGCAGCTTTGACGACGCTTTCTAAGCCTTGGGTTAGGGCAATGTTACCAGAATACAGTACTACAAATTTGCCGTTTAGACTATGTGCTGTACGGAAAGGGTTATCCTCTTTAGGTAAAGGGCGGATAAAATTTACATCAACCCAGTTGGGAATTTGCACAATTTTGTCAGCTTCTACGCCTTTAGATCGCAAATTTTCCACAAACCCATCGGCAATGACGCTAATTTTAGTGGCAGTGCGGTAAGCAAATTTTTCCAATAATGTAAACAACCGAATAAGTAATTTATTTTTCAATAGACCGACATGGACGGCTGCTTCTGGTAAAATATCTTGTAGATTTAAAATTACAGGACAAGCACGTAACCATCCTAAAAGAGCAACTGGTACACAGCTTGGCAAGGATGGCGATGTTGAGAGAATCACATCTGGGCGCCAACCGATGAGGGCGGGTACAAAGCTAGTGACGACGAAACTAGCATCTAATAACACCCTATCTAATAGGTTGGGTTGTGGACGAATCCAAACGTAACTGCGTTGAATTTGAACGCCATTTTTGTATTCGTTGACATACCATTTACCCCGATATTCCTGGTAAATTTGCCGCTCAGGGTAATTGGGCATAGCGGTAACTACACGCACTTCATGCCCGCGTTTCACTAGTCCCTCTGCTAATTCAGTCATTAGTGGGGCAATACCAATCGGTTCTGGATAGTAGTTGTAGGAGTAAATTAAAATCCGCATAAAATTTAGTCCGAAGTACCCCGGCTTTTTATTTAATGACAAATATTTGTCTGAAATATCATTTGGGCTTGGAAACCCCTATATTTAATTGTGACTCCAGACTCTTTTTCTGTCAGGTATTTTCCTTAAAGATTGAGTAAACTTTAAGATGTAATACTTAGGGAAACTGTAAATTTTTTTGACTATTTAAGCAGTTTTTTAATTGTTATTTTTTGATTGGTACTTACGTAGAAACCCTAAGTATATTAGTTTTTGCCAATCCTTAAATCAAATTTGGGATAGTTAGTATAAGTTACGTACATAAACCATTTTCCGAGAATCTGAATATTAATAATAATTTTTGATCGTACTAGTAATTCAATGAGCGATCGCCCTTGTATTTTCTCTTTTTTTGCTGGCTCAGGTTTCCTCGATTTAGGTTTTGAAACCAGCGGTTTTAATATTGTTTATGTCAATGAAATCTTCGCCCCATTTATCACCGCCTATCGCCATTCACGGGAAGTTCTAAAAATGCGATCGCCTGAATATGGATATCATCACGGTGAAGCAGCAGATGTAACAAAATTTATTATCGGAAAAGAAGCACAACACCTTCAAGAATTAGTCAAGGACTGCCGCAAATCTCATAATATAATTGGTTTCATCGGTGGGCCTCCCTGCCCTGATTTTTCTATGGGTGGAAAAAATAGAGGAAGTTTAGGAGATAATGGCAAGCTTTCTGCTTCATATATTGAATTAATTTGCCGAAATATTCCCGACTTCTTTTTATTTGAAAATGTTAAAGGTTTGTGGAAAACGACAAAACACCGTTTATTTTTTGAATCCCTCAAGCAAAAATTGCAGGAATCAGGATATATATTAACAGAGCGGTTAATTAATGCTATCGAATATGGCGTACCCCAGGATAGAGAAAGAATTATTCTAATTGGTTTCAAAAATAATTTTCTTCAAGATATAGGAATCAAAATCGGTAGTGAAAAGCTACTAAATGAGGGATATTTTCCTTGGAATAATTATATTTTATATCCTCAAGAAAAAGTTTTTGCTTACCACTGGTGTAAGAGTGAACCATTCCAAGAAAATTCTCTAATACCTTGTCCTGATGGCATACCTGAAGAATTAACAGTTGAATACTGGTTTAGAAAAAATAATGTTCTGAAACATTCCAATACTAAAAACTGTTTTCAACCAAGGGCAGGTATCACAAAATTTGCTGCTATTAATGAAGGAGATGATTCTAAAAAGTCTTTCAAACGTCTGCATAGATGGCGTTACTCTCCGACAGCTTGCTATGGAAATAATGAAGTACATTTACATCCTTACAAAGTCCGGCGGATTTCTGTAGCAGAAGCTTTAGCTATCCAATCTTTGCCTGGAAATTTTGTACTTCCAGAAAATATGTCACTCACTAATATGTTTAAAACTATTGGTAATGGTGTCCCATATTTGGCATCGCAGGCATTGGCTCAAAGTATTATTAACTTCTTAGGAAATAGTGCAAAAAAACCTCTTGATATTCCTAGTATTACTACTACTTAGCGTTAACTTAAACACTTGTAGTAATCCTGGGATATCTGTAAAGCCAATATTAAAGACAATTCAGCAACTTGTTTTCAGGATAAACTCGTAATAAATGTGGTTTAATATATATATAAGAAATGTTTTAATTTTTTATAAAGTTTAATAATCAATCACTGGCAGAAGACACGATGGCAGCAGACTATCCAGACATTGATATTGCGCCATTTATCGATCACTCCCTGTTAATGCCAACGGCTACTCCAGAGCAGGTTGAGCAATGGTGTGAAGAAGCATATAGATTCAACTTTGCGGCGGTTTGTCTGTTCCCCGCTAATGTCAAGCAAGCAGTCGAACTCCTCCACGGTAAAAACCCGAAAGTTTGTACAGTGATAGGCTTTCCTTCTGGTGCAACGACTTCAGCAGTGAAACTGTATGAAGCTCAAGAAGCGGTGGATAGTGGGGCCACTGAGTTGGATATGGTGATGAACTTAGGCTGGTTAAAAGCTGGCAAAACTGAAAAAGTCCACCGAGAGATTGCCGAAATTTGTGAAGAGACTGGGCAAACGGTCAAGGTAATTTTGGAAACTAACCTGTTGACAGATGCGGAGAAAAAAATAGCTGCTGAAATAGCTATGGAGGCAGGAGCAGCATTCTTAAAAACTAGTACAGGTTGGAATGGTGGTGCAACTGTGGCAGATGTGCGATTTTTGCAAGAATTGGCAAAAGAAAGGGTAGGAATTAAAGCTTCAGGTGGTATTCACACTATCAATCAAGCCCTAGACTTAATCGTAGCGGGTGCTACTAGATTAGGCACATCTCGCGGTATGGATTTGATCCGCCAGCGCGATAACTTGGGAAAGGGTGAATAGTCATTTGTCCTTTGTCATTTGTCATTTGTCCTAAGCTAATGACCCTTGAGCAATGATTAATAACTACTAATGACTAGTGACTAATGACTAATGAGTAGAACCTACAAAGCAACTGGTATTAATCTTAAAACCCAGGCGCTAGGAGAATCGGATAAAATAGTGACGATTTTGACACGAGAATTCGGTCTAATTCGAGCCGTGGCTCCAGGGTCGCGTAAGCACAACTCCAGCCTGGGTGGTAGGAGTGGAATGTTTGTTGTGAATGAACTATTGATTGCTAAAGGGCGATCGCTTGATAAAATTACTCAAGCACAGACGTTAAAAACTTATCCTGGTTTAGCTAAAGATTTAGGAAAACTGGCTGCCAGTCAATATTTAGCAGAAATAGTTCTGTGTGAAGCTTTGAGCGAACAACCCCAAGAAGAACTTTATGATTTGTTCAATGAACATCTCCATCGCTTAGAGGCGGTGTCTAGTACAAATTCATTTGGTGTTTTAGCTCATCTGGCTCATGGTGTATTTCACCTTTTAGCCTTAGCAGGACTGACGCCACAAGTGCAAATCTGCTGCCTATCTCAACGTTCCCTTAAGCCAGACTTCACAGACCCCAACTGGCAGGTAGGATTTAGCATCCCTGCGGGTGGAACGGTTTCCTTAGAAGCTAGGGAACGTTTACGAAAAGAAGGGGAAAAGGAGATAAGGGCGCAACAAAGGAGCAGGGGAGCAGGGGAGGAGGGAATTAATAACCAATACCCAATGCCCAATGCTCCATCCGCAATGCTCAATGCCCAAACAGTTGTTGTGCATCGGCAAGAAATACCTGTGATTTCTAGTCGTTTGGGTGCTATGGAACTAGCTTTGCTTCAACAGCTGTCACAACCAGAGATAATGCAAATTGATAGTGCTAGAGATTATGACTGGTTATCTGTTGAGCAGATTTTGCGCCAGTATGCTCAGTATCAATTAGGTCGTCCTATTCGCTCTGCTACCTTGATCGACTCTTATTTTGCTGCCAACCATGATGCAACCTTCTGATTTGGATAAAAAAATCCTACCTTTGTCACCAAGCCTCGCCAAAAAACAGAATAGGGTATCAGATTCTACACTCAGGAATCACTTGAGTGCTGTTCCCAAGTGTACACCTAGTCAAATAAATGGCCAAGAAATGTCCCCAAAAGATATTTCTAAAAACGATCAAAATTGTCCAAAAACCGATCTTCCAAGCCAATCAGAAACACAATCTGAGGACAAATTAACCACTGCTGAGGTAGATAGCAATGGCGTTCGTAATGGGCAAAATTTGCCAATAGCCACTATTCCAGAAAAAGAATTACCGACATTAGATGCCTCTAGTTCAGATGGAGAAGCTATTGCAGGGAATGTAAAACAGCTAGGATTTTTACCTGTATTAAAAAATCCTAATTTCTTGGCTCTTTGGGGCGGTCAAGTTTTTTCCCAACTAGCAGATAAAGTTTATTTGGTGTTGATGATTGCTTTGATTAATACTCAGTTTCAAGGAAGCAATCAGAGTATTAGTGGTTGGGTATCAGTCTTGATGATGGCTTTTACTATTCCAGCCGTATTGTTTGGTTCTGTTGCTGGTGTGTTTGTCGATCGCTGGTCGAAAAAGGCTGTGCTGGTGGCAACAAATATTTGGCGTGGCATCCTGGTTTTGTCAATTCCCTTCCTGTTGTGGTTGACTCATGATTGGAAACCCATAGGAGTGCTGCCAGTGGGTTTTTTGATCATTCTGGGTGTGACTTTTTTAGTTTCGACTTTGACGCAGTTTTTTGCACCAGCGGAACAGGCGGCAATTCCTTTAATCGTAGAAGAACAGGATTTACTCTCAGCAAATTCGCTTTATACGACAACGATGATGGCATCGGTGATTGTTGGGTTTGCTGTTGGAGAACCATTGTTAGCGATCGCCGATGGACTTTGGCTGCAAATTGGTGGTAGTGGTAATTTGGGTAAGGAACTTTTAGTTGGTGGCAGTTATGCGATCGCTGGACTAATTTTGTTCCTCCTGGCAACTAAGGAAAAACACCACCACCCCGATACAGAATTCCCTCACGTATTCTCTGACTTGCGAGACGGTTTTGCCTATCTCAAAGCAAATCATCGCGTCCGCAATGCTTTGCTGCAACTGATTATCTTGTTTTCTGTTTTTGCAGCATTAACTGTTCTAGCCGTTCGGATGGCGGAAATAATTCCCAACATGAAAGCTTCCCAGTTCGGCTTTTTACTAGCAGCTGGCGGTGTTGGTATCGCTGGTGGAGCAACAATTCTCGGTCAATTTGGTCAACGCTTCTCCTATACTCAGCTAAGTCTGTGTGGTTGTATAGGTATGGCAGCATCCCTGATTGGTCTGTCAGTATTTACAACTCAACTGTGGCTTGTCTTGTTACTGGTGATGCTTGTGGGTATTTTTGGGGCACTAGTAGGAATTCCCATGCAAACTGCAATCCAAACAGAAACACCTCCAGAAATGCGTGGTAAAGTTTTTGGCTTGCAGAACAATGTCATTAATATTGCCCTCTCCTTACCTTTAGCATTAGCTGGTGTCGCAGAAACCTTTCTGGGATTACAGATAGTTTTTTTGGGATTAGCTGCGATCGTCTTTTCAGGAGGTATATTAACCTGGTATAACTCACACAAGTAGTTATCAGCTAACAGTAGTTATTATTCATTACCTTGACGTAATTAATAATTTACTTAAAGCTTTTGTGTTCATGGTAAACTGTTGCCAGTGAAAATTTATCACATACTTGCCGGATATGAATCTGACATTAGTCAGAATAAGTTGTTTAAATATCAGAAATTAACAACTTATAACTAAAATGAATAAAGCCATCAATCAACTGGTTTAATTAGCTGACAATAAGCTTTTAAACTAGTAGAAAGTTATGGGAATTTTTAATAAATAAAAAAACCAGCAAGTATAGCTAGATAAAATAAAAATCACAAAGGACACATAATTAATAGATTAAACCCGCTTTTCTTACAGCTAAATAAAGAATGCGTATAGCCTGGATTGGAAAAAAATCACCCTTTTGCGGCAATGTCACCTACAGTCGAGAAATTACAAATGCCTTGCTAGATAGGGGACATCAAGTTAGCTTTCTTCACTTCGCCCAGGAAGAGTCTGAACCTGATAATTGGCCAAATCTTCGAGAGGTCTCTTTACCTTTCATTTACAAGTCCCAGGTTTACACAATTCCTACTTTTAAAGCCACCAAAGTTTTAACCGATTCACTGCGGGAAATCAAACCAGATGTAGTCCATGCTTCCTTGACCTTATCTCCTCTAGACTTTTTTCTACCGGAAATCTGTGAGGAACTGAGGTTGCCCCTAGTTGCCACTTTTCACACGCCATTTGCTGGCAAGGGTGCAAAACTGGTATCAGGAACACAACTTTTGGCTTATCAGCTCTACGCGCCTTTTTTAGTTAACTACGATCGCGTGATTGTATTTTCCCAAATTCAGCGAGAATTATTGGCAGGGATGGGTGTAAGAGAAGAAAATATTGCCGTAATTCCCAATGGTGTTGATACTGCTAAGTATTCTCCAGGATTTTCTCAAATTAAAGCAGAATTTAAAGCCGAACGTTTATTTGTCTATCAGGGTCGCATAGCACCAGAGAAAAATGTCGAGGCTCTTCTCCGCGCTTGGAAGCAGTCGGCAATGAGTCCTGGTACGAAGTTGCTAATTGTTGGCGACGGCCCTTTAAAGTCTTCCTTAGAGCCTTTTTATGGTTCAGAATACGGCATTATCTGGTTGGGATTTGTTGCTGATGAAGACCGACGCATTGAAATTTTGCGGGGCGCAGATGTATTTGTTTTGCCTTCATTGGTAGAGGGTTTGTCCTTATCTCTGTTAGAAGGAATGTCATGTGGGTTGGCTTGTTTAGCAACAGATGTGGGTGCAGATGGAGAAGTCTTGGAAAAGGGTGCAGGTGTAGTTATTAGTACCAAAACGGCGCGATCGCAATTGAGAACCCTCTTGCCAGTGCTGCAAGACCATCCAGAGTTAACAACCCTACTGGGGCAAAAAGCTAGAGTGCGTGTATTAGACCGCTATACCCTTAGTAAAAATATTAGTCTGCTGGAAGAACTATATAAAGGAGTTTTAGCACAGCGACCTCTACCACTAAGTCGTAGAGCGTAAGGAAAAGGAAAAAGTGCGATCGCACTGGAAATTCTAAGATGCTAATGAGTGCGATCGAGCAACAATGTTAGCCAGCATTGGCTAGTATTCTAATCATACAATTATTTGTGATTTATGAATACAGATACCTGACTAAAGAAAGTTAACGAAATGAAGTATGATGCAAGTCAGATAAAGTTGATAAATATCCCTGACTTAGAGCAGCTAGAAGATGGAAAGTGCTGCCGAACATACGTCTATATCCTTCACAACTCCGTTGCCGGAGCAAAACGTTATCGATCAAATTGCAAATAGTTTGGAGAAGAGATTCACCTTTTCAAAAGAAGTATATGAGATTCCTGAAGATGTTGAAATTTGTGCATCTATTTTCATGGAGCGTTTACAAAATAACGAAGCCAGAGTTCGTGTTTTGACACATCAACCAGAAGAAGATTGCGTTTACATCTTTGGGATATACACTCTGCCACGCAAAATTGAGGAAAGGTTTGGAATGGTACAGTCGATTCAGGGACAACAGCGAGAGGCTTGGATTACTGACAGACGTTAGGGTATTACTTATCAATCAATTAATCTTTGAATTATCCACTAAAGACCATCCTAAACTGGTTGGCTGTTCATAAACCCGCTTTAGAGTATTTACATCTCTGGCAGAAATAGGTGACGGGTTACGAACTTGAGAAAAGTATAAAGCATCAGTTTGTAGCGGACTATGACCCCAAATTCCCAATGCATGACCGAATTCGTGGCGGGTAGCTGCAATGAGATACTCACCTGTTTGACTAGGGCTTAACAAGATGGTGAAGCGGTGGGATAAAATTTTGTTGCTGGTGTATAACTCGTAAGTCGTTTGTGCCGATCGCGCACGGGGTATATTACTACCAGGCGAAGTTTGTAGAGGTGGCGCTTTTCGGACAATCGTAATATCAGCAACTTCTGGCTGTTCGACTACTGTTAAAGGTAAATAAGTACTCCACTCCTGTACACCCTGCAAGACACCATTAACCCATGCTTGAGCTTGTTTTTCGCTGACAGATTTTGGTGGTTCTACGTAAACTCGAATAGGAAATTGTGACCAGACTAAATAACCAACTTGGGTTGTTGTGATTTGGGAAAAGTAGTCACCACTGTTAGTGTTATCTTGCCACTGCGCCAGTGTGGGCGGTAAGGGATGGGGTTTTGAGGAAGTGGGGAGAGAAATTATTAAATCTGAATGTATATATTCTGGTACTATTGCAAACCCATTACTCAACTGGATATTAGTAAAAATGACTAACAGCCCTGTGCCAATCAACAAGGCAAGAGCTGTAATTAACCGTCGTGAAATTAAATTTATTAGGGTGTTAAGTATCGGGTGTTGGGTTCTTTTCCCCATTTACCTATCCTTATTTAGGCAGCCAACCAGCACTTAAAACTACTGTTAAACCGAGAAAAATTACTGTCAATGCCCAAGTAATTCGGTTTAAGGTGTTTTCTGCACTTTTGGTGCTGCTAAATAATTGGGCTTGTCCACCAATGGCACCAATGCCATCACCTTTGGGACTATGCAGTAAAACCAAGATAATCAAACCAGTGGCGGAAAATGCCCAAATGCCTTGCACGATATTACTAACTGTCATGGTAGGAATCTCATTTATAACAAGTTTTCAAACAGGGAGTTAGGAGTTAGGAGTTAGGAGTTAAGAAAGTTTTAATTCATCACCTTGACTATTAACTCTTAACTCCTCACTATTAACTGTTTTACAGCCCTACTTGCACGGGAGTGCGAGTACGTTGCAGCTCGTATTCTGCTGTTTTCAGCAGCGATCGCCCGGTCATTTCTAGTGGCTGAGGCAGCTGTAAAATCTCTAGAATCGTGGGAGCGATGTCGGATAGCTTGCCATCGCTTCGCAATTCGACATTTGTACCATATCCAGGGATTTTGACTTTCTCTCCTTCCACCAAGATGAAGGGGACTGGGTTAGTGGTATGAGCCGTCCAGGGATTACCCCCTTCATCTAGCATATACTCAGCGTTGCCGTGATCGGCAGTAATAATTGTTGTACCACCAGCTTTGATAACGCTCTCTAACAAACGTCCCAAACAGCGATCGACTGTTTCAATTGCTGTAATGGTAGCGTCTATTTGACCCGTATGCCCTACCATGTCTGGGTTAGCATAGTTAATCACAACTAGGGAATATATACCCTTTTGAATCGCAGCGATCGCAACATCTGTAACTGCTGCTGCTGACATTGCTGGGGCGTGGTCGTAAGTTGCTACCATCGGGCTACTTACTAGTTCCCGATCTTCTCCGGGAAAAGGTTCCTCCAGACCCCCATTAAAGAAATAGGTGACGTGGGCGTATTTCTCTGTTTCGGAGGTGCGGAACTGATTCAAACTATGATTGGCTATAACTTCTCCCAGAATGTTACTGAGATTCTGAGGCTCAAAGGCTACAGCCACGGGTAAGTCTGGATCGTACTGCGTAAAAGTGACAAAAGACAGTGGTGTGATTTGCTGCCTTTCAAAACCATTAAACGTGGGACTGACTAAAGCTTGAGTCAGTTGTCTGGAGCGATCGGGGCGGAAGTTGAAAAATATCACCCCATCCCCTGGTTCTATTGCGCCTGGTGCAATTCGGATTGGGTTGATAAATTCATCTTTTACCCCTTCGGCATAGGATGCTTGCAAGATTTCTACAGCCGTGCGATTATCACCTGCACCATCTTGGGTCATCACGTCGTAGGCGCGTTTGACTCGATCCCAGCGGCGATCGCGATCCATCGCGTAGTAGCGACCGCTGAGGGTGACTATGCGCCCAATTCCTGTGCGGTCTATATAATTTTGCAGTAGCGCGATCGCTCTTACACCGTCAGTTGGGGCGGTGTCACGACCATCGGTGATAGCGTGAATACAAATTTCTGGAATTTGCTGATCTTTGGCTAGGTCAAGTAGTCCGAATAGATGGGTGATATGCGAATGTACCCCTCCTTCAGAACAAAGCCCGACTAGATGCAGCTTGCTATTCCGAGAACGAACTTCCTGGCAAATTTTGACAAGTGCTGGTTTTAAGGCAATAGAACCGTCTTCGACTGCATCGGAGATGCGTACAAGTTCTTGCGGTACCACTCGTCCAGCACCAATGTTCAAATGACCAACTTCCGAGTTGCCCATTTGACCTTCTGGCAACCCTACGGCTTTTCCTGATGTGTGGATGAGGGTATGCGGGTAAGCTGCCCATAGACTGTCCACAATGGGAGTTTTAGCCGCAATAATGGCGTTTCCTCGCGTTTGGTCGCAGTAGCCCCATCCGTCTAAAATGACTAGCACCACAGGAGCAACAGGTGCTTTGGTCATAGTAAAATTGCCCTTTACTTTTTGTAATACCCGAATGATACCACTGCTAATCCACGCCGCAAGTGAATTTTTGCTTATTAACTTCTTTTACGAAGGACTTGCGGTTTTTGGAAATATTTTTTAAATTTTAGTAATTTTCCTGTGATGTTTTAGAACTCTTATAACGAGTGATTACTTAGTAATAGCGCTAAAACGCTGCTACTACTAAGCCATTTTTTAGTTTCTCATTTCCTTTTCGTGGAAGCTTTAGCTGCTTTAGCCGCTTTTTTCGCTGCTTTTTCGGCTTCTATTGCAGCTAATTTTGCCTGTTCTTTTTCTTCGGCAATTTTTTGGAGATAGTAATGATAATCTCCTAAATAGACGCGGAATTCGCCATCACGAATTTCGACGATTTTATTTGCTACTTGAGAAATAAAGTAGCGGTCATGAGAGACTACAATTGCTGTGCCATCATAGTTTTGGAGCGCCTCTTCCAGCATTTCTTTAGCTGGAATATCTAGGTGGTTTGTCGGCTCATCTAAAATTAGTAGGTTAGCAGGACGTAAGAGCATTTTTGCCAATGCCAAACGAGCTTTTTCTCCTCCACTTAATGCCCCAACCGGTTTAAATACTGTGTCACCGGTAAATAAGAAGCGTCCCAAAAGCGTGCGGACTTCTTGATTATCCCAGTCGGGAACTTCATCATGGATAGTTTCCATGACAGTTTTCTTTAAGTCCAAGGCTTCAGCTTGATTTTGCTCAAAGTAACCGGGGATAACGTTATGATCGCCTAATTTAACGATACCTTCTGTGGGTGGTTCCATACCCATAATTACGCGCAGAAGGGTAGATTTTCCAGCACCGTTGGGGCCAAGAAATGCAATGCGATCGCCTCTTTCAATCAGGAGGTTTGCTGCCAAGAACAGGATTTTATCACCATAAAGATGAGTTAAATCTTGAATTTCCACTACTTCGCGTCCACTGCGAGGTGCAGGTGGAAAACGGAAATGTAGAGTTCTTACTCCAGCAATGGGTGCTTCAATACGCTCGATTTTTTCGAGTTGCTTTTCCCGGCTTTTTGCCTGAGTACTGCGGGTAGCACTGGCGCGGAATCTATCAACAAAGGTTTGCTGTTTCTCTAATTCTTTCTGTTGGCGTTCGTAGGCACTAAGTTGTGCTGATTGACTTTCAGCTTTTTGTGACAAATATGCTGAGTAGTTACCGAGGTAGGTACTAGAAACGCCACGTTCAGTTTCCACAATTTGAGTGCAGAGGCGGTCAAGGAACTCCCGGTCATGGGAGACTATTACCATCGGCGTAACCAGTCCTCTGAGGTAATTTTCCAACCACTCAATGGTTTCTAAATCTAGGTGGTTAGTCGGTTCATCCAGTAGCAACAAGTCGGGTTTTTGCAGCAGAATTTTACCTAAACTCATCCGCATTTGCCAACCACCACTGAAGGCACTGACGAGGCGATCGCCATCTTCTAGCCCAAACCCCATCTCTGGTAAAATTTTCCCGATGCGTGCATCTAAGTTGTAACCATCCAAGGCTTCAAATTTGCGCTGCAAGCGATCCAACTTGTCGATCAGCCGATCCAGTTCGTCTGGGCTAGCGGTTTCCATCTCTTGTGGCACATGCGCCAGAGATAACTGTACTTCGTTAGCTTCTTTGAAGACAGTCCAAAATTCTTCTCTAACGGTGCGGGTGGGGTCTACTTCAAATTCTTGGTTGAGGTAAGCTATGTGTAAGCTATTAGGACGGATAATTTCGCCTGCGGTGGGTTCAATTTCCCCAGAGATGATTTTGAGTTGAGTAGATTTTCCAGCACCGTTGACACCGACTAAGCCAATGCGATCGCCTGGTTTAACTTCCCAGTTGATATCTTTGAGAACTTCGCCTGTGGGATAAATTTTACTTATATGTTCTAGTCGCAGCATTAAGTTTCTCTCAGGTAGGGAGTGGGTGGTTGAGGACGAAGTACTAACACCGCCTCTAATATTAACAAAAATTAACTATAAATTCGTCGCGATCGAGTCGGGGAGGCGCAAACAAAATTTGACTTGAGTCACGGATAAAATTTACCACATCTATCTTAAGACTGGCTTTATATTATTTGTCCAACTTCTTCAACACTCAAATCTAACGCCTCTGCTACTTGTTCTACAGTCAACCCTGCTGCCAACATTGCTGGTACTGCTTTTAGTTTCCCTTTAATCTCACCTCTAACCTCACCTTGTTCAATGCCTTGTTCAACCCCTTCCTGAAAGGCTTCCTGATAAAATCTGGTTTGCTTTAACTCACTTAAGCCAAACATTTCTTCCATCTCCTCCCTACTCATTGCAGGAAATTTGTAAGCCAAAATAGTCTCTATAAATTGTAATAATTGCTGCTGTTTTGATGGTGAGTTTATCTCGGACTTGGTTCTGTCTATCAACTCCCTTGCTTGTGCGATCGCAATGTCTTCGGTTGCAATTACTAATTTAGCAGTTGCAATGCCAATTGGAAGCGATCCACCTTCACCTAATTCATCCAAATAAATGCGCCTGACGCGCCCACTTGTGAAAAACTCACGGTAATGTTTGATATCTCCTGTATCTACATTCCTGTTTGGGTATAAAACCACAGCACCCCAGTCATTTGATGGTTGATTTTGACGGAGGTATAAACATATTTCTGCAATTAGCCGTGAATAAATTTCCCCATCAGCTTGAAATTGCACTTCAACAAAGTAAATCTGGTTCTCGCTTCCTTGTGTAGGCAAAAACACACCATCGATTCTGAAGGCTGTTTGTTTGATTTCAACTGATGAAAATTGATAAAGGCTAGCTGATTCTGGAGGATTACCAAGTAGTTCAAAAAAGATATCAGGGAATTCTTGAAACAGCCGATAAAAGATGATGTCTGTTTTCACAATTTTATATCATTTGAATATTTTGATTTGCTGTTCATGTGTTACTTGTTTCTCCAGAACCATCTCGCACTTTCAGCAATTGCTCTTTTGCCATCCCTAATATCCGTGAAAGGGGCGCTAATAAACTATCATCAAATGCTTCTCCAGCAGAAATATTATTCAGTTCAGTTGGAGATAATTTAAAGGTGTCGCAGAATTTAGCAAACTCCTGATTACTCAAGTCAAGCTCTTTTTGCCTATCTTGAAGTAAAACTGCGATCGCTCTAGTTCCATACTTTGGACGTTCACTAGTTTTTACATATTTTTCCATTAAATAATATACTTTCCTGGTATCGCCTCCCAGTTTTTTAATTAAATCAGTACAAGCCATTTTTAGTGCTTTTTTTAAAACTTCTTCTTCATTTAAAAACTTAATAATTTCGCCAGCATATTCTGGTTTAAAAAATCCCACTAAATCACCTTTATGGTAAACTGGGATATAAGGCTCATTTGATTCAAAATGCCAATCTAATGGTTCGTTGCGTAGTGACATAGCTGCACCCCTAAATATTTTAAGATTGCACCATTTTAAAACCATTTATTCCTTAACTGCCAGTAAAATACTCTAGCTTTGGCGATTAGAAATCGCAGCTATACAGACAAAACACACCTCTGTGGGTTCCAACTTGCTGGAACCCATGCAGACGGACTTAGAGCTGATTCGTAAAGAAAATCTAAAGGGACTGTGGATGAGTAAGAGTGGAT
>NZ_JAVRCD010000011.1:0-16962 GCF_034530895.1 Nostoc sp. DedQUE08
TATTGCTGTTTACGCTGCTTGATTGAATTAAAAATGGATAAAGTCGAGCTTAGAGAAAATCAATATAAACCCCATGCTTCATCTTGGCTGGCGCTATAAATCACTGGTTGTCTTGAAGAACTACAATCAAGCAATTCTTACTCTCTAAACAATTAGAAAGTATTGAAGATTAGCTGTCTTTCTCAAAAGAGGTTTTTCTAGATTTCAAATTTTTTAGCCCACGTTTAAATATCATTATGAATACAATACTAAGGACAGAAGTAATAACTAATAAAATCGCTATTGGGAGAAAGCAATTTCCTTGAGTTGTACTCCACGAACACGAGAAAAGTAGAATCTGTATACCAAAGATGCTTAATATAACGAGGCTAAATATGCCAATCGCGCCAACAGATATAAGAAGATATCCAGCAGTTTTATTTTTGTTCATAAATCCCTAGCATCTGATAAAAAATTATTTTCTAGTCAAAATTACACTTCTGGAGAGCTTGTTCCAAAGTCAACATGATTGAGGGTTAGATAATCCGACCATCCTTAAAAAATCAAGCGCTCATGTCTCATAGAAAAGAAACATTGGAAGTGCGTAGACAAGCATTTACGGTAGGCAACCCTAACTATAGTGGATAAACTATAAAACTCATATTTGATTTTTGAAAAAAACTCAGTACAGCTTTATTCCTTCTTCCCAGTCCCCAGTCCCCAGTCCCTAGTCCCTAGTCCCTACGATTAATTCAGAAATCAAATCAGATTGCTATAGTACTATGCCGAAACTTCCAGAGTGCGATAACTGTCTTTTCCATTCACATAACCCCCACCTCGTCTGTGTCGTTCACGTTTTGAGATTACGCCCTTCGCGTTCTGAGCGATACCTTCGGCACACTTCGTGAACGCGTCGCTCGAATGAACCAAACCCTATGAGCGTTACTTTTTCACCATTAGCTACAGCCTCGGTAACAGCTGACAAAAAAGCACTGATTACTTCATCAGCTTGCTTTTTTGTGATGTTGGTCTTTGCTGCTACAGCATCCACTAGTTCGCCTTTGTTCATAAATTACCCTGAAGTATTGCAGAAAATCTAGCATTACTACCCCTAGTTAGGAAAGGGGAAAATGAATAACAATCAAGCAGCATACGAAAATTAACAATGCACGGCTACTGCTGTAGCGAAGTTAATATCTTTGACTTCAACTTGGTATAAATTTCTGGCATTGCGAATTGGGAAAAGCAGCGAATTGTTATGAGGGACTATTTTGCGTCTTTGCTCTCGGTGTAAACGCCCACTGTCGTCGAGCGCATGAATTACTGATAGGGAGAATCGTACTCCTTTTTCACTTTCCACCTCGCTGAATAATTTAAGTTAATTCATTGCGGCTATGATTTGCTTCTGACCAAAAAGTATTGGTTTTCCCGAAAATAACCATCAATTCCTCTCGATAGCGTTATACAACATCAAGTTGATGGGAATACTAATGTCAGTAAGGAAAACAAAATCCTGTCATAAGGTATGTATAGATAACGACTATGAACTCTATCCCCATCATTCCAGGATATCAAATTAACTCTCAACTGTATGCTGGCTCTAGAACCAACGTGTATCGAGCTATCCGCCAATCAGACCAACTTCCAGTCGTTATTAAACTTTTGACCTTAGAGTATCCCAGTTTTAACGAATTACTACAATTTCGCCATCAGTACACAATCAGTAGAAATCTCAACATTGCTGGAATTATTCATCCCTTATCGCTAGAAACCTATGGCAATAGTTATATTTTGGTGATGGCAGATATTGGAGAAATTTCTTTAAGAGAATACATTAAAAACTCAAGTTTATCCTTAATAGAAGTTTTAAATATTGCTATTCAACTAGTCCGTATTATCTCCGAGTTACACGAAAGTCGCATTATTCATAAAGATATTAAACCAGCAAATATTCTGATTTCTCCTCATACAAGACAAATTCAACTCATTGACTTTAGTATTGCTTCATTATTACCTAAAGAAACCCAAGAAATTAAAAATCCAAATGTTTTAGAAGGAACTCTCGCCTATATTTCCCCAGAACAAACAGGCAGAATGAACCGTGGTATCGACTACCGCAGCGATTATTATTCTCTGGGTGTAACATTCTATGAAATATTAACTGGAAAGTTACCATTTAATTGTGATGACCCGATGGAATTGGTACATTGTCATCTAGCAAAAATGCCATCGCAGCTAGAAGGCAGAAGCAAAGAAATACCAAAGGTTTTATGGAATATTGTCATGAAGTTAATGGCAAAAAACGCCGAAGATAGATATCAAAGTGCCTTGGGATTAAAGCATGATTTAGAACTTTGTTTAGCCCAAATCCAAGATACAGGAAAAATTAGAGATTTTGAAATCGGTCAGTGGGATGTCTGCGATCGCTTCCTGATCCCGGAAAAGTTATATAGCAGAGAAGCAGAAGTAGCAAGCTTATTACAAGCATTTGAGCGTGTGGCTCACGGCACATCAGAAATCGTGCTAGTAGCGGGGTTTTCGGGGATTGGGAAAACTGCTGTCGTGAATGAAGTCCACAAACCAATTACCCGTCAGCAGGGTTATTTCATCAAAGGTAAGTTTGACCAATTCAATCGTAATATTCCCTTATCCGCCTTTGTGCAAGCTTTACGCGACTTAATGGCGCAATTGTTGTCAGAATCAGATGCACAATTGGTACACTGGCGCAATCAAATTCTTCAAGTTCTTGCAGAGAACGGGCAAGTTTTGATTGAAGTAATTCCAGAATTAGAACAGGTAATTGGTAAACAACCACTTGCACCAGAACTATCGGGAACGGCGGTACAAAATCGGTTTAATTTACTCTTTCAAAAGTTTATTGCTGTCTTCACCACAAGGGAACATCCATTAGTGATGTTTCTGGATGATCTACAGTGGGCAGATTTGGCATCTCTCCAGTTAATTAAACTGCTGACGGAGAATCAAAAATATCTACTTTTGTTAGGTGCTTATCGAGATAATGAAGTGTCAGCCGTACATCCATTTATGTTGAAGATGGAAGAACTCAAGAAAACTGGTAAGACTATTAATACTATTACTCTTGCCCCCCTTGACTTTAATGATACCAATCAGTTAGTGGCTGATACTTTACATTGTACGACACAGATATCGCGCCCTCTAACAGAATTAATCAATCGCAAAACTAAAGGCAATCCCTTTTTTACCACGCAGTTTCTCAAGGCTTTATACGAAGATAAACAAATCAAATTCGATCGCGAGCAAGGTTACTGGGAATGCGATTTTGCTCAAGTCAATGCGCTATGTGTGACTGATGATGTGGTGGAATTTATGGCTACTCAGTTACAAAAATTGCCAGGGCAAACGCAAAATATCCTGAAGTTAGCTGCTTGTATTGGTAACTCTTTTGATTTAACTACTTTGGCAATTGTTTCACAACAGTCGCCACAGAAAGTGGCAGATGCTTTGTGGAAGGCTTTACAGGAAGGATTGATTTTACCGCAAAGTCAAGTTTATAAGTTTTATCTCAGCCATGAGCAAGAAGCTAATACTAACAATATCGAAAAAATTGCTTATCGCTTTCTGCACGATCGCGTCCAACAAGCTGCTTATTATTTAATTCCCGAAGACCAAAAACAAGCTACTCATTTGGCGATCGGTCAATTATTGCACGCTAACACGCCTGCAACTCAACTAGACAATATCTTTGAAATTGTCAATCACTTGAATATAGGCATTGATTTGATAACTCAGCTTGACAAAAAACTAGAGTTGGCACAACTGAATTTGCTAGCGGGGTGCAAAGCCAAAGCAGCGATCGCCTATAATGCTGCTGTCAAATATTGTACCCAAGGTATTGACTTACTGCCCTTTGATACCTGGGCAGAACATTACAGATTAACCCTGAATCTGCATAATGAGCGTTTAGAAGCTGCCTGCCTCAATACAGACTTTGACAAGCTGGCAGGATGGGGTGACGTTGTATTGCAATCTGCTAGTTCTTTGCTTGATACTATCAAAGTCTATGAAACCCGAATGACGGCATTCCGGTCTCAAGGTCAATTTGCCAAAGTAATTGATACTGGGTTGCAAGTGTTGAAATTACTCGGTGTGGAATTTCCCGAACAGCCAATGATGGCAGATATTAGCGCAGCAGTCCAACAGACAAGGCAACTATGGATGGGGCGCGCACCCTTAAGTTTGCTGGATTTGCCTGCAATGAGCGATCCGCATCAACTTGCAGCCATGCAAATAATGACTACACTGGTTTCCTCTGCATACATTGCTAAACCGACACTATTACCACTACTCACATCCAAGCAAGTGGAGATGGCTATCCAGTTTGGCAATTCATCTATTGCCATTTTTTCCTATGCAGACTATGGAGTGACTCTTTGTGGTTTTATCGGAGATATTGATGCTGGGTATGAGTTTGGACAACTTTCATTAAAGTTATTAGAACAACACCAGATTAACGCTTTTAAAAGCAGAGCTTACTTTATTGTCAACAGCTTTATTCGCCACTGGAAAGAACCATTAAATCACAGTATCCCATGTTTACTAGAAGCTTATCAGAGCGGTTTAGAAACCGGAGATTGGGTATGCGTAGCGTTGAACTTAGTGTCATATAGTCAGTGTAGCTATTGGAGTGGTCGAGAATTAAATGATTTGGCACAGGAAATGGAAATTCATCAGCAAGTTATCAGCCAGGTCAAACAAGAAGCAACGATAAAATATTATGAATGCTACCAGCAAGCGATTCTCAATTTATTAGGACAAGCGGAAGTTCCCTATTGTTTACAGGGGAAAATCTTCAATGCCGCCCAAATCTTACCCAGCTTCCAAGCTGCCAGCAATCGCACGGGGTTATTCTATCTTCATCTCAATCAAGCTGTTCTCTGTTATTTGTTCGGAGAATACGAAGCAGCCTCACAACAAGCAGCCTTAGCAGAACAGTATAGTAATGCTGTAACTGGCTATTTCGTCGTAGTTGTCCGAGTTTTTTATGATGCTTTAATTCATCTAGCACGCTACACCGATGTAAATGCCCAAGAACAATCAGCCATTTTAAAGCGAATCAATACCCATCAAGAAAAACTACAAATTTGGGCTACTCATGCTCCATTCAATCATCAACATCGTTGGCAACTTGTAGCAGCAGAACGCTATCGAGTGCTTGGTCAATTTACTGAGGCGATGGAACATTACGATTTAGCTATTGCCCAAGCCAAAACACATGGTTATCTGCAAGATGAAGCACTCAGCAATGAACTGGCCGCTAAATTTTATCTAAGTTGGGGCAAACAGAAGGTGGCAGCAGGCTATATGCAGGAGGCGTACTACTGTTACGCTCGTTGGGGCGCAAAAGCCAAAACCGAGGATTTGGAAAACCGCTATCCCGATTTACTACGCGTTATTCTCCAGCAGAGAGTACAATCACTGCAAATGCTGGAAACGATATCGAGCAGCGTTAGTCGCCCGCTCTCGGTTCATAATTCCACTCATTTGGGTCGTTCTTCTAGCACTGACATTAGTAGCTTTGATTTTGCTGCTATCCTCAAAGCCTCTCAAGCCATTTCCGGCACGATTCAACTGGACGAACTACTGCACAGATTAACACAAATTATTCTGCAACATTCTGGGGGCGAACGTTGTGCTTTAATCCTACCTAATACTCAAGGAAAATGGTTGGTAAGAGCCATTGCTACACCCGAAAACACAGAACTTTGTGCCGAACCTTTAGAGGGCAACCCTAACTTACCAATTAAGTTGATCCAGTACGTCAAAAACACCGAAGAAATTGTGATGATTGACGAACTCAAAACCAATTTACCTGTAATTGATGAGTATTTAAGTCAACGACAACCAAAAAGTTTGTTGTGCTTGCCAATTCTCAATCAAGGACGCTTAATTGGAATTTTGTATTTAAAGAATCGTTCTACTAGTAGTGTGTTTACAAGCGATCGCATCCTCATTCTCAACTTTCTTTGTACCCAAGCGGCTATTTCTCTAGAAAACGCCCGTCTTTATCAAGATGCACAAATTTATACTCAAAAGTTAGAACAATCTCTAGAAAAATTACGGCTTAGTGAAGCCCGCTTTCAGAAACTAGCAGATAATATTCCTGGCATGATTTATCAGATCCGAATTAAAGCCGATGGTTCAGCTTCAGTACCCTACGTCAGTTCTGGGTGTCAACCTCTTTACGAAGTTCCAGCAGAAGATTTCCTGTCAGGGAAATGTAGCATGCGTGATTTTGAACATCCCGACGATGGAGCAGAGGCCTTTCAGGCAGTTGTTGAGTCAGCACAAAATCTTACCCCATTTCAGCATGAGTGGCGCATTGTTACACCCAATGGGAATATCAAGTGGGTAAAAGCTGCTTCTCAACCAGAACGCGGCGAGGATGGTGAAATGGTATGGGATGGAATTCTAATTGATATTAGCGATCGCAAACGTGCTGAAGCTGCCATTAAGCAAAAATCTCAAGAACTGGAAAATGCTCTGCAAAAACTGCAACAAGCCCAACTGCAAATGATCCAACATGAAAAAATGTCTGCACTAGGTAACTTAGTTGCTGGAGTAGCTCACGAAATGAACAATCCCCTCGGCTTCATTTCGACTAGCCTCCAACAAGCTAAACCTATCTTGGCTGATATCACTGAACACCTAAAATTATATCAAAAAGCTTTACCGAATCCGGAAGTAGAAATTCTCGAACATGCTGAAGAAATTGACTTAGACTATAACTTAGAAGACATACCAAACATGGTTGACGCAATGGTTATAGCTTCTGAGCGATTAAAAAATATCAGCACCAGCTTAAGAACTTTCTCCCGGGGCGATAAAGATTATAAAGTGCCATTTAACATCAATGAAGGCATTGATAGTACAATTTTAATTCTCAAACATCGCCTGAAAGCGAATGACCAACGTCCAGAAATTATAGTTGTAACTGAATACGAAAATTTACAGCCAATCGAGTGTTTTCCTGGACAATTAAATCAGGTATTTATGAATATTTTAGCTAATGCTATTGATGCTTTAGATGAGTCGAGTAGAGGGCGGAGCTTTGAACATTTTAAGCTAAATCCACATCAAATTATAGTTAGAGCTATCATTGAAAATCATACCTTAAAAATATCAATTGCTGATAATGGCACAGGAATAAACGAAGATGTAAAAGCACGCATATTTGACCATTTATTTACTACGAAAGAAGTGGGAAAAGGCACAGGACTAGGACTAGCGATCGCACAGCAAATTGTGGAAGAAATACATAGGGGTAGAATTGAAGTTAATTCTGTTTTAGGAAAAGGAACAGAATTTATAATTTATATTCCCATTACTGAGAAGCTATTTATAAAAGAAATTTAAAAGAGATCCTTCAGATAAGAAAAGCAGCGATAAGATACTGTTTGTGCAGTATACTTAGAGGTTGTTTAAAAAGTGGTTGTCTGTGATTTTAGGCACTAACTGATCCCCCCTAGCCCCCCTTAAAAAGGGGGGAACCGGAATCAAAGTCCCCCAATTTATCGGGGGATTTAGGGGGATCTAGAACGTTTTGTTACCGAGAAGAAAACTTTTCAAACATCCTCTTACACTAAAAGTGTTTAATTGCAGTAACGTTACTTGCCAAGAAGCAGTCAAGAGCGATCGCGCTTCGAGAGTTTAGATATCTCTTAAAAAGTAATGAAGAACGAGTGAAGTATTTGCGGCGGGTGATATACTCTTGCTGTGAAGCGGGATTTGATTGGTAAAAAGTGATGCCGATAAAGAGCGATCGCTCTATATTCTCACAACCAAAACTTTCGATAATCCTCAACATATTGCCGCATCGTCAGTGGCGGACGACCGAGTAATTGCTCTACATCTGGTATAATGCCACCTGCCAATCCTAAACGAGCGGTTGTATAAATTGCTGCCATTACCAAAATGAAGTCCAACGACAGCCCGCGATCGCGCATTTGCCAAATAAACTTCAGCAATGAGGGATGAGTATAGCGAATTGGTTTGCCCAAAACTTCTGTAAAAATTTCTGCTACTTCATAGTAAGTCAAGGCTTCCCTACCCGTGAGCGCATAAGCTTTTCCCAAATGCCCATCTTCAACCAAAGCACGTACCGCAACGGCAGCAAGATCGCGCACATCAATAAAACTGGTTTTACCATTACCAGATGGCAGAAGCAATTCACCACGAACTTTGATGTCTTCTCTGTGTATGGTATTAAGATTTTGCATAAAAAAGCTGGGGCGTAAAAAGGTAGCTTTAATACCTAATTGGTTGATATAGCGTTCAATTTGGGAGTGTGGCAGAAAACGGTTGTGTTCGGCTCCTAGTATTGAAACAAACACGATATGTTCAACGCCTGCAAGTTTTGCAGCATTTAGGACTGGGGCAAATTGCCTCTTCACATTGGCAAATGCAGGCGGACGTACTAAAAAAAGTTTGTTGACTCCTTCAAAAGCGCTTGCCCACGTGTCGGGGTTAATAAAATCGAACCAGACACAATGAATGTTGCTGCCTAATATTTGTTGAGCTTTGTCGGGATTTCTGAGTGCGGCACAGACATGACAATCGTGGGATAGTAGCAAGCGAATAACCTCACAGCCAATATTCCCAGTCGCACCCGTCACTAAAATTTTCAACATTCCTTGTTTGCCGATTTGGTTTAATTAAGAGGCGCATTTTATCAACCTATTTCTAACTTTAGAACATAAATTTAATATGCACGCCCTAGTAATCTTTACCTATTTTTAACAATTACGCTGCTCGTTTCACAAATTCGTCTCAATGCCACCTGATTGCATCAAGCCTTGGATAATACTGTTCTTGGACTGGTAATCATAATGCGATCGCCTAAAAACCCGTTCAATTTATTTCTTCGCAGTATGAGTACGCTTGGGAATGAGAACAGGTTGAATTATTTAATAATTTATCATCACCCTTGTTGACTTATCCCTGGTCTTGTATTTAAGGAACTTGCATTCCGCGTTGCACAGCCGGACGTTGCTGCACTATCTCCACCCAGCGTTTAAGATTTGGGTAATTGTCGAGTGTTAAACCAAGAAATTCATAAATCGCTACCCACGGATAAGTTGCAACATCTGCAATAGAATAGTTACCACAGATAAATTCATAGCCCTTTTTTAATGGTTGTTGTAGGGCTTGTTTCCAGAGCCTTTCAATATTTTTGAGCTAATTTTGGGTAAATATAGGCGATCGCTTACAAAGCAATTGTGTTGTATCAGAAAATACGGGATCTGATAAAAGTAACTTTTGCAGTATTCAACCAGCATCATAGATACTCCTTTGTCCAGAGTAGTTCTCATAAATGTGTTGATAAACTTCCTGACATTTCTGTTCATACAGTTCAGTAGAATAACTCTGAGGTAACTTATCCAAATTATCCTTAATTGCCACTTCCACCGATGCTCTGGTTTGCTGTTTCTTCTTCCAATCCAAAACTAACCTCTCGTGTTTGAGACTTTTCAGCAATTCTCTGGCAACTTGTTTAACTTCCTGTTCCTCTTGCTTAGTCAGTTGAATTTCTGGTTTAGTCAGTAAATCAAAAATTGCTAGTTCTTCTTCAGTGAGATTTTTGGCGATCGCTCTTTTATCTTCAACACCCAATTCCTGAGCAAAGTTAATCAAATCATTGAAGAATATCTGCACGTTGCATGAGTCAGCATTGTACTCTGCTATCATCTGCTGGAATTTCTCCAGGTAGTCGATGCGAGTTTTATTTAACCTCACCATTTGCTGGAGTTTTTGGGCGATCGCAGTTTTGAGTTTTTCTGTCTCTGTTCTCTGGTAGTCAGTACTTGTAAATTTATTTTTTAACGCTTCAAAGTCGATTTGGCTTAAGTCGATGCGTTGAGAGTGGGATTCCTGAATAACAAACTCTCCAGCAGTGATGGACAGATCCAACAGTTCCTCCACTTGTTCTATCACTTCGGAGACATCCACCTCTGGTACTTCCGCGAGAATTTGGTCTTTGATTGTCTGCAAGTGAGTATTAATAGTGGTAAATTCATTAGCAGTAGGATCTGGGAGAATCGCTTTGTAGAGTTTGTTAACGTTACCTGCTAGGGAGAGATAAGTTTTTTTAGCATCATCATTAATAATGATGCATTCCACTGCATCTGCCCAAAATTTGGTGCGTGCAAAACCTTGTGCTGACTCCAAGACAGCAAAATCAATGCCTTTTTGGGTACAGAATATTGTGGTTTGGGCGATCGCTTCTCTCAATTGTGCCACTAAAGCAGTTTTCGCTTTAACTGGAGTATCTCCTTCTTCAACACCACCACCAGATGCAGAACCATAAATAGTTAGTGCTTTCTGTAAATCGCGGAAGACACCAATGTAATCAACAATTAAACCATTGACTTTACCTGGGAAGACACGATTTGCTCTGGCGATGGTTTGCATCAGAGTATGGTTCTTCATCGGTTTGTCTAAGTAAATGGTGGAACAACTGGGAACATCAAATCCAGTCATCCACATAGCGCAGACAAATACGATCCGTAGGGGATGAGATGCATCTTTGAATTTTTCATCCAGTGCAGGAGATTCACTCACTAACCTCTGACGGTGAGGCGTAATGTCTAACGGTTCGGCTTCGCTCACCGTTAGCCCTGAGCGGAGCCGAAGGGCTAATTCTTTTTTCTGAAATGCTTCTACTTCATTTTGAGATTGAGATATGACTACTGCCATATCTGTTTCTGACATATATTTAATAGTGACTGATAATTTTTTGCGTTCAAATTCGCTCAAATTAGATTCAGCAAGTTGATTTTTTAATTGTTGCAGGTGTTGTTGCCAGTGGTGCTGAACTTTGTTGTACATTTTGACAGTAGTAAATCTGTCAATGCTGACAATCATTGCTTTACCCTGGTATCCTCTACCTAGTAAATGGCTGACAATATCTTGAGCGATTTTTTCTAATCGGTCATCTCTGGTAATTAATTGATATTCTCTGGCACATTGTCTGGCTAATTTATCCTCTTCTTCCTCATCCATTGTTGCAGATTCAATGATTTCTGCCATATCTTCATTGAGTGCATCATTGGTGAGTTGCAATTCGGGAATGCGGTTTTCGTAGTAGAGAGGAACTGTGGCGCTATCTTCTATTGATTGGCGGAAGTTATAAATGCTGATGTAATCACCAAAGGTTTTTTTGGTTTCTTGTTCTCCTAGCATTAAAGGTGTACCAGTGAAACCAATGAATGCTGCATTTGGTAAAGCATTCCTCATGTTGAGGGCGAATGTGTCATACTGACTGCGGTGTGCTTCATCGGCAATGACGATAATATCTGACCGATCTGAAAGTTGGGGATAGGTTCCGCCTTTTTCGGTGCGGAATTTTTGAATCATCGTGAAAATGTAGCGATGATCTTCTTGCAAAAGTTGTTTGAGGTGTTCTCCATTTTTGGCGCGGACATTTTTTTCTATTTCTGTCACAGCATCAGCATAGGCAAAGTTTTTATAGATTTGTTCGTCTAAATCTTCTCTGTCGGTAATAATCACAAATGTCCAGTTACCATAGAGTTTACGCAGCACTTTTTGGGAGAAGAAAACCATTGAGTAACTTTTACCGCTACCTTGGGTATGCCAAAATACGCCTAATTTTCCTTGATTGGTTTTGATTTTCTCAACTGCGGTAACTGCTTGGTTAACACCTAAATATTGATGATTTTTAGCAACGATTTTTACTAAAGCGCCTTTGGCAGCGTAGAAGAAGATAAAATTTTCAACTAGATCGAGTAATTTGGTAGGTTCACAAGTACCTCTAATAATTGTGTCTAGAGAAATTATCCCTTCTTCTCCTTCTGAGTTTATCTTCTTCCACTCAGCGAAATGTTCCCATTTGGCAGTTAAGCTAGCAATGCGACTTTTTATGCCATTGGAGAGGATGATAAATGCGTTGTACCAGAATAGTTGCGGAATAGTTTGCTTGTAATCTGTAAGATTATTTTTATAGGCAAGTTCTAAGCGTTGGTGATGTGCTTTGAGTTCGATGAATACTAGAGGTAAACCATTCACGAACCCAATTAAATCTGTTCTTCTGGTGTAAATCTCTCCTGTCACCCAGAATTGGGAAGCGAGAAAAAAGTTATTATTCTCTGGGTGATTCCAGTCAATGACTTTAACTGTTTCTGCTCGATCGTCACCCTCATCATTTTTGAAACTGACTTTTACCCCATCCTTGAGGAGTTGATAAATTTCTGCGTTCGCATTGGCTAAACTCAAGGTGCTTCTGTCACGAGTTAATTCTTCAATCGCCAGTTGGATAGCTTCTGTGGGTAAGTCAGGGTTTAAGTTTTGTAAAGCTGACTGGAGTTTGGAAATTAAAACTACCTCATCCCTTGTTTGTCTACCCAGTGTGCTGTTTGTACCAAAGGTTTCATGGTAACAGTTGGCTGTTTGCCATTGTAGTTGCGAGAATAGCTCTATGGTGGAGTTTTCTAGCGCTGCTTCTGAGTCTGGGTGAGGTGGATGCATAGGTATGGAGTATCGATTTACTCCATTTTTAACTCAAAAGTTCGGCGTTGGGATGGAGGGGGTGATTTTCTTATACACAGTCGCAAAGCTTCAACCCAATCTACACAGATAGATCGCAGTGCGACAAACTTTGAAGTACTCCAAAACGACTTTTAGGTACCTCAAAACGACTTTGAAGTACCTCAAAACGACTTTTAGGTACCCCAAAACGACTTTGAAGTACCTCAAAACGACTTTTAGGTACCTCAAAACGACTTTGAAGTACCTCAAAACGACTTTTAGGTACCCCAAAACGACTTTGAAGTACCTCAAAACGACTTTTAGGTACCCCAAAACGACTTTTAGGTATCTGTTGCTTATACTAAATTGCCTTTGGTTGCCATTTTTAACGCAATATTGAAAGCGATCGCTCAGACATCGAGATCAAAAGATTTGCGATCGCACTTGAATTACACTAGGTGCATCAGCTTGAGTCATTGCCAGCAGTGTACCAAAATCTAAGTCATGGGTGAAAACAATGTAGTCGTTTGTCAGTCCATGATTTCTGGGTTAAATGTGATTCGTTTTAGTGGTTTCATGTGTAGGTTATAAGTTTTATTTTTAATTATTCCACTTGTCTATTTATGCTGCTATGTCTTCTGTGGTGATTTCTAAATCTTCTACGTCGATTTCTCCTGAGATGAGTTTGGGGAGGAGTAAATCGCGCGTTTGGCCTAGATTTTGATTCTTTGCTTTTAAGTTATCAATTTGTGCGTAGGTATTGGCAAAGAAAGAAGCAATTTTGTGTTGAATACTAATTGGTGGCAAGGCAAGTAATATTTCTTCAATTCTAAAAAGAGCAAGTTTAGGTTGAGAAGTTCCAACAACTTTAGAAGCTATTTGTGTTTGACCTGCTTCAGTACGCAAATAACCTAATAATAAACGATAATCAATTTCCCTTATTTCGCAAATTTTAGCTGCATTCTCAGTGAGATTAGAATAAGATAAAGATTTTGGTATAATGCCAACTCTCCCAATTGTTCCAGCTATGCTTATGTATATATCTTCACTAGAAATTATGTACCGTTTAATAGACTGATGAGTTTCTTCATCAAGATATTTTATATCTGATGTATCTAATCCAGAATCACTCATATCTTTTACCCGGATATATGGATGAGCAGTCTTTCTACCTAAAAGTGTCTTACCTTTTGGTAATCTTTTACCTCCTTTAACTTTTGCAATTTTTCCAATATTTATAATTTCCCACCCTTCAGGGATTAACCCCAATTCAGAATCAACCATTTTGGTGTGTTCATGACCAGGGAAGCGGAATTTGACAAACCACTCATGATAGAGGGTTTGTGCCATTTCTTCTAATATTTTGATACGTCTTGTGTTGTTTTCTATTAGGTCATCATACGCTGAGAGTATGCCAGCGATTTTCTTCTGCGTGGGTAGAGAAGGAAGATTAATAATCATCTCTTTTGCAGCACTTACATTGAAGTGTTGTTGAGCTACTCCTACTAAATTTCCTGCTACTGTTCCTTGTCCCCATGTCGAATTAAATATACAAGTCAGATAATATGCATTAAGTTCATTTGAAGGTCTAATAATTACTAAGTCAGCACAATTAGAAACAGGAAGCGTTTTAGGTATAACACAGGCAGTTCCAGGATAACCTGTTCTTACAACTGCCACATCTCCTGGAAATAAAGCTGATTTCTTTAACTTTTTATGAAAGTTAGGGGTAATGTATTTAATTGAATCTAAATTAAGATTAAACGAGAGAATATTCTGAGAACGTAAAAAAGGTATTCCTTTATCAACATATTCATTAACCATTGATCCTACATGACCAACTGTTATTTCTCTGCAAACTTCTTTAAGTTTTACTGTTCTCCAGTTCTGCATATTATTTAAAATTGTATTTTGCCCCGCAAATAAAGTAGTTTTGTAGGGTGTGTTATGCCGAAGGCTAACACACCATCATAAATTTTCGGTGCGTTATAAACTAAAGTTTATAACGCGCTCTACAAGATTGAAGCTTATTCCCTTACATCACAAACTAACCTTTTAAATAAAAATAGAGAAATAATAGTTGTATTTAATAAAGTTTGTGCTTCGTTAAAATCAGTATCACCTGTAATTAAAAAATCTGCCTCTGCTGCAATAGCACAAGCTAAAAACTTTGCATCTTTCCTATCTCTAGGAAAATCAACCTCCACATCCACATCTATTAGTGTTGTCACAGAATCAATTAGATAAACCCATCTTTGGTGTTGTGCCTCAGTTAACTTTAAACGAGGACGCTTTAAAACCTCCTTATATTCTGCCAGTATCTCTGCCGATACAACCCACTCAAAATCCGAATTAGCAACCACAAATAAAATTACTGCCTCTGGATTTTTATCAGCTATAGCAGCAGAAACTACAATATTTGTATCAATAATAACCTTCATTCTCCCTGCCTATAAGCTTCAATTTCTGCTGCTATTTCTTCCTCTGTCAAGGGACGATCTGCGTGTGTCGCTTGTATTTCTTTGAATAACTTTTTTAATTCTGCTGCTAAAGTAGCCCTTTGATTATCCTCTGTCAAAATAATCACTTCAACTCTTTGTCCTGCTTGAAATGGTAAATCAGATAATACTACCCGCTTTGGATCTGTAATGGTGATGTAGGTTTTATAGGCGTTCATAATTTATCCTGTTCTCAATTTTTATCTAACTTTGTTCTAACAATTTCGCCACATTCTCAGCAATTCTCTCCTCTAACTCCCTCGCTTCCAGATTCAAAACTTCCAATTCCTCATTCAATTCTTCCAACTTCTCAGCAAAATCAAAATCATCCACTACTCGTTCCGCAACACCCACATAACGTCCAGGGTTTAAACTCCATCCCTGCGCGGCGATTTCTTCTAAAGTTGCTACCTTACAAAGTCCAGGTACATCAATATATTGCCCTTGAGGGAATTTCTCCGCCAGCAATGCTTGGCTACCATTGGTTGTCTCTACTGCTTCACTTCTGTACAACCTGACAATATTCGCCAAAAATTCAATCTGTTCGGCGCTAAACTCCCGATGGGCGCGGTCAATTTGACGGTAAATGTGCCTAGCATCTAGAAATAATACCTTATCTCTGCGGATAGTATCTGCTTTCCCCTTATCCAAAAACCACAGGGTACAGGGTAAAGTAACAGTGTAGAAAAAATTAGAACCAACAGCAATCATCACATCCACTGCATGGGATTGGATAAGTTTCTGCCGAATTTCTAACTCTGTACCTCGCGCATCACTGGCAGAATTCGCCATCACAAATCCTGCTCTACCTGTTTCATTTAATGCACTCCAGAAAAAATGAATCCACAGGTAATTAGCATTATCTGCCTTGGGCATTCCAAACTTGTTAACACGCGGATCTCCTTTGATTTTTTCTTTGTCCACCTTGTCAACATTAAAAGGTGGATTTGCCATCATAAAGTCAAACTTGTTTACTGACTTGTGAATGTCTTCATAATAAGTATTGCTCTGGCGAATATCTCCTGCAAGTCCATGTACTGCCAAGTTCATCCTGCATAAGCGGACAGTTTCACCTACTTTTTCTTGCCCATAAATACTAATTTCTGTACTTGGGTTCTTCTTGTGTCTTTCTACAAAAGATGCACTTTGAACAAACATACCACCACTTCCACAAGCAGGGTCATAAATTCGTCCATGATAAGGTTCAATCACTTCGACAATTAATTTCACTACAGAAGTAGGAGTAAAGAATTCTCCTCCTTTTTGTCCCTCACTCATGGCAAATTTACCCAGGAAATATTCATAAATCTTCCCGAAAGCATCACCTGATAAATCTGTTCCTAATTCGACTTTGTTAAAATTCTTCAGCAAGTCAAATAACAGATCGTTTTCGAGGCGATTGTAAGTTTTGGGGAGAATATCCTTTAATTCTTCATTCTCAGCTTCAATGGCACGCATGGCATCATTGATTGCCTTGCCAATATCTGCTCCTCCTGGTAAGTTCAACAGTGTAGAGAATCTGGCAGCATCAGGCAGATACATGACACCCTTTGCTTAGTAGTCTGCTTTGGTAATTCCACGTCTTCTACTACCTATATTTTTCAGTTCCTCCTCAGCATGGGTAAATTTCCAGTCAGCGTAGCGCAAGAAAATTAACCCCAGTACCGGGATGGAATACTCACTGGACTTTAGCCTAGAGTTAGCGCGTAACTCATCTGCTGCTTCCCATAGGCGTTTTTCTAAATCAGTAGTGTTAGCAGGCATAGACAGACATCAGATTACCAAATCTATCGATTATAGGCTAGTTTGTGTTTGTGACAAGGTGAACTACAAATTTGAGCAGAAAAGGATAGAGAAATACTATATGAGTTGCGATCGCTTATTCCCGGTACGATCGCTCTATAACACAAGTCGAATTACCCCCCTTAATCCCCCCTTGTGAAGGGGGGAAACAAGAGAATCT
>NZ_JAVRCD010000011.1:17062-129194 GCF_034530895.1 Nostoc sp. DedQUE08
TTATAAGGCTACGGTGTACACACAAGTCGAATTACCCCCCTTAATCCCCCCTTGTTAAGGGGGGAAACAAGAGAATTTAGTTCCCTCCCCTTTACAAGGGGAGGGTTAGGGTGGGGTAAAAGGCTAGTTGCTATTTCAGACTTGTGTCTATACAGTAGGCCTCCTGCCTCAAAACCAGTGAATTTGTACCTCATGCACTTGAAATATGCTGTAGTTAATGTACGTGAGAAGAATTTACTGATTTACCAATTAGTATAAAATTGTTTTGGCAGTAGCGATCGCCCGCTCTACACTCTCCACAATATAAACATTTTCTGGCGACAATTTTTTAAAGAAAAGTTTACTTTCTTCATCATTAGTCAACAAAATTACTTGCTTATTTGCTTTCAAAGCTAGAGCAATTTCTGAAGCAGTTCCTGCACCTATACCGCAAGCAATCACCAAATCGCTGCTAAGAACATTAATATTGTTTCTAGAATTACCCATGTCTGTGAAAATAGCAATATCTACCCAAGAGGACATACCATCCTGATTCTTACCTGGAAGAATACCAATAGTTAAACCATCAGCAGATTTTGCACCTTTACTTACTGCATCCATTACCCCTACATTTCTACCACCAGTGAGTAAAATCCATCCTTGTTTGGCAATAAGTTGACCTAATATATAAGCATTTTGTAAATCATTTGCTGTCGCATTTTCTCCCCTACCCATAACCCCAATAATAATTCTTCGCATAAAATTTCGGATGATACTGGTTTTCAACCACAGTTGAAAGCGGTTTCCCTGAAAAGGCGATTGCCTCTTTTGATAATGTCAGAGTTCATCATCTGTAACATCTGCGATTCAACACTCACCGAAGGAGCTACTTTTTCCTGAAACTGCAAGCGTCTCCAGTTCCTCTGCACTCTTTCGATCCTGTATTGCCTCACTTTAATAGTTTTTTGCCTGCTCATCCAAAAAACACCATAACCACTGTTCTCCTAACTCAGCCGAGCTAATTACTGAATGTCCAGTTTCTTCATAATGCCGTCGGGCATGTTGATGAAGAGAAGAATCACAGCACAGCATCTTACCGCAACTTTGACAAATACGGAGATGTACCCAGCGACCGTTTATTTTAATACACTCTTCACAACGAAATACTAGGTAGTTTGCTTTAGAAATCAGAGTCTCCGCAGTCAGATTATCTAAATGTTCGCAGCTCATAGGAGTTTGAATGAGAGGTTAATCAGAGTATATATTAGTGCAGCGAAACACAGCTAATTTTGTCAGTTAAGTAATAAACCTGACAACCTTCGATATCACCAGCCAAAATTCGGTCATGCGCTTTGTAGTCGCAGTAGTACTCAGTCGCTTCGAGTATATTAACAAAAATTAGTATTGTACAAATGGTCGAAGAAAGAAAAATTTTGTCAGAGTAGAAGTAAGGCTTTTGATATTTACTTGTGTGTAAATTAAATGACTCAAATATTTAAAGAAACGACCAAGAAAGACAATTATACCCGTGTTGCTCAACTTACAGATGTTCAGGCAGCAGGCAGTTTGGTAATCCGCAAAGAAAAGCATACTATTGTCTTGTTTTACTCAGACAATAAAGTTTATGCAATTGATAACCGTTGTCCCCACATGGGTTTTCCCCTACAAGGTAGCACTTGCAAAGATGGTATTGTTACCTGCCCTTGGCATTATGCCCGCTTTGATATAGCTAGTGGTGGAACCTTTGACTCTTGGGCAGATGATGTGCCGGCATTTCCTGTAGAAATCCGTGATGGTGAAGTTTGGGTGAATTTAGCACCGCCAGCTAATTTTCATGCCCACCACCGCCAACGCCTTGAAGATGGTTTAGAGCAGAGTATTTCCTTGGTGATTGCCAAATCAACGATCGCACTGTTAGATATAGGAGTAAATCCGGCTGAACCATTTCAAATCGGGCTACAATTTGGCACTCGTTATAACAAAACAGGTTGGAGTGCAGGTTTAACTATCCATACCTGCACGATCAATCTCTTACCTTATCTCGATGAGGAAGACAAACCTCGTGCTTTATTTCACGGACTTTCGGCAGTCGCTAATGATAGTGCAGGTGCGCCGCCTCTGTTTGTCGTTCAGCCGTTGCCCAACTCTACAGTTGATTTTCCGACTCTTAAAAGCTGGTTTTGCCAGTTTATTGAGGTACGGGATGCTGAAGCCGCACAAAGATGTCTGGTATCTGCGATTCGCTTAGGGGCTAATTTAGAGCAAGTTGCGGATATGCTGTTTTCATCGGCTACAGATCATCGTTATCTCGACATCGGGCATACCCTTGATTTTATTAACAAAGCACTGGAAGCACTTGATATTGTTGGTTGGCAAGCTGCGGAATCTGTTCTACCTAGCTTAGTTTCGGGTTTAGCTAGTGCATCCCGGATGGAAGAATCTAATTCCTGGCGCTACCCTGTAGATTTGGTAGCAATATTAGAGTCGGCTTTTGAGCAATTACCCAATATTTTAAATGCGGGAAAATCTCAACGAGGAACTTGGGCAAACTCAGAGCAATTAATACCAATTTTATTAGGTGAAGACCCACAAGCGATCGCCGACTCTCTACTGAATGCCCTAGAAGCTGGTTGTACAGAAGAACAATTAGCAAGTGTAGTTACTTATACGGCAGCACTGCGTGTAGCTCGTTTTAATACTAACAATGACTTTGGAGATTGGAATTCCGCACATCATCCATTCACTTTTGCAAACGCTGTGCATCAAGGTTTACGACGAGTGCCAACAGTAGAACTACTCAGAGGCGTGTTTGATGCGGCGATGAGTGTTTATTTGAATCGTTTTTTGAATGTACCACCAGCACGACTTCCAGAACCCAAAGACTCCGTTGCAAATCCCGAAGAATTGCTCCAGCAGCTACCCGATTTATTAAATCGTCAACAGCAAGTTAACCAGACAGGTCAATTAGTGGCTAATTATTTATATAGTGGTGGCAAGCCTGAAAGACTGATGGCGATGCTAGGGAAAATGATGCTCAGAGAAAACCGTGATTTTCATGTTATTCAAGAAATAGAAGCCGCTTTTCGTCAGTATTCTTTATTAGGTGACACTCCTGCTGGGGTTCATGTATTAGTTGCTGCTGCTCGGTATTTAGCAGCCCATTCTCCCACAATGCGATCGCAAGCACAAACCTATCAAATCGCTTATCGTTTACATAAAGGCGATCGTTTATTTGAGGAATGATGAGTAGAAAATATCGAAAACCATTGATTGGGATTACAACTTACGGTCGCCTTGCACCATTACCATTTTCTCTGCCAAGTGAATATATAGATGCAGTCCGTAAAGCAGGTGGCATTCCCATATTATTACCACCAGGAGAAATTGAACTTGGAATACTTTTAGATTCTTTGGATGGTTTAATCATTTCTGGTGGTGGAGATATTCACCCTGCTTGCTACAATGGTTTTGCTCATCCGACTATTTATTCTGTCGATCGCGAACGTGATGCTTTTGAATTGCAGCTTGGCAAGTTAGCTCTTGAACGTCATCTGCCGATATTAGGTATTTGTCGGGGTTTACAAATTCTTATCGTTGCCAGTGGAGGTACTCTAATTCCTCACATTCCAGATGTTTACGGTACATCTGCATTACATCGTCTAGAGCCTGAACCTGGACGACGTTTACATACAGAACATCTCGTCACGATAGATGGAGAAAGCCTTTTAGCTGAGTGTTTACAAAATTCTCGCATATCTGTAGTTTCTTGGCATCATCAAGCAGTAGATAAAGTACCGCCTGGTTGGCGGGTTGTTGCTCATGCCTGGGATGATGGAGTCATTGAAGCTGTGGAGCACGAACATCATCCTTGGGCAATCGGTGTACAATGGCATCCTGAGCTTTCAATTCTCGATCCCAGTAATCAAAAACTTTTTCTAGCTCTCGTTCAGGCTGCACATATAAGACAGGAATGCCACTAAGATATTCAAAACCAATACCTTTTCCCTTTCCCCTTTCCCCTTTAACCGAACCGTATTGAGTGTTGTTCTTCTTCGGTTGATACTTTCAAGTAATATCATGTCCGCCAAATTACCCATAATAAAAGAACCCCACCCCCAACCCCTCCCCGCCTGCGGGGAGGGGAGACAAAGCACAGCTTTGGCGGGGTGGGGTTCTTCGGCTTTAATAAGCAATCAAGCGGACATGATATAACACCGCCAAGAATTAAATCTCTACTGGCTCCTGATCGAATTTCCGCATCAATTCTACAAGAGCATTTCGGTCTTGAGTCTGTCCTTCCTTGAGCAGTTCGGCTAACCCTTCAAAATACTTTTCGCGTTCTCCTGCTGGACAAAACATGATTAATAATTTTGCAGGCTGAGTTCCTCGGTTAGCGAATGTATGAGGCGTATTACGTGGAACTAATACAAATGCCCCTGGTTGTCCCTGCACTATCTGATTACCAACTTGAATTTCTACTTCTCCTTCTAATACATAAAACATTTCTTCCATTTGTCGATGAATATGCAGTACCGGGGCAGTTCCACCTGGTTGTATTAAGTTTTCAAACAATCCCAAGTGACCATGAGTATCAGCACCAACTACTTTAAATGTTATTTCGCTATTACCAGTAGTTAGATGATTACCTTCTCCTGGCATTAACACAATTTCTTGAACTGGTAAACTCATCAATACTCCTAGTTATAAAAAGTTATTTTTAAATCTTTAATTTAGAGGCTTAAGCGTTTCTTCAATCAATCACTACTAGATTATATTTGTATTCTGTAAGAATTTATAAACTCAAACATCCCTCAATAGATAAGTTTTTTACAATACAATCGTAGTCTCGCCATACGTGTCAACTTAAGCTAGAAATGGCTTCACTGTTGGCTTCATCACCCGCCTAGAACTAAAGTTCCAGGCTAACAGCTCAAGTCATCTAAAGATGACTAAAGATTTTCCGGGATATTTAGTCATCTTTTAGATGACTTTTGCTATGAGCAAGGAACTTCAGTTCCTTGCGGGACATCGGTTTTACGTTAAGTTGACACCAATGGCGTCTCGCCCGCCCAATATATGCAAGTTAAATGTGGAACAGCTTATTTGCCAAAACTAGAACTGCTCCTCCATCATAAGAAAAGTATGACAGTGCTTTTAACCCAATAAGGGCTTTTGATAAACTAAAAGCACCGCCATACATTTTGCTGAGGATCTTGTTATATTTGAAATTATTCAATGCGCTCAAAAAAACCAAAACTTCCTACTTTAATAAATCGGATTAAAACCGAATAAGTCCGTAATAAGCACTTGCAGCAACTAGAACAATTGTTAATACTCCCAAAGTTATGCTAAGTACAAATTGGATAGAGGTTTTTTGATTTAGAGCTTCTTTGCTTCCACCTTCAAGTGTTGTCCGTTCGGTGTTGTTAGAATTGTTTATGTTGTCAGTTTTCATGGTTTTATCCTGTTTGATTATTTATTACAATTTTGCCTTGAATCCGAAAAATTACATCTAACTTTAGGATTAACAAAAAAGGTAGAAATAACTAGATGGAATTGAACCTAATACCAATTCAAAATTAAAAATTCATGTATTAAGAAAGTCAGACAGAACAAAGGTATGTCCGTATGTATCTGTCGCATTCTTTTTTCAAATTGGTATAACTTTCATGGGCCTGATTTCAAATCGGCATCTCAAGCATCTCGCAAATTCCTTCTCACATCTGTTTTTCTTCGAGCCAATAGATCGTACCTAAGAGGATGTTTGAAATGTTTGAAAAAAAGCGCTAATTTGCCCCACCATTTGAAGCCTGCGGGGAATTATAAACGCCCCAATATTCAATACCCCGATCGCGTAATATGGGTTCAACGCGATGAATTTCTTCTTCTGAGCCTTCTAGTATGAGCAAATAATAACTCTGCTGGAGGCGATCGCTATAAACTCTGGCTCTTTCTTCAGGGATGCCTAAATCACCTAATGCCTTCAGTAAATTCTGATTTGCTGCGGCTCCCACAGCAACACCTGCGACGCTACTAACCAATGCTACACCTACAGAACCTGCTGCGAGTACTGCTCCTAAACCGGGAAGTGCTAAACTACTCAAACCAACTAACACGCTACCCCAAGTAGCTGCTGTCAGTGTGTCTCCTACGGCTCCAGTTGTATCGACATCTCGATCGCCAATGCGATCGCTTATCTGCGCCTCACCTAAGTTTTCACCTTGCTCTACATCTTTAGCAATAACAGAAACTTTTTCCATAGGAAAATTTGCAGTTTTCAATTCATTAATTGCCTGCTCTATTCCTTGAGAATTCGCAAATACTCCTAATGCATGTATTGTGTTTTTAGTTATCATATTTTTCTCCTTTAGATTATTGTATTCGTGCGTCCATATATAACCTCGGCATTAGACTCTAATTCACGAGTAAGTTTATTACAACGCTTCTAACTAAATTGTTATTTCTTGAATTATTTCCCCAAGGGGGGATAAATCATTAGTGAAGAATTAGCGAACCAAGTGGAGTACGTCACGCACTAAGCTATAACCAGCTAAATCCCAAAGTACGTAAGAAATAAAGCCAATCATCGCTAAACGCCCGTTCCACAACTCTTGTTGCGGATTCCATCCAAAAATCCAAGCATTGCGATCGACACCGTTATAGGCTTTAGCTTCAGTAGATAATTCAACCACTTTGTTAGTTTCAGTTGCCATTGCAAATATTCTTTAATAACTTTCCTACATCCACATGTTAGTTACTATTACGGTTTCAGTTCTCTGTCTATTGGGGAATCTGAAAGCGTCACGGGAAGTATCTCAGGGCATTGTCTAGACTTTTGATAGTTTTGACTAAAAAGCATTAGTAACTTGCATCAAAAAGCTTACCAAACCTTATCTGTAGCCGTTTCACTACTTCAGAATCAACTTTCAAATGACGCAATCTCCTAATGCTATTTACTTTTTTTATCAACAGTCTCTTAGTCTGATTCACTCCTTAAGACAGATGTAAGAGCAGATTTGATTGAACCTCCGGCTTCCTTGATTTTCTGGGCAATGGGTTGCTCATTATGCAAAAATACACGCGCACAATTGCGTCCCGGCAAACCGGAAATCGAACCACCCGGATGAGTTCCAGCACCAGTAAGATACAAGTTATCAATTGGTGTTTTATAGTTAGCTAATTCCGGCAACGGACGGAAGCAAAGCATCTGCTCTAAAGTCATATCGATGTGGTAATAATTACCTTTGTAAGTCCCTAACCGTTCTCCCAACTCAGCCGGACTTTCTACATGACGGGCGATGATTGAATGTTGCAGATTGGGCGAATATTGCGCCAGTTTATTAATCACTTTGTCTGCAACTTTGTTTTTCAGTTCATCCGTCCAACCCGTACCTTTTAACCCTGTACCGTCTGCACCAGCAATTTGATAAGGAGCAAAAAACTCTATCCATAATGTGTGCTTGCCTTCCGGTGCCATCGATGGATCGAGTCCGGTAGGCATTACCACATACATCGATGGGTCTTCATCAGGAATTTTACCCAGAGTAATCAGACTATGAGCTTGTTCTACATGATTGACAGAATCAGCAATCAGAATAGAACCCATCAGATAATTATCTTGATGATTGTGGTGGACAAAGCGCAACGGTTCAGATAAAGCACAATCAATTTTGAGGATAGTTTCATTGTTGTTGACGATGCGGCGGTCTAACCTTTCGCGCAAGTTGCGATCGCTATTATCGACATCGCTACTATCCATTAGTTGCAAGAATAGGCGCTTGGCATCAATACTTGAAATTACACCTTTATTCGCACGATATTCCTTGCCACCAGCAACCCGCACACCAACTGCTTTACCATTATCTACCAATACTTTTTCTACCTTTTGGTCGGTGAGAATCGTACCACCTTCACTTTTTACCATTTTCACCAAAGCTTCCACAAGTCCACCACTACCACCACGCGGTCTTGCCATACCGGGATTATGACGTAACATCATCATCATCGCCCCAAAGGACATAGCTTTTTGTGAGGGAGGGGAACTCAGTTCCGCTGAGAGTCTAGCCAGAGGTGCTTTGACAAACTCAGAATCGAAGTACTCGTTAATATTATCTGTGGCACTGCTGAGTAAGGTACGGAGTAAATCAAGGGTTGTGTTAGAGCCACCTAGAAGGGAAAATAAGTCTTGCAGACTATTGAGATTGTAATTACCAGCAATATCAACAATTGATTTGGGTGGTGCATTGAACAAAGGAGCAATCCCTGTGATAAAGCGCTGCCAAAAATCGGCATATTCAGCGTATTTTTGGGCATCACGCTGACTGTAACGGGCAATTTCCGCACAAGTCTTTTCCACGGATTTGTGAGCTAAGAAGTACTTCCCATCTGGATGAGGGCAAAAGGCAACTGGATCGCAGCTAAGATATTCCAAGCCGTACTTATGTAGTTCCAACTCTTGGATGACTGGCCCTAAGAAAATAAACAGATGGTTAATGGCGCAAGGACTAAATTTAAAACCAGGTGCTTCATCAGGCATAAGTTCTTCAGTTGTAGAACCGCCGCCGGGGAGCGATCGCCCTTCCAATAACAGAACGCTGTAACCAGCTTTTAGTAAGTAGCCAGCACAAACTAAGCCATTATGACCAGCGCCAATAATTACAACGTCATACGATTCCATGAGTGCAATGGGGGGATTAAAGTATATTCCCTGATATTAGAAAGTGCTGAAGATATCTAAATCTTTCGTGGGTTATAAAATATTTATATATCTAGTAGTAGTGTTTTGATCGCCAAGAAGTAAATTTATTTTTAACCCACTTTATTGTACGCAACCAAGAAACACTATAAATAAATCCAGAGTTCATATTATTTATAGCTAGTATCAGTTTTTACCTATATTCTTGTAGTCATTTCTTCTAGTTCTTTAAGGTGCTGTGCGTTCACAAGCCATTTCTCTTCATAGTTAGATTTATCTGTACCATATTGACTTTGTTGCTCTTTTAGTATTGCAATTTCATGATTAATTATTGGTAACGCTTTCCCTTGGGTAATTACTTTTTTTAGCAACTCAAACCGTGATGTTTCATTAATTTGACGCAAGAGTTGAGAGATACAACGACTAATAATAACTTCATTGCTAAAAGCAAGAATGCTATGAGATTCATCATCTTGAGATAATAATTGCTCGCTGACATCAAACAAAGCTTCTACAACTGAAGGGATGTAATTTACAGGAATTTCTTCAGTGGAATTTTCTAGCTGTTCTATAAACACCCTGGCTTGCGTTGTGCCGTTTGGAAGCTTTTGTTTAGTAAGTTCTATCAAAGAATTTCTAAACTTCTCTCTATTTTCAACCAAACCAAGGATAATTTTTATCTGAATATTAGACAATTCACTTGCTGATAACGACAGACGAAAATAAATAGGAAATATTTCTAAACTACACACACGTAGCTGTTCGCGCCATTCCAATTGCTTTTCATCTAAAGAAGTATTACCCAAAATGAATTTTAATTTAGGAAAAAGGTGCATTAGCAGGTTTTTAATAGGCTGCTTGTCTTCATCTCGCAGTTGAGCAATCCAGGTATTCAGAAGATTCTTGAGTTCGTCTATTGAAAGGTTTATCTCTCCTACAAAAATATGAGGATTTTGATGGATTATACTATAAATTTTTGGACAAAAGACTCGCAAAGACTCAATGGCAAGGAAATCAACAGGATTTACTTCATCTTTTACTGCTGGATACGTCACCATTAAAGTATTAATAAAACGAGTAATATCGCGAATGTTAGTAATAAAGTGTTCTATTCCTTGAAAGTAAATATCACCCCAGCGACTTTGGTTTATTTGTTGTTTTGGAGTTTCCGCAAATATATGATCGAGCTTTTCAAAAAGCAGCCTGCGAAGTGAGGTTTTATCAGCAATAGGTAACTCAAAACTAACTTGAATAATTTTTTCTAAGTATGTTTCTTCAGATATTTCTTTAGTATCTGCAATTTTTCTCATGATAATTTCTTTATCAAAAACCAGAAGATAGACAAGATTAGTAAAATTTCGCATTGCTTTAAAAATACGAAATAACTGCTTGATATCTTCCGCAGCCAACCGATCGATATCATCAATTGTTACAACTATTCGCCTCTGCTGCTGTACTAGCGTGTCTTCTACTTCTTCTTTTAATTCGCCAGCTTCTTTGTCCCTATCGTCCAATAATGCTGCTAATGCCTTGCCAGTTTGAGCATAAGGTAGAGGAATATCTGAAATAATGGCGGCAAAATCAGCTACTCTCTCCCTCAAACCTTTTGGCACAGATGACTCTTTGCTTAAAACGTTTTTTAATTGGTCAAAAAAGCGCCTTGTAATATTTTCGTGTCCAGAGAATAACCACGGATTAAAAGGAATGATGATTGGTTTCTCCTCCTCTGGCTTTTGCTGAAGATAGTGAACTACAAAGTTTAATAATGTAGATTTGCCAGAGTTCCAAGAACCGTAAACTGCAATAATGAAACCTTCAGGAAAGCTCATTTTACAAATGCTGTCTGCTAGATGCTTGGCAAAGTTCGCATTTCCTAGCAGGTCTTTTTCAGGATCGACTAAGGAGCTATCTGCCGATATATCGTTAATTTCTGTCTGTGCCATAAAAGAGTTTTTGATTCATGTTGCGATCGCCTCTATCGGGGCGTAGCTCATCGTGACACATTCAGTAGCATGAGCAATGATACCTTAGGATAGAAATTTTCAGTGAAATAATTTCCTCAAGACTTATGCAATTGGTTTTAGATTACTTATTTGGCATCACTGAAATTAAAAGGTTAAATAGACAAACAGCGTATATGGTAAATTTTATCTCCACATTATCTAAAAAGAGTACTTAAATAATTTGAATTTAACCCCAATCATAACTATTGGCTAGATAAATCAGCATTCTTTATGTCTATGTGTACTCGTAGAAGCTAAATTTTTATATCTTTCTGTAAAGGTATTAATCCTCAAGAATGATTTTGAAAATATCCTATTATTTTGTCCTCACAAAATAATAATTAACTGCTAAATTTACTACACTAAAGCTTATATAGCAATCCGAATTGAAACGTGAGAAAACACTGAGATTAAAAGTGGGTGTTTTAAAGCCTTTCAGCGATTTTCTCTCTCACGAATGATTTAGGATTGCTATAGGAAAATCGTATTAACTTTAGGCCAAAGAATTTACTTGTGAGATAGAAGCCTAACCACAGTTATATAGCAAAGTGCTGTTAGCGTCAGCGGGGCGTTTAGCCCGTGGTGAGTAAAAACCCAGTCAATTTAAGGCTTTGAGCAATTAACACTGTCCTAACCTATATGACTACGGCTATATGTTAGTTATTTCTGTTCAAGCAGTTTATAGTCAACACTTACTATAGACTAGTTCTTCAGGATAAGTAAGCAATTGCAATGCTTTAGAACTTATTGATTAAATCTTATATAAATTTTACTAATTGTGGGTAATAGTAGCTATAACAATTTAATTCTTTAAATATTGACTAAATAATATGGTTCAGCCCCAAGAAGATGACATTTCAGTAGAAGCTAGTTCTCTTCCCCCTGTCCCCATTCAAGAAATCTCAGAGGATAGGGCATTAACAGAGACGGTACTTTTCCCAACTCCAAAACTGTTTCTAAAAATTCCTAAGCCAAAAATTCGCCAAAGTCTCAAGGCGTTAACTTTTGAAAGTGTCTTTGCTGCGGTTCTTTATAGTATCATCGGCGGCGCGTTGCTCAGTAATTTCTTGCTAGAGTTAGGCGCTGGGGCAGCCGAAATTGGTCTACTCGCGGCTATCCCTCAGATGGTGAATCTACTCCAACCACTGGGAGCGTATTTGATAAATCGAAGTACCAGCTTCCGTTGGTATTTCATGTGTATTTTCATCCCGTCGCGGCTGCTATGGTTGATTCTTCTACCAGCGATTTGGTTGGTTAGTTCATCTCGTATTACTGGATACCAAGTAGTACAGTTGACATTGGCAATTCTCTTAGTAGCTAATATCATCGAAGCTTTTGGTCGTGCGCCTTGGCTTGGGTGGTCAGCTGTGTTAGTACCTCAACGGTTGCGGGGGCGATATTTCGGCTTTCGCAATAGTATTCTCGGCTTGACTAACCTTGTTGGTGTGCCTCTGCTAGGTTTAGCGGTATCAGCTTGGCCTGGTGGAACCCTTCAAGGTTATGGTGCAGTCTTGATTCTAGGAATCATTTTAGGGCTAATCAGTGTGGGCTGCCAGTTGTGGATGACTGATATAAACCCGCAGCTTTTAAAAGTTGGAGATTCAGACACATCACACCCACAGCCCCAAGGAATAGATTTGAGCTTGTTTAAAGATGCTAATTTTTTGAAGTTTGTGCTTTACCTGAGCATCTGGTGCTTTGCTGTTAACATCAGCAATCCTTTCTTTAACCTCTATATGCTGGATAATCTGGATATAGATATTAGTATAGTAACGATTTATCACGGCTTAGGAACTGGCGCGAATATGCTAATGCTGCTTTTGTGGGGCAAACTAGCCGACCGAATTGGGAATCGTCCACTACTACTATTAGTGGGAATCTTAGTGGCGGTGACACCTCTGCTGTGGCTTTTGGTTGGAAGCGATCGCATTTCTTTTTGGATCTGGCTACCCTTGTTACACATACTAGCTGGCGCAACGTGGGCAGCAATTGATTTGTGTACCAACAATTTGATGATGGGAATAGCACCGTTGGGTCATCAGTCGAGTTATTTTGCGATCGCAGCTGCAATTGCTGGTATCACTGGAGCAATGGGTATTACTGTCGGTAGCTTTTTAGCAACTCTGCCCGGTATTGCGGGTTTGCTGGGGTTATTTGTTCTCTCAGGCTTACTACGCATGGCTGCACTTGTACCCTTAGTTTTTGTTCAGGAGCAACGCTCTATACCACTAGGCCAGCTAATGCGATTCTTATTCCCAATGAAGCAGTCAACCGATCTGATAGAAGTGGAATAATAAGTTTTCAATTATGTATTTCAACAACATCCCAGCAAACTATAGAGTCGTTGAGCATCACGAATAGCGTTTCCATCGGGGTCGTTGTTGAAATACATGTAAACGTCAATCTCCTGCATTAGAAATAAATGGATACGTTCAACCCATGTAGATAATTCTTCATCGGTATAACCTACGTTCCATTGCCCACTGTGCATACGGATATAAGTCCAAGGGGCAGTCAAACAGATATCAAGAGGAACTGTTGGGCTGACAGGTAGACAAAGAGCTACACCTGCACTTTCTAATAGTTGGTAAATTTGTGGAATCAGCCAACTTGAATGACGAAATTCAACTGTAAATCTTTGTTGAGGGTAGGTTTGCAGTAATTCTAAAAAGGGCTGAAGACGTTCAATATTAATCTGCCAAGTATGAGGAAATTGAAATAAAATAGGGCCGAGCTTTTCTTGCAATCCAGATGCGCGTTCCATTAGGCGAGATAGCGGCTCTATCGGGTCTTTTAATTTCTTCATGTGGGTGAGATAGCGGCTACCTTTAACAGCAAAAATAAAGTTAGATGGTGTTTGCTTGCACCAAGTTTCAAAGACAGACCGTTCTGGCAAACGATAAAAGGAAAAGTTAATTTCTACAGTGGAAAAATGTTGAGCATAAAATGATAATTGCCGATCGCTAGGCAAATGTGGTGGATAGAAAATATCCATCCAATGCTTATAAACCCAACCACTAGTACCAATTTGTAGCTTACTCATTCAGTTATATTATTCTTTTGATGTTATACAATGTAAAATTAATTAAATTTGTTCGTAATAAGCGGCTACAGCCATATTTTAAAGGCTACAGCCGCTTACTATAAAAATTTGATATCCTTAAAATAATTTTCAAGTTAGTAGTTGATGGCTGAATTTTTGGAGTTGAAGTTGAACCCAATCACCACCTTTACTTATACATTGATGGCATATATCTCCATAACCTTCGCCTTGGTCATTGCATACAATTAACCTGGCTCGATCTGTCTGAGAACTTTGCTGGCAAATTAAACATATTTTACTAGTTTTTCCTGTATTACATTCTATTTGGAATTTCATGTCTATTTTCCTAATTAAATATATTTAAATAAAGTCTAAATTATGTATTTTATATTTATACTTTTTGAATACTTTTTTATAGGAAAAAGTGCATTAAAAATAAATTTTATGCTTTATTAGTTTGTTTTAACTGTGTGACCAATGTAGCGACTAGAAGTATCATTATTGATTTTTATCTCAAATAATTCTGCTTTTTAACCTTTAATTTGATTATTTAAACCCTGAAACAGGATATTTTGAAATATTTTATAGCCGTAGTCACACAAGTTAGGACATTTGGAAAGAGTGAATGCTAGAGTTAGCAATAGTTTTACCTCCTGCCCTCTGCCTCCTGCTATAAAGCTACTCCCAAATTTCTACGATAAATGAAAATTGATAATGCCAGATATCAACAGAGGCGGTGTTTAAGGGAGCCATTGTAATCCCTTATCCTGTAATTTCTGCTCGATATGCTGCATTTCCTGGATAGTTTCTCCAGTCACGATCGCATAAATATCTGTGTAGATTTTTCCGTATTTGATTTTCTCTAAAGCCGACAGAACGATTAAGTCTTTGCGATCTAGTTCTGGTTTTAAAGTGGCTAAAATTGAATCCAACGCTCCTTCCATGCGGTAGTCACTGGAATATTTAGCTACTCCCTTTCCTAGCCCCAGTAGGGTATTACGCTGCAAGCACAATGGAGTCGAGCCATTGACTCGGAAATTGGCATCGATCGCATAAAATTGTCCGTCTCGATCTTCCAGCACATCAAAGCCAATCACGCCGAAATAACCCTGTTTGTGAGCATACTGACCAACGTTAGCAATCATCTCAAAGAACTTGCTCATGTCAGTGTTGCGGTAGTCAATCAGTCCACCTAAATAGTTACCTTCTGGAGTGACGAGTTGGCCGGTAGTGCCAATAAGGGTTATCTCTCCTAGCTTGTTGACATAGAATTGTACGCAGTAATTTTGCACCTCATTCTTGACGAACTCCGAGACAATAATCGTATTGAGCAACTTAATATCAAGATACTTCCTAATTTCTTCAAGGCAGTAGTTCAAATCGCTGGGACTTTTGATGATATAAGTGCCTTCTCCTGAGAGTCCGTGGGATGTTTTAATTAAGTAGGGATATTGTGGTAACTGAATGTCTTCAATATTTACTTGGTGCAGATTGTAGCTTTCGTATTTTGGACATTGCACCCCCAATTCGGCTAGGGTTACTTTGCTGAGTAAGCGGTAATGAGTGTCTGGATCAACAGCGTGTTTTTCAGGTTTGAGGCGATCGAAGGGAAATAGACTAATGAGTTTGTCAAAGCGTTCGCTGTGGCTAAGATCATCCAGATAAGTCGAGCAATCCATCATTTCAATATTGGACTGGCTGAAGCCGAAATGCTCTTGCCAGTATTCAAGCAGCGACTTTGGCGGCGGAATAATCACAATTCCAGGAATGCGATCGCCTAATACAGCCAGATTTTTCCACGGTTCCTTCTGACAAATCTTGTCGAAGGAGGTTTTGGTGGCTTCACTACTGCCATCTTGAATAAAATATTTTTTTCGGTTAGGATAAGCAGCCCAACTGGCAGTTGCAGGGTAATTTAAAATAAACCCATAAGATGCATCTGTGATATCTTGAGCAAACAAGTCAGAAAGAGAATTCCCTTGAAAGTATTGAAAGTTATATTTTGAATTCATTTAGTCCTCCGAGAAACCGCATCCCCAAAGGGGATGCGGTTGTTTATAGAAAACGATTCTCCTGCATTTCCAAATAATACCAACTTTAAAAAATAAAGCTGTATATTTAAACTTGAAAACTCAGATGTAATTTGGCTTCATTAATTACGCATTACCTGAGCGTAGCCCATTCCGAATTGGTATGAGTTATTTCTTAGTAAAGGCAGCCACCTTATCTTGTCCTACAGTCATATAAGCACAAGCCATGTGTGATGAGTTATACGCCCAGCCAACGCGTCCTTGACGGTCTATGAGGATGCACCCCGCTTCACCTTTAACCTTAGAAACCAAAGCGTCAATTGCCATTTGTGCAGCTTCATCTGGATGGCGATCGCCACTCAAAAAATCGATCGCAGTTTTAGCCAAAACCACCGGGATAATCGACTCGCCATCACCTGTTGTTGAGCAACCGCCGATTTTATTATCAGCATACAAGCCACAACCAACAAGTGCAGTATCACCGACGCGACCTTGTTGCTGCTTGGTAGTGCCGCCAGTTGAAGTGCCAGCAGCTAGGATGCCGCTAGCATCCAAAGCTACACAACCTACGGTGTTGGGGCGATCGATTACTTCTCGATCTTCCTTCCACTGCTCCAACTGTTCCTCAGCTATTAAGTCTTCTTTTTTGCACATTTCAGCCCCGGAATCTATGGCGAAGCGTTCTGCACCCCGCGCTACTAGTAGTCTGGGTTTATCATCCATAATGTTCCGTGCAACCGAAATTGGATGACGGATGCCCTGAGCTGCTGCAACTGCTCCCCAACTTAATGAGCCTTCCATAATCGCCGCGTCTAATTCCACTTCTCCATCACTATTGAGAGTTGCACCGAGGCTAGCGTTAAATGTCCGATCGGATTCCAGAACTCGAATCGCTGCTTCTACAGCTTCTGCGGCCGTACCTCCACTGATTAGCACTGCCCAACCAGCCTCTACTGCTGCTGTACAGCCTGCATTGTTGGCTGCAACCTTGTCGTCCGTGATGGTTTTTGCTCCACCGTGAACAATGATAGTCGGTGTCATATAATTCCTTCTTGTTTAGTATGAATTTTGTGGGACTGCAACTGCTTCAACTCTTTCGTCAATTAGTTGCAGCGATCGCATTTTGAAAGTCTCTAAACCCAAGCGCTGGGTTGCTGATATAAACACAGCTTCGGGATACTCTTGTTGAACTCTAGCCAAGGTTTCGCTATCTACTTGGTCAACTTTGTTAAAAGCAATCAAACTTTTTTCTGGAATCTCAGGCATTTCTTCGAGTATTTCCAGCACACTTGCAATATGACTTTCCCAAGCTGGATGGGACAAATCCACGACATGAATCATCGCATCAGCCTCAACTACTTCCTCCAATGTGGCGCGAAACGCATCCATCAGTGGTGGTGGAAGTTCGTGAATAAACCCTACAGTATCCGTGAGCAAAATCGATCTGCGTTCGTGTGTTTCTGGTTCTGTAATTACCACCTTGCGGGTTGTTGGGTCGAGGGTAGCAAATAGTTGATCTGCGGTGAAAACCTCCGCATTGGTTAACACATTCAGCAAAGTAGATTTACCAGCATTGGTATAGCCAACTAATGCCAGAACCGGAATTTCTTGCTGTTGTCGTTGTTGTCTAATTCGGGCGCGATGTGCTTGTAATTGATTTACTTCTTCCTGTAGTTGAGCAATTCGTCGTTGAATTGTTCGCCGTTCCGTCTCTAGTTTTGTTTCACCAGGGCCTCGCGTACCAATCCCCGCACCTAATCGAGACATTTCCTGACCGCGACCGCGCAACCGAGGTAACATATATTCGAGTTGCGCCAGTTCTACTTGTAATTTACCTTCTTGAGTACGAGCGCGTTGAGCGAAAATATCCAGAATTACTTCTGTGCGGTCTACAACTCGGATGCCAATCTCTTGTTCTAAATTACGGGCTTGAGATGCAGAAATATCTCGGTCAAAAACGATTAGATTAGCTCTTAGTTTGTGAGCTAAAAGGGTGATTTCTTCAATTTTTCCCTTACCGACCACTGTTTGGGGATGGGCGCGCTCGCGCTTTTGCCGCATTGTATCAAGTACAATTCCTCCAGCACTTTCAACCAAACGCATTAGTTCTGCAAGTCCATCTTCAAATCGTTGAACTGAGACATCTTCTGTCTGCACTCCTACCAGCAGCACTCTATCTTGGTCGGAGACAATTTCTTGAGATAAGAATATTCCATCCCCTGCGTCAACAATTTCTCTTTCCCATTCTTCAACTAGTTCATCAAATTCCTGTTCGGTTATATCGTCCAAACTTAAAGGAGGTGAAATTACCCAAGGACTTTCTGAGTCAGGGAAAAGGTAAGCTAAAAAAGCTTCTTTTACTTCACCATCAATTGCGGTTAACATGACAAGAGCATCTAAGCGCTGACGTATCATTGCAACCAACGCGGCTTCATCAAGTGAATTTGATTTAAGTTGAGTAGCAACACAACGGATTCCGCTCAAACGTTCTGCACTGCGGCGGGGTAATTCTTCAGGTGGAATTTGAGTTTGACTGGGTGTTCCGACAGCAATTCGGATAATTTGCCCACGCCGATTGATATAACAACAAATCGGGTGATGAATTTGTTGACTAATTGTAGCTAAGGCTTGAGCAAATTCTGGCGTAAGAAATCTATCTGCTGGTTGATTTTGCTCATAAAGCTCTTGCAGTCGTTTAATCTGACTAGCTTTTATTCCCTGAACATTGCCATAAATTTTTTGCATAAAACTAATAATTTACAGGTTATTTTTATCTCTGTATATTTTCATTTTGGTCTTTTTAAATTTTGATTTAATCTACCAATAGAAATAAGCAATTTAGCTATAGATAATCACATCAAAATCAAGCTTCTATAAAATGGTTTATAGACCAATTAAGTGAGGTATTAACCATAAATGAGGCTGTAAACGTGTAAGAGATTGTTTGAAAAGTGGTTATGTGATATTTAGGCACTAACTGATCCCCCTAGCCCCTCTTTTTAAGGCTACGGTGTACACACAAGTCTCTTGATCTGCACCTTTGTTGCATCGTCTTGCACCTTTGTTGCATTGACCTGCACCTTTGTTGCATCGTCCTGCACCTTTGTTGCATCGTCCTGCACCTTTGTTGCATCGTCCTGCATCTTTGTTGCATCGTCCTACATTTTTGTTGCATCGTCCTGCATTTTTGTTGCATCGACCTACAAAAATTAACCCACCCTACGTTACATAGCAACTTTAAAAGACTTGTGTGTATACTGTAGCTTTTTAAGGGGGAACCGGAATCAAACTCCCCCAATTTATTGGGGGATTTAGGGGAATCTAGAACGTTTTGTTACCGAGAATAAAACTTTTCAAACATCCTCTAAGTTTCACTGTGGTTAACCCAGACACAACACCAGAGGTGCAGACAACATAGACTAGATGTCTCTAATTTATGTACAATTATTGTTCATTAGCCACCCAGAACGCAAAAGTGCGATCGCTTCTTCTTTTTGTTTGGCTTCGACTTCGATCCACGGTGCTTGGTAGTAAACGTTAGGCATATCGGTAATCAAATCGCTGTGTTTTCGGTCATTGAAAGCTTGCTCACCATTGGAAATATGCACTAATTGCCAATCTGGATTTTTCCAAGTTTCTCGCGCTGCGTAAAACATGGATGCTACACTCGGATGATCGTAGCTATCCAAATTTTCGTGGCAAATATGGTGATGGGCATCAAATACCATCGGCACACTAGCTTGCTGACATACTGCTAAAATTTCATCGGCACTATAGGCGTATTCATCGTTTTCTAAAGTCAAGCGGCTTTTGATATTTTCTGGTAGTTCGGAAATTACTTTTACTAGTTGTTCAGTCCGTTGAGATTTGCCACCATGAATATTCATCAATGACCAAGACGATCGCGGTAATCCCAGTAAGTCAAGTATACGTGCATGTCCTGCTAGATTATTAATACTTGCCTGTACTACTTCAGGGGAATCAGAACTTAGCACTACAAATTGATCTGGATGCAACACCATTCTGATGTTCAATGCATTTGCTCGTTGACCAATTGCTGCTAAATCAGCGCTCATTGCTTCTAATATATTTGCGCCGATTTCGTCTTCTAAGTCACTTAGGGGAAATAAATTAGAAGACATCCGATAAAGCTGAATTTTATTTTGCTGACAAAAGGAGAGGGCATCATGTAAGCGTTGTAAATTATGGCGATACAGTTCACTCAGGGCACTTTCGCGATCGCTAAGGGAAAGTTTTAAGTATCGGGTGCGTGTCATTGTCCGAAAGCGCACTTGTTTGTCTGAGGTGATGCAAACTAGCCCTAAAGAGGGCAGTGTACTTTTTTGGCACTGCTGTGCATTAGGTAAATTTTGAAACTCGATTACGCTCATTAACTAATACTGACTGATACTTGTTTTAAGCCATTCTTTAATTTAAACAAGTTCTTTCATTAGCTTACGAGTACCGAAAGAATGAATTTCTAATCCTTACAGGATGTTTTAAATTATAGGACTCATATTTGATTGCGTGAAAAAAACTCAGTACACCTTTATTCCTTCTTCCCAGTCCCCAGTCCCCAGTCCCTAGTCCCTAATCTCTACGAGTAATTCTCCGAATCAAATCGGATTGCTATAGTCTTTACTTATGTCGTTGTTGATGCCATTGCCAAGCATGGGCGATAATTTCGTTCAAATTAGGATACTCTGGATGCCAACCTAAAACTTTAGTTGCTTTGTCACTGCTGCCAACTAAAATAGGAGGATCGCCTGGTCTGCGATCGCGTTCTTCTATTTTAATTTCTTTGCCTGTTATCTCTTTAGCAGTTTCTATCACTTCTCTGACTGAAAAACCACTGCCATTTCCTAGATTAAATACTTCGCTCTCTCCCCCTTTGAGCAGATATTCCAAACCTAAAATATGAGCTTGTGCCAAGTCAGTCACATGAATATAATCGCGGATACAAGTACCATCTGGGGTAGGATAATCAGTGCCGAAAATCAAAATCGATTCGCGCTTACCAAAAGCAGTTAGCAGTACTAATGGGATGAGATGAGTTTCAGGTTCGTGGTCTTCACCCAACAACCCATTAGGGTCAGCACCTGCGGCGTTAAAGTAACGGAAACGTACAGACTTTAAATTGTAGGCTGTATCAAAATCAGATAAAATTCTTTCTACCATCCACTTGCTAGTAGCATAGGGACTAATGGGATCTTGCGGATGGTCTTCGGTAAGCGGAACAAACTTTGGTACACCATAAAGAGCGCAAGTAGAAGAAAAGATAAATTTATTAACTGATGCAGCAATCATTGCTTCTAAAAGCGTCAGAGTACCTGCAACATTATTATGGTAATATTTGGCTGGATTTGTGACAGATTCACCGACTGCGATATAAGCAGCAAAATGCATAACCGCAGCTATTTTGTGAGTTGAAAATATGTCATCAAGAAGAGTGCGATCGCTCATATCTCCAATAATCAAATTTACCTGCAAAACTTCTTCTACAAGTTCTCTATGTCCGTTCGATAGATTATCTAAAACGATTACTTTATAACCTGCGTTTTTCAGAGCTAATACAGCATGGGAGCCAATATATCCGGCTCCTCCCGTGACTAAAATAGTTGCCATAATTTTCCAATCGAGAATTGGGAACTTGTACTGAGCGCAGTCGAAGTATGGGGAATGGGGCATTGAGAAGAGGCAGAGGCGCAGGGGGAAGGGTGCAGAGGAGAGGACTTTTTCCCCTGCTCCCCTTAAAATTAACGTGAGTTCAACAGACCTCTCACTCCCAGCCTCCCTTTCTTAAAAGGCGAACGCGTTGCGTCTGGGTAAGGAGAGGGAGGAGTAACGGAGTAAGGAGGGTTTTTGCTCCCCTCTCCTACCAGGAGAGGGGCTGGGGGAGAGGTCAAAATAGCACTCGTCGAACTCACGTTAAAATTAGATTGCCAGCCAACTAATTTCTTTCTTCCAAGTAGCGAGAAATTGCACTGTCAAGGTTTGGCATTAATTCACCTCGATTGCTACCGAGAACGCTGTAAGCTGGGCGGGGAGCAATTAAACCAAGCTCTTGCGTCGGACGAGCAATTAGACTGCTGACACTCACACCTGCTTTTTTCGCTGCTAATCGGGCTAAGTCAGCCCAAGCTACAGCACTTTTGTTAGCCAAGTGCCACAAACCTTTCTCGCCATCAATCAATAAATCAAGACTGGCATGAACAAGATCGGGTACATAAGTAGGCGAAACGATCGCATCTTCGGCAGCAACAAAAGTATTTCCAGCAGCTAATTGCCGCAGGGCGATCGTCACAAAGTTGTAATCATCCCACGGGCCGAAAAATGCACTGGTGCGAATTATTAGTGATGCCGGATGAGCCTGTAATACTAGCTTTTCTGCCAAAACTTTGCTGCACCCATATATATTGAGGGGCGCAACGGTATCAGTTTCGACATAAGGATTAGACTCAGCACCATCGAATACCAAATCTGAAGAGAAAGTTACCAGCGCCACATTATGTTGAGCGCAAGCAGCAGCTAAAATCGCTGCCCCTTCAGCGTTTACCTTTAAACAAACATCGGGTTCGCGTTCGGCATCGTCTACTCGCACGTATCCCGCAGCGTTCACAACTGCCCACGGTTGCAATTCGGTAAGTACTTTATTGACGGAAGCAGGATTGGCAATATCCATATCTTGGCGTCTTAGCAGACAATATGAAATTCCTCGGACTTCACACAACCGAGCAAAAGCCTTGCCTAGAGTTCCTGTGGCTCCGACGATCGCCAAGGGACGTACCAATTTTGGATTTTGGATACTTCGACTTCGCTCAGTACAAGTTTTGGATTTTAGATTATTGCTTGACTCATCAGTTTCCGATATTTTGTAATTATTGCTACGACAACTGACTGCTGGATAGACCAAACGCTCTTGTCGATGCCACCATCCTGGTGTATCAAGTAGTGGATGGTTGGGTTTATGCCCAGTGGCTAAATCTCGCACCATTTTAGCGATCGCAGTCTGTCTAGGCTGTGGAGAGCGCAAATCAAATACGCCTGACTCGTAGTATCCTGCCGAGCGAGTCACTAAACTATTCCAATCGTAGCTGCCCAAAAGTGCCCAAGCAGTCACAGCCCGAACATCTGCGCCTTGGTCTCGTAATTCTTGGGCTGCATTCCACACTTCATTGAGCCAACGTAGCTGTTCCTCACGGGTACAACTCAAGTGAACTTCAGTGACAGCAAAAGGTAGTTTGTAGCGTTCCCATGTCTCTTTGAGCAATGTCCGGGGGCCTGCCAAACCCTCAGCACAAACTCGCACTGCCTCTACATCTACATACTTGTCCCGACCATTACCACCATGCGTCCAAGCTGGATAGTTTTCTAGGTTTTCATCTAAAAAGCGTTCGCTTGTCAGGTAATGGTTAATGCCGATAATGTCAGGTGGACAGGTATATTGTAAAAATTCTTCAAGTTCAGTCTCGCTGATACCACAGTCGCGCAAGTAATCCCACATGGGATGAGTTGGGTTGATTCGGCCGCATAATAAATCCAAACTCAACCAGCGACGTTCATTCTCAAATTCTGCTTGATAAGCCAGCTTTGGCGTACTATGAGTTTTACCCAAATCCTCAGTTTGTAGGAGTTGGGCGTTGGGATTGACTTCTCTGATTGCCTGCATTGAAAGAGCGATCGCTTTGCACTCTCCTAACAAAGCACGAGCGAAGGTTAAATCGTCCCGTCCGTGAGGATACCAGTGACCATACATCCCACTAAATCGTGCTGTTGTCAATGGCTCGTTGATGGGTGTGTAATGTGTTACCCAAGGATAGCGTTCTGCAACCGCACGAGCAAACACTGCTAGTTTCTCAGGAAATTCTGGATCTACTAAGCTGGTATCACGCGGCCCACTACCATGATGCACTAGCCCCACAATCGGACGGATGCCGAGTTCGCGCAAGCGTCCCAGCCGTTCATCCGCCCACGACCAATCAGCATTTTTCAAACCATTGGGCGCTATCCTTTCCCAAAGTACTGGATAGCGGATGGCGTGTATGCCAAGTTCAGCGAATAAATCTAGGTCATCTAAGCGGGTTGCATGACCATTGCGTTCTAATTGATCGAAATACTCTTCACCCACACGATTAACCGTACACTCTACACCAGCCCACACTTCTAGAGGAAGTTGTGCTTTGTTAGTGTTGAGTGTCGAGTTGAAAGCAGAAGTCATAATTTACAACTCAAGCTGATATTTTATTTGATGCGTTCTTTTTCAGTTGTGTAAGGTGTGTTATGCCAGAGGCTAACGCACCGCACCATCCTAGATTTTTAGTGCGTTAGGGTAACGCACCTTATTAAATACAGTGCAGTCCTAATTACGAATTAACGCGAGGTGCAACTTCTTCTTAGAATCCCGCTTCCATACCTCTCCTCCACAGGGAGCTACGATCAACACACAAGTCTGAAATAGCTGAAAAACCCAAGAACCTATCCCACTAATAATATTTGTGCTACAAAGCTTAAGTTAATTGAGAACTGAAAACGAAAAATCAAGGTTTTACCCCACCCTAACCCTCCCCTTGCAAAGGGGAGGGAACCGGATTTTTCTTTTTTCCCCCCTTTATAAGAGGGAGGATTAAGGGGGGTAATTTGACTTGTGTATACACGGTAGCCCAATATATCGGGGGGATTAAGGGGGGTAATTCGACTTGTCTGTACACTGTAGTCCTCTACGGGGAGAGAGGCTTTGATTCTTGCTCCCCTTCCCTACAAGGGAAGGGGCTGGGGGTTAGGTTTGAAAGAAAGTTGTACGCGGACGGCGTGAATTACGAATTATTTAAGCCTTAACCGCAATTTGTTTGTACACAGCTAGAGCCTGAGCAACACATTGATCCATGTTGTAGTACTTGTAGGTCGCTAATCGTCCGACAAAATAGATCCCTGGAGTTTCATCTGCCAGCACCTTGTATTTCTTGTAAATTTCCTGATTCTCAGAACGCGGTACAGGATAATAAGGGTCTCCTTCAGCTTTGGGAAACTCATAAACAATACTTGTTTTAGAGTGTTCCTGACCAGTTAAGTATTTAAACTCTGTCACACGAGTATAAAGCTGTTCATTGGGATAGTTGATGACTGGCGCTGATTGAAACACACTCGTGTTATGCGTCTCATGCTTGAAATCAAGCGAACGATATGGTAGTTTGCCGTAGCGATAATCAAAGAATTCGTCAACTGGCCCGGAATATACCATCTCGCGGCAAGGTATAGCTTTTTGAATTTCCTGATAATCAGTGTTAAGCATTACCTTGATGTTCGGATGATTTAGCATATTGTCAAACATCCGGGTAAAGCCGTGTAGCGGCATCGCTTGGTAGCTATCGGTAAAATAGCGATCGTCACGATTGGTACGGGTGGGAATTCTGGCAATTACTGATTTGTCAAGTTCTGATGGGTCGAGTCCCCATTGCTTACGGGTATAATTACGGAAAAACTTTTCATACAGTACTCGACCAACTTTGCTGACCACCACATCTTCACTAGTGCGGATGGATTCTACGGGTTCAGCAAGCGATTTGTAAAACTCTTCCACCTCAAATGAATTGAGATTCATCCCATACAGCTTGTTGATGGTGTCGAGGTTGATCGGAATCGGGACAAGTTGCCCGTCTACACTGGCAAGGACACGATGTTCGTAAGACCGCCACTGAGTAAAGCGCGAGAGGTATTCAAAGACTTCGCGGGAGTTGGTGTGAAAGATATGGGGGCCATATTTGTGTACAAGAATGCCATCATCGTTGTAATGATCGTAGGCATTGCCGCCTATGTGGTTGCGCTTGTCTACAACCAGCACTTTTTTACCTTGAGTTGCCAAACGTTCTGCAATGACGCTACCAGAAAAACCAGCGCCGACGACTAAGTAATCGAAGACAAAATCTCTGGTAATGACATTTGGTGCTTGTTTACCAGCCGCACCTGTGGAGTTAGCTTTGTCTTCACCATCACGCGCTGCAATGGCAGAGTCAATTAGCTTCATCATGGATGCCCAAGTGCGATCCCAAGAAATTTTTTCTAAAAAGGCATCTACTCGACTCAGCCATTCTGAAGTTGGAGTATCCTCTTGCATTGCAAGTTCTGCGGCGGTGACGAACTCAGAAATTGTGTCTGCAATTCGCACCAGTTTTGACTCTCCATAAGGACGTACCACATCTCGAATCGAAGTAGATACTACAGGTCTACCTGCGGCAAGATACTCTGGAGTTTTGGTAGGGCTAATAAAGCGTGTTGACTCATTACGCGCAAATGGCAACATTGCTAAATCCCACCCTGCTAAATAAGCAGGTAGCTGTTTATAGTCTCTGCCACCGAGATAATGGATATTTTCATGCTGTGGCAAAGCTGCGGGATCGATTTTGACAACTGGCCCAATAATTACTAAATGCCAGTCGGGACGGGCTTCGGCAATACCAGCAAGCAGTTCAATATCCATCCGTTCGTCAATTACGCCAAAGAATCCAAGGCGAGGATGGGGAATATGAGCTTGATCTTCTGGTTCTTGAAGATTTCTCGCCTGGCCAAAGTGGGGGACATCTACACTACTGGGAAAGGCATAAACGTTGGGATGCTGGTTCACTTTACTTTCGTAAAGGCTTTGTCCCCCTGTAAATACTAAGTCTGCACGCTTGAATAGTTCGGCTTCGTAATTCTTTAAAGTAGGTGACGCGCCGTGGAATGCAGACAATTCATCCATGCAATCGTACACCACGGCTTGGGGTTGCAAGTGGCGCGTGAAAGCGATCGCCATTGGTGTGTAATACCAACAAATGTATTTGTTGATATTATGCTCTGCAAATAAATTATTAATTAGTACTTGTAAATCTGCGTTGATTGCTTCTTCGCTTAAACCTTGTTGTAGGTGTGGCACAACCACAACTACTCCATTAGAATCTTGGTTTACATCTAACCTTGCCAACGGTTCTTCAGAGAAAATTGCCTCCTCAATAAAGAAGACTCGCTTTCCTTGAGCGCAGCGACTAAGAAGATGTTGTGGCCTTTGATAGACGAAATTCCAACGTAAATGAGATAAGCAAACTATATCAGGTGTATCTTTAAAAGTTTCTGTTGATTGAACTTTTTTATTAGACGAAGTTAAATCCAACAGTGATGTACTCGATGATTGCGTTTGGGCTAGCTGCGATCGCTTTGTTTTACGCTGCTTCGACGAAATAACATTGCTGACACCGTTGTTTTTGACTTGAGATTTTTCACTTGCCATAGTTTGTCTCGTTATTTAAATTATTAATTCTGACTAGCTAAACGCTAATACCTTTTCTTTGTAAGGCAGCATCAAGCTTACTTTCAGGCAAAAGCTTGCAATATATTTTGCTGCTTTTCAATATCGAATCGGTATAATCAATACTTGGCTTGACTGGTTCACTACTTAAGAAAATACTGTTTTATGTCTAATTTTTTCATCTACCAAAATAAATATAAAATTACTTTCTTGATTAAGTCTTAAGCACTATATTTTTATTTTATCTAAAATAGATTATTAACTTATGTAACACAAATAAATATTTATATTGAAAACCATGCAAATATAGTTGTTTTTGTCTGTTCGGTTTCGTACACAAGATAATTAAAATAATTATTAATACTATTAAAATTAATCAATTCAGCTTATTTGGTAACTTAGAGTAAATATTTAACGCTAAATTTATATAACAATTGCCTGGTTTTAAGTATTAAAACAGTATTTTTCTAAAACAAAATATTAATTTGTTATTTAGAATACATATTATTGTAACAACTATTTTATAAATCATAGTAGCAGAACTAATTTCTTTGATTGTTAGTTTTGGTAAATAAGTATTATAAATTTCACTCTGATGATATAGATATTATCTCAACCTTGGGTAGGATAAAAGCTTTTTGATTATGTGTAAGATTGATAATAATTCAATTCATAAACCTCACGCGATCGCTTTTAATGATGGAGCGATCGCGTTTTCTATCTCAGAGTTTTTCCAATAAAATAGGTAGTGCGATAAGTGTAGGCATTGGAAATAAATTAAGTAGTAAAGTTTCTGATTTTGAAAGTTTTTTTTGAAAAATTTAATAGATTTAATGAAAATTCCGACTTTAGATATAAAAAGTCAAACTTACTATTAAAACGACTGACAGAGAATACATTGAAACCTGTGACGGATAACCACAAGTTTTATATTAGCTATAAGGTTATTTATTACTCTATTAGTCGAAGGAATTACGAGTAATGAATGCAAGTCTTTTATCACTACCTAAGTTTCATAGCGGTCAAAAGGTAGAGTTTATCGGCAAAGAAGGCATCATCAAAAATTACCAGCCTCAGTCAGGTAGCTGGGTTTATTTACTAGAGATGCCTATGGGTTTAGAGCCAGAAATCGGTCGGGTTGGTTATGAAACTATGATTTGGCTATCCGAGGTAGATATCTATTCGCCCTTCAATAATTCTTTTCATAATAAAACTATAAATCCTGAACGAAAAATGCCATTTCTACAAGTAGCTAAAGCAACGGAATATCACAGCAATGAAAAGAATTAGTTAGTAAATATTTTTTAATGAAGATCAAACCCATAAGCCTAAAATTCAATTTAAATTATAAGCCTTTTTAAGATAGCGCTTCTTACCTTTGATAGAGTGAAATATATGAAATACGAAGTTGAATTAAAAATATTATGTTGAGATAGTTAACTAGCTAGAGACGATCTATTTATATCTATTAAGAAATTAGATTTTGATGATTTATCAGCTAGGAGTTACTATTTCCTAAACATCTACACACTTACCAAGAGAAACAAGATGGAAAACATTAACCAGGCAAAAATGATCGAGCGTTACATTGCTTTGGCTATCGGAATCAGTTATTTACTTTTAGGTTTAGCTGGATTTGTACCAGCTTTGGTTTCATTACCAGGATCGAGCGAATCTTTTGTTCCACTCGATCAATCTGCTGGTGCTTATTCTGCGGGTTTTGGTTATATCTTTGGTGCAATTCCCACCAATTTTTTGCATAATCTTGTTCGCTGTGCCGTCGGATTGTTAGGAATTACTTCTTACAACAATACTACCACAGCGCGTCTATTCAATCGTGGTTTTGCAGTTTCTTATGCCTTGCTGGCCATCATCGGATTGTTGCCTTTGGGTAAGACATTTTTTGGTTTAATGCCATTGTTCGGTGCTAATGTTTTGCTTAATGCATTAGCAGCGATCGCAGCTGGCTACTATAGCGTTGTTATACCAGCCAAAGTTAGCGGTGTTAATGTATCGCAAAATCTTTAATAGTTGCTGATAGTCTGCGGTGTCCAAGTAGGGCCATTGCAAGATGGCCCTTCTGGTTTCCAGATCAGCATATCTAAACAGATTTGCCGCATATCCATGTTTTTCGTCCAAGCATGGTAGACAACATACTCAGTCTTACCATCTGGCCCAAGAACAATAGAATTATGTCCCGGCCCGATAACAAAATTAGGAACAGACTTTAGCACCCGTGGCCCAGTTTCGTTACCTGCATCAGAATAAGGCCCCATCACGTTGTCAGCAACGCCATAATCTACGCCGTAGTTTTCAGTTTCCCAGCGTCCACCACTATAAAAGCAATAGTATTTACCTTCATGCTTACGAACGCAGGGGCCTTCTAAAGTATGCCAATCATAAATTTCACCATACATCAAACGATTGGCTAAAAACCGTTGCCAATCGGATCGCGCACGTAAAACCACTTTCCCTTCACCAGCAAGCTTAGTCATGGTTTGGAGTTTGTCTACAACTAATGCTGTGCCAGCACGTACTCCATTCGATGTATCCAGAAAGTCACGGGCGTAAAATAAATACCACTGTCCATCGTCATCCTGAAATGGGTGTGGATCGATCGCAAAAGGACAGGACTTTGGATCTACAAGTGTTTCACCAACATCTTGATATGGCCCTAACGGAGTATCGCTTGTAGCTACACGTAACTGATGATTCTTGTCTTCATGTCCTACAGAGTAGTAGAGATAAAATTGGCGATCGCAATAAGCAACTTCGGGGGCCCAAAAATTATCGCCAAGGGCGGGATCTGGCCGTTGTAGCGCGTTACCAACATAATCCCAATTTACAAAATCGAAGGAGCGTAACAGAGGAAAGACACGCGATTTGTTATCGGAGTTAACATTTGGTGCGTCCGCTATTTCGTCTACCGTTCCTTCTGCTTCTGCTGCACCAGTACCGATCGCATAATATACGCCTTCGTGTTGCCAAACAAAAGGATCGGCAAAATAACCTTTGTAGACTGGATTAGTATAGGTTTGCATCTTAATTATCTATGGAATGACAAAAATCCTTCTTCCACTAGTGGTTAGTCAAGTTAAGTTTGCCGGGTTTGTAGTGAGGGCTTTAACGCTTAAATCAAGGACTAAAGTCCTGACTACAAACTTATTTACCAAGCATTGTTGCCTTGAAAAACTACTAGTATTTGAAATTCACGTAAGTCTCGACTTTGTTCTTAGGTAAGCTTTCTACTAGCTGACACCGTAGCATCTGCTTTAGTTTTTCTGGGAGACTATCATAATAGTCTTGTGGGAGAGTCAAATCTACCTTTGGTGTGTGCAACCAATGCATGGCATACCCCATGACTACCATCGGCCTTGGATGGTTTGTCCGATTTGGGGAACCCCGATGTAGTGCTAAAGGCGATCGCACCATCACGTCACCAGGCTGCATATAAAAAGATTCCATCGGAATTTCACCACTGGCAACTTTTTCTAATCCTTCTTCACGCGGTATAACATGGGTTCCACGCGCCATTTGGAACGGGCCGTTTTCTGCGGTTACTTCCACAAGGGGAAAGTTAACTGCTAGGGCGTAAAGTGGGGTAACAATGCGATCGCTAAACAATGGGCGAAAATCCCGATGGGTTTCCTGATAATCTGAACCTTGGAATGGAACATCAACTCCCATCTGAACCATCACGTATTCTTGGTAAAACACGCGATCTAAAATACCCATAATCACTGGATTGGCAAAAACTAACTCATTAGCAAATGGGTAAATCCAAGGCAAGGTTAGATAGTAGCGGGAAACTTCACGAGGAGCCAACCCACCTGGTTGATTTTGACGCTCGTGAAATAATTTTTCAAAAGCTTGTGCCCACTCGTCAATTAATTTTTGCTCAAAAACACCGGGAATTACACAAATTCCGTCTTGATTCAGTTTTTGAGCAAATCGGTCTAGGTCGGTAGCTGAATATTTCGCTATACCGCCTATACTTTGAACCATCTTTTTTATCCTCTTCAACTTATAACTAGAGGCGTATTAATATCAGACCTCTAGGAGATTTTTTATTGCTTGTCGATAGTAGCGCACTATTTTTAAAATTGGTGGCTTATGCCAATCCTCTGTAACAATTAATTTATATTAATTATAACGAATTACTTAACATAACCAAACTCTTTGACACTCCAGACAATGCAACGCGATCGCCTGGCTTTGAAGGGCATCTAACAGTCGCAATGCAGTTGAACTCAGCAAACCATCAATAGACACACCTGCATACATCAGCACATCGGCAGCTTCACGGGCGAAGGTAAGTGCGACTACCCGCTCAATTCCAGAGTTACCACTTGTGAGTATGGCGGTTTTGCCTTGCAGTTTTCCAGAACCGCGATCGGAATTTTTGCTATTGCTGTTAGTTCTTGTCAAAAAATTGTCATAAATTTTCTCGATCTGTACTTGAGTGAATAGCTTTGTTCAAATCCCGCAGCAATTCTTCTTCTGCATCCCGCTCTTGTTTGAGTTCTCGAATCATTTCTTGACTAGAACCAATCAGCAAGCCAGCAACTGCACCAACGACCGCATATTTTTGCTCTAAATCTTTATACATTTGACTTGTGTAAGGACAAGGAAGTAAATTAGCAATAATAAAGCCAATTCCTGCACCTACAAATGCTGTCACAAAGGCAGAAAAAACGATTAATTTAGCGTTCATTTGCTTCGCTCCAATGCTTATAGCTTTGCTAAATTATCAGGAGATACTCTACATTGTGTCAGTGGTTCCCAAAGTTACAGCTTAATCTTTACCTCTTGTAATAATACCGATTCTGGGTTGAGTTGGTACTGAACCCCACCCCCAACCCCCTCCCCGCTCTTCGAGAGTCCAGGGTGGTTTCATACAAGCAGAGGAAAAATGAAACTATAGCAAGGGACTGGGGACTAGGGACTGGGGACTGGGTGAAAAGCCTTTTTGTGTCTAAATTTTATCATCTGTTAATGTTCTAACCATTTTGGCTGTTGCTATAGCTTTCTAAGTACAGCTTTGCGTAAAAGCGTAGTGTTTTTAATACAAGCCGATGTATTAACAAGGCCGCGGCCGCATTCACAATACAAGCCGATGCATTAACAAGGCCGCGGCCGCATTCACAATACAAGCCGATGTATTAACAAGGCCGCGACCGCATTCACAATACAAGCCAATGTATTAACAAGGCCGCGGCCGCATTCACAATACAAGCCGATGTATTAACAAGGCCGCGGCCGCATTCACAATAGACCTCTTGCAAAAAGCAATGAAAGCAAGAGGTCTATTGTGAATGGCACGCTTGTTAACGGCAAACCCATTATATATAAGGCTTTTGGGTGTGGGGTGTGGCTGAGTGGGTGTAGTAAGTCAGAAATTTATTTGTATCCCCACTCATATTTACTTTTCTTGATTTTTCCCTACACCCAACACCCTACCCCCAACACCCTGCCCAAACGAGCTTTCAGCTTTACAAGCGTGCCATTCGATGCAGTAACCAATCTTTTGTCTTGACGGCGATTCATCGCGTTTCTTGCCTTAACCCTATTCCTTTTTTACTTACTCGAATCATTACGTTTGTTATCATCAGCATTCTGCTTGATAATTACAGATGAATGTTGATGAGCGTTCGTCGTTCGCGCAGCGTCTCCGACTGGAGTTGGCATCGCTCTTGATTGTCCATCTTCGTTTCCATCTGGGGATGGCGGTTGGGAAGGTTTAGCAGGTTTTTTCTTCAAGAAGCGTTCTTCCAAAGTCTTGATGATTACGTACAGGACTGGAACAATCAGCAAACTCAAAATCGTTGCTACGAGTAGCCCGCCAAATAAGGCTGTTCCTAACGACCAACGCGAGGCAGAACCGGCTCCGGTGGCAATTACCAGGGGGAAAAATCCCAGCAAGGAAGCGCTTGAAGTCATTACAATCGGTCGAAATCTTTCTTGCGCTGCGGTTACGGCTGCTTGTCGAATTGTCATACCTTGTTCAAGACCTTGATTGGCAAACTCGACAATCAAAATCGCGTTCTTTGACGCTAATCCAATCAGCATCACTAACGCCACGTTTGCGTAGACATCATTCACCAAACCGCGCAAAGATAAGGCACTCAATGCGCCTAACAACGCTAACGGTACAGTTAACAAAATAATCGCCGGATCGATATAACTTTCATACTGAGCAGCCAGCGTCAGAAACACCATAATGATCCCGAAGCCAAAAATCAAAATCCCCAAGTTACCTGCACTTAATTCTTCGCGGGCAGTTCCAATCCAATCACTGCCAACACCTGGCGTTGCTGCTTCAGTCACCGCTTGTTGCATTGCTTGAATCGCCTGTCCACTACTGTAGCCCGACGCTTCTCTACCTTGTAAATCGATCGCTCGGAAACCGTTGTAATGGGAAATTACAGATGGCCCTGTAGTAGGTGTAATCTTTGCAACCTCACTCAATGGCACCATTTGGTTATTTGCCGATCGCACATAAAGCCGTTGAATATCATCTGGCGATCGCCGATAGTTAGCATCTGCCTGAACATATACGCGGTAGCTACGCTGTCCCAAAGTAAAATCGTTGACATACTGGGAGCCAATTGCAGCTCCGAGTGTGTTCACAGCTTCTTGAAAATCGATGTTGAGTGCTTCTAAACGAGTGCGATCGAAGTCAATTTGAAACTGTGGTGTACTAGCAGTAAACTGTGTAAAAACGCCGCCTTTGAGCGCTGGTTTTTGATTTGCTTGGGCTAGCACCGCTTGAGCATTCGCAAAAAAATCATTGATTGTTAATCTGCCGTTGGTACGGTCTTCTAGCTGTAACTCAAATCCACCTAATGTACTAAAGCCTTGAATCGGTGGGGGACTGACTGCGGTAATAATAGCTTCTGGAATCGTTGCAAATTCTTTATTGATTCGGGCTAAGATTCCAGAGGCACTTTGATCGGGTTGACTGCGCTCCTCCCACGGCTTGAGTTTTGCAAAGAAGACACCGCGATTTGAGCCACTACCTGCAAAGCCAAATCCCGAAGTGGCGAAAACGTTACTCACCTCTGGTTCTTTTTCGAGAATTTGTTCGAGTTTTGTAATTACTTGGTCGGTATAGTTGAGGGCAACTCCATCTGGCCCTTGAATAATACCTAAGACAATTCCCTGGTCTTCACTCGGAACAAATCCGGTGGGAACATGGGTAAACATAAAATAAGTTGCAGCTAAACCAACCACAAATAGTCCGATTACCGCATAACGAACGCGAATCAGAAAATTCACCGTCGCTAAATACTTGTCAATAATCCATTGTAAAATTTGATTGAAACGACCAAAAAACCAACCAAGCGGGCCGCGTGCAGGCCGAGGCGGGCGGAGTAAAATTGCCGCTATACTCGGGCTAAAGGAAAGGGCATTAAACGTTGATATGGCGATGGAAAAAGCAATAATCAACGCGAACTGTTGATACATTTTTCCTGTTGAACCTGGGAAAAATGCCACCGGGATAAACACCGCCATCAATACCAGCGACGTTGAAACTACCGCTCCGGTAAGTTCATCCATTGCCTCGACTGATGCTTGCAGTGGCCGGATTCCCTGTTCAACTTTGCGGGCGATCGCTTCAACAACGATAATGGCATCATCTACAACTAATCCTGTTGCCAAAATTAAGCCGAATAACGTCAAATTATTCAACGAAAATTTAAATATATAAGCGAATGCTAACGCCCCAATCAGTGAAACAGGAATGGAAACCAGGGGAATAATTGTGGCTCGCCAGTTTTGCAGAAACAGAAAAATCACCAGTACGACAAGAGCGATCGCTTCAACTAGTGTTTTCAATACTTCTTCGAGTGACGCTTGCACAAATCCTACGGTATCGTAGACAATCTCAGCTTTTAAGCCTGGTGGAAAGTCTTTCATCAACTCATCCATCTGAGCCTGAACGTTTTTCGCCACATCCAGGGCGTTACTACCAGGTAATTGATAAATTGCGATCCCAATCGACGGCTTACCATTATTTCTAGCGTTGCTGCTGTAAGTTTCTGAGCCGAGTTCTGCACGACCCACATCTTGGAGTTTAATTAAATTGCCATTACTTCCGGCTTGAATAACTAGATTTTCAAACTCTGACGCATTTTTAAATTGACCATTGACTCGCAACGGAATTTCATAACTTTGACCTGGAGGGATAGGCGATTGACCTAATGTTCCGGCTCCGGCGAGAATGTTTTGCGATCGCAATGCCGTAGCAACATCTGTCACAGTTAAGCCTCGACTTGCCAGCGCATTCGGATCGAGCCACAACCGCATTGCATATTGCTTTTCACCAAAAATTGTTAAATCCCCAACTCCTGGCGTTCTCAGCAGTTGGTCTCGCAAATTCAGATCGATATAGTTACTAATAAACAGCGCGTCATACTCATTATTTTCGGGATAAAGAGCATAGACTAACAAAATACTTGTAGAAGATGTTTGTGCTGTCACACCGAATTGTTGCACCGTTGTTGGTAAGCGAGGTGTAGCACGGGCGAGGCGGTTCTGGACGTTAACTTGAGCAATATTTTTATCTACCTGCGACCCAAAATATACTGAAATTTGGCTACTACCTGCTGAACTGTTCGAGGTCATGTACTGCATTCCCTCAACGCCGTTAATTTGTCGCTCCAGCGTAGTTGTCACCGCAGTTTCAACAGTTTCCACATCCGCCCCAGTATAGGAAGCTGAAACTTGAACGCGAATCGGTGCAATATCTGGCAAGTAATTAAGCGGCAGCAACGGAATACACACACCACCGACAATCAGAATCAGTAGAGTGCAAACGGTAGTTAATACCGGGCGTTTAATGAAGGTATTCGCGATCGAAAAAATCATAAATTATCGATCCTGGATTTATGACACTGGTTGGATTGGTGCGCCTTCTCTAAGTTTGAGAATGCCAGAAGTTACAATCGTTTCGCCGGATTTAAGCCCATCGATAACTTGATAATTGGGCCCTTGAATATCTCCCAGGCGCACTAAACGCTGATGCACAACTTGCTGCTGTTGTCCATTGACGGTTTTGTTTTCGGTGACAAACACAAAACTTTGTCCACCAATGCGAGAAATTGCAACGGTGGGAATCAAGATACCTGGTTGTCGATTCCAAATCACGCGAGCTCTAACGTATTGTCCATCGCGTAATCGCCCTTGTGAATTTCGAAAGCGGGCTTTACTCAAAACTGACTGTTGATTTGAACTTACATTTGGAGAAATGTAGCTAATCGCACCTGTACCAATCACTTGCTGGGTGGTAGGATCGATTAGCTGCACGGGTAAGTTCGTTCGTAATTGGCGCGATCGATTTGAGGGTATAGAAAGATTGAGATCCAGTGAATCGTTTTGTGTGAGTGTGGTGATTGTTTGTCCGATGTTGACATAATCTCCAACCTTGACCGGAAATTCACCAACTACGCCAGTAATGGGTGCTACCACTTGCTTGAAATTGAGGCTGACTCGTGCCGCAGCCGTGCTTGCTTGAGCTTGGCGGATGTTTGCCTGTGCTTGGCGGACGGCTGCCCTAGCTGCTGCGACTTGCTTTTCGGATGTTTGCAGGTCTGCTTGAGCAGTTTGTAAATTATTTCGGCCAATGTCTGACTCTTGCCTAGCTACGGCTCCTTCGCCGACTAACTGTTGGGTACGATTAAATTGTGTCTGTTGCAGTTGAACATTTGCAGCCGCTTTGGTGCGTTGGGCTTCGGCTTGTTGTTGCTCTGCTTGAGCAGTAGCCAATGCTGCTTGCACCGAATTAGCAGCTGCGATCAAACTGGCGACATTAGCCTGAGCCTGATCTAAACTCAAAGATGCGATCGGCGTACCCTGCTGCACTCGCTGACCGCTCGACACGAGAATTGATTCGATTCGTCCTTGAGTTTGGGGCTGTAGTATAACTTTTTGTTGCGCTTCCAACGACCCCACAAACTCGGAACTTTCTTCGATTGTGCCTGCGTCAATTCTCTGAAGTTTTACTGGCAATGCTGGCGGGCTTTGAGCATTTGCTGCCGGATCGTTTTTTTGACAACCACTCGTCAATGCTGTGAGCATTAGTACGATAACTAATACTGGATTTGCGAGTAAAAAGTTTAAGTGTTTAAGTAGATAATTACGTTTTAGCATGAAACCAAATGCTGATTAGTTAAATCTAGGACTTACGCACGAGTTACGGAATAACGTAGACGCTTCGGCTTGCCGCAGGCTACCGCAGAGGCACAGAGAAGCCAGTGCGCCCTTGCGGTTCCCCGACTTGTTCGCTTTTAGCGTTCCCGCAGGGTAGCAACTGGCGTGGCACGGAGAAATCAGAGTTTGAGAGATATTTTGCGTAAGTTCTAAAATCTATACACTGTATAATTTTTCCGTCTCAATCTAAGGGATTAAGAAAGCCTCCAGCTTTGCTGCAAGACAGCAGAATTCAGGAGTCAGAATTCAGAAGTAATCGATTACTTATTAAACCCGAATCACCCCACCCCCAACCCCTCCGCAGGCGGGGAGGGGAGACAAAGCACAGCTTTGGCGGGGTGGGGTTCTTTTATTATGGGTAATTTAGCGGACATGATATAAAACAGGTTTTATACCTGGCTTTGAAACTTAGCTTGTGTACTTCACTAACTTGAAATCCGCAATAAACTTTCTATATGTCTAGATATTTTATCGATTCGCATTAGATGCATCTTTCATCGCATCACAGCTTTACGTCAAACAAACTTATCTCCAAAAAATCTTTAGCTTAATACTACGTGAGTTCGACGGATTAAAAAAAATACCAAAGATAGAGATAATTAAGTTTGTAGGGTAGATATCAAAGATTTTTGAAAATGATAAATAAGTAAGTTGGCACAATAAAAGCAAACTATGTAAAGAAAAGTAAAGAAGGCTTAAACTCTTTTTCCTTCTGCTTCTGCCCGATCGCAACGAGAATTATTTCAGCCAACCTACTTAAGTATCTGACTTTGTATCTTAAATCTGATATTGACAAGCAAAGTAGTCCTGACAAATGAAGGAGCATCGAACCTAATTAAAATTAATTATGCTCAATTACTTAGCAAACTAAGGCTTTGACACTCCAGCCAATTCAACACTATCTCCTGGCTTTGAAGGCCATCTGACAGTCAAAATAGTGCAGTCGGACTCAGCAATCCACCAATGGGACACACCCGCACACCAAAGAACATAATCACCTTCACGAGATAATAAAATTTCTCTATCTTCAAATTGCAGGCGAAATTCTCCGTGAATGAGAATTGAAAGCGTTGCAGCTTGGTTATTTACCGCCCATTCAGTTCTACTTTCACCTGCTTTGTGAACAGCCCATTTTACTTCTAGCATTTCCGTGGAACGTGGATCGTCTTCAGGGGTGATAAAGTGACCCATGAACCATCCCCAACGATTTACACCTTCAACGCCTGCGTTTCCATAAACAACTTTAGGCTGCATCACTTAACTCCAAAGAAGGAACCAAAATTTGTCCGGTGTAACCTGCTTGCTTGTATTGTTCAAGAACATGAGTTGCAATATTTCTTCCTTCACCAGCCGCAACCAAAGCGACACAAGCACCACCAAAACCAGCACCTGTCAGCCTTGCACCAAACACTCCCGGAGTTTTTTGCAACAATTCGACTAGAGTATCTAGTGCTGGTACGGACACTTCGTAATCGTCTCTCAAACTGGCGTGGGATGCGTTCATCAATTCGCCAAAGCGTTCAGATGTTACTCCCTGCAATACTTCCAAGACGCGGTTATCTTCTGTAACCACATGACGGGCACGACGGCGTAGAGGTTCGGGTAATTTTTCTGTTACCTCAACGTCAGTAATATCTCGTAGTGCATTAACTCCTAGCGATCGCGCCGCCTCTTCACACTCAGCCCGACGCTGGTTATAACCGCTACTTGCCAGGGTGCGAGGTACGCCGCTATCAATAACCAAAATCTCTGCATTCTCAGGTAAAGGCATCACCCGGCGTTCTAAAGTCCGAGTATCTAAAAACAAGATATGTTCAGTATCAGCCAAACTAGAAGCCATCTGATCCATGATGCCGCATTGCACGCCAGCATATTGAATTTCAGCTTGCTGGGCAAATTGGGCAATTTCAACGTCATCAATGGGAAGCTTCAGAAGTTGGCGTAATCCCCGCAGCGTTGCCACTTCCAAAGCCGCGCTACTAGACAAACCCGAACCCATCGGAACCGATGATTTGACGTATACAGAAAGCGATGGTATTGTGTGTCCTGCTTTTTGCAAAACCTCAATACAGCCAAAAATATAACTGGCAAATCCAGACGGGGTATGATTGTCTAAAATGCTCACTTGCTCGTTGAGATTTTCCGAGTAAAAGTGATGGTGGTCATCGCTACTCAAACCTAGCTCTACCGTCGTAGATTGAGGAATCGCAGTTGGCAGAACGAAGCCATCGTTATAGTCGGTATGTTCGCCTAGTAAATTTACTCTTCCTGGCGCACTGGCTTCAGTTTCAGGTGGTTTACCAAATACTTGTTGAAAGTCCATAATTTTTAATTGTACAAAGGTACAGGGCGTAACCTTCCTTCTACCTCAACATTAGGAAAATTTGGATCGAAAGTTAAATTTTCCAATTTTCCATCCTTGAGAATCACAAAAGTATCTTCAATCTTTGCCCCTGCTAAACTAGGGTTCCAAGCAACAGCAATGCCTTCTGTCAAAGTATCAGTAGTAGTTGGATTGGCGACGATTTCTCGCGCCAGATATCCAGTGGTTCCTCCTTGGTGGTGTTCGCGGATGGCATTAGGAAATCCATGCTGCTCATAAGCCTGAGTTAGGGCGTGATAAACTGCATCGAGACTGGTTCCGGGTTGGCACAAATTCAAAACTACTGCTTCTATTTCGCGCACATGGGAATGTAATTCGGCTCGTTCGTCTGAAAGCTTACCAAAACAAACAAATCGCGTTAGATTTGCATACAAACCGTAACCTCTTGCGCAAAACACCAGCATCGCTTGCTGTCCAATCTGTTCTGCGGTGGCTGTTGCATGACGGTATAGCGGTAAACGTCTTTCACCCGCTACCAGTGTCAGCGCTGGATGCAACCCTTTCGCCCATAAAGCCTCTGCACCTGCACCCGCTAACTGATATTCTGTCCAAGTTGGCTTGGCGGCTTTGAGTACCTCTGTCATTGCCTGACTAGCTTTTTGCCCGACTTGACGATATCGCTCTAATTCACTTGACATCATTACCCGTTTATGATTTTGCAGAGTTGGGGGTAACGGTTTTTCTAAATTGGAGATGGGGCGATCGCTAATTGTTTTTCCACCACCAGTTACATCACGAACAAAAGACTCACGGGCAGCATAATCAGCCCAAGGGTTCACATATACCCTAAAATTAGCTGGCAGTTCTTCATCCTGAAGACGCTGCGCTTCAATTTCATCCGTCAATACCCAGGCATCTTCAGTAGTTACTAATACTTCTGCTACACCAGTTTCAGCAGTCAGCAGCACGGTATTAGAAGCGCCAGCCGTCACCCAGGCAAACCAGTCTGTACCACGCAAACGCAGGCCTTGCACTTCGGATTCATGCAAGGTTTGTCTGATTAATTCGAGCTTTTTGGAGACTTCCTCATTCATACAAAATTAGTAACTACATGATGAATACAGACAATTATGAGATTCATCTGTGTTTATATGCGTATGTCTATGGTTTGAAAAAAACGTGAGTACGGTATTATATCGAGTTTGGCATTTCAATATTTACAACTAGTACTTATAATCCCTTGGCCTTTTTCTCTGTAAAGCATCACTAGTAAATATACTCACTTCGCCGAATTAGTAATTTTCTAAAAACTCAAAAATTTAAATTTCATCCAGTTGCTTAGAAAAGTGTATTTGTCATTACAGATCGACTTTACATTGACTAACCCCTTTAGGCGAACCGCACATCAAGCCAAGGTAGTTCTCAAGAACGATGTAAGCGTTAGCCAATATTTGAAACTATGAAAGCACAAAAGCTAGAAGGACACGAAAAAAAGCCCATGAAATCCCAAGAGACTGAAAACAAAATAACAGAAAATAATATTCCTCTGCCAGAGAACACAGCTAGCGATATGAATCCTCAAGAAACCGAGAAATCTGAGCCTATTACTCAGGCACAAAGGGATAGTGTAATCACCAATCAGGACTTACCTAATCCACTAGTTCGCTATGGTTTTACGCTGGTTATATTGGCTACTTTCTTATTTGTTGTCGCCATTTACTACGGAATTGTTAACCCCTAATTAATTTAACTGACTTAGGTTTCATAATAAGTACAAACTACTAGGATTACAGCTTACTAACTACTTCTATAGCAATCCTAAATCATTCGTGAGGGAGAAAATCGCTGAAAGGCTTTAAAACACCCACTTTTAATCTCAGTGTTTTCTCACGTTTCAATTCGGATTGCTATAGATAAAGTTGAGCTTAATTTTTTGTTTTATTTTGCTAAAAAATCATTATTCTTATGCCACATACTTACAAAATCTTAAGCTCATTTTAATAAAAAATTTGGTAAGCTTTGGAGCTTTGACACTGTATTTAAGATTACAAGTTCATTTAATACAAATATACTCCAATAGTTAGATGGAAATGGCAGTCATTAATTAGTTGATTACTTCTAGGGAAATGAATTGCATCATACCGTCTAATGATGTAAGTCTAAGAATTAAACCTGTTTTATCCTCAATACTCATCACCATTTAGCGATCGCAGTCATCTTTATCGTTGCCGGTCACCAGTACCGGACTAACTTCGGCATTGGTCACAGCATCTGACCTTAGCTATCTCCCCCTCTATCCCGTCCGGTTAAAGGGGGATTTTTGTATATTCAATACCTTCGCCAAAAAAAAGAAATTGATTATATCAGGTGCGCTAGCAAAGCGTAATACCAATTCACTAAAGTTATGAAACAGATGTAAACCCTGAAAAACTTGATCTCTCTAAGTTTTTTAATTGTGTTAGCGTAGCGGGGCAAAGTTAGACGTAGTAGCGTGACATGCTTAAAATGTTGGGTTTAAAAAACTCACAAAGACTAAAATCTAATCATTAACAGAATTATTCAACCCAATAAATTCAACTTGCCGCGCTTGTAGATTGGGTTGCGCTCCGCTCCACCCAACCTACAATTTTTTTGCAACATTTTAGCCTTGCCATGCCACTACGCATATTTCAAAAATCAAATATGAGTACTATAGTTACTTCAGGTACTAGTATTTGATTTTTCACTTGGACGTTCGGTAGCAGGAGGAAACTTAACACTTTCTTCGACTCTATGGACTTCTGTGTTAGTTTGCTCTTTCGACAGGAGATCATCAGGGTTTAATGATTTATCAGCAGCATCATCAATTACTCCATTGGCATTAACATTGGGTTTATCAGAAGTTCCTTTATGGCTAGCATGTCCACTGGGCATAACTATTACCTCTCATTTTTATAACTAAACATCCCCAGACTAAACTTTTTTGTTTAGAGAAATACACTATCAGAAGGCTTATAGCAAAACTATCAGAATCCAGTCTAGAGTTATATATGATTTCTCGTAAGGGTAGAGCAATACTCATTGATGTCAACTTAAGCAAAAAGGTTGCAGAAGATGTCATCTAAGAACATCAAACCAGATGTTCTTAGTGATACATCATGAATAAAAAACGTCCAGCGCGACTCGGCAACCCAGACCTGCGTCAACAAAAACCTTTTACCTCTGTTGTTAATAATCAAAAATTGCTATAAGTTGGCTTCAACTTCCCCAGAAAATTGAGTATGGCTGAAACTACAGCATCCGGCGACTCAATCAAGAAGCCGTGACCCCCGCGTTCGATGACTACAAGTTCAGCATTGGGAATACCTTGAGCAAGTTGTTGAGAAAACTTTAGCGGAGTGAGAATATCTTGTTTACCAACCAGAACTAAGGTAGGACAATGAATTTCTTGGAGGCGGTCTATTGTGTTACTACTAAGGATGGCTTGGCTGTGATGATAAAGTGAATGAGTTGCAGGCGGGAAAGGATATCTGATAGCAAATTCAATCAGACCTTCGATCGTGTCAGGAATTGAGTAGAACGTATCTGTAAATATCCAGGGCAAGATAACTTTTTCATAAAGTTTTAGGTCTACATTGCTAGGAAGTTCGCCCCAAGTCTCAATGATGCTGTTGAATAATGCATCACCTTTTGCCAAAGATGAAAGTAGTATCAGACTTTTTACCTTTTCAGGGTGTGCTAACACTAGCTCTTGAGCTATCTGACTACCCATTGAATGACCTGCTAAATGCACCCTATCGATGCCGATGCGATCGAGCAATGCTGCAACGTCACTAGCCATCTGCTTCAGACTATAGGGGTTTTCGGGAGCAGAACTTCTCCCCATACCTCGGTTATCCAAGCGAATGACTTGATACTGCGAAACCAGCGATGGCATAATCAGCGACCAATAAGCATGATCGCAAAGAAAGCCAGCTATTAATAGCAAAGGCTCACCTGTTCCCTTAATGTCGTAGAACAAATCAATCCCGTTAATCTGAACCTTGGGCATAGTAAATGATTTTGCTAAACCTTATTTTTAAGTAGGGATAGACAAGGCTAAATTCCTACGTCTTGAATTTCTCGTCCACCGGAATTTGATAGCCATTGGCGAGGCGATTGGTCATATTAGCAGTAGCTGCGATCGCCATTAGTTCCCCAAACATAGTATCATTCATACCCTTGGCACGTGCTGCCGCTGTGTGCGAGGCGATGCAATACTCACAGCCATTCGTTGCACTCACAGCAATATAAATCAGTTCGCGCATCAGTGGATCGATCTCACCAGGGCTAACCATCACTTCCTTCAACGCTTGCCACGTTCGTTGCAGGGTGGGAGGATGGTTGGCTATGGCTTTCCAAAAGTTATTGATGTAGTCATTCTGACGTGTAACGCGGATGTCGTCATACACTGCACGTACTTCGTCGCTGGCTTCTTCGTATTCAATCAGCTTAGTCATGTTTTGATTCCATATAGTTTCCCCAGCGAGTGGGAACCCCTAGATTGTAATACTGAGTTGCAATTAAAGATAGTAATATCATGTCCTCTAGGCGTCCATAGGTGAAAATTCTACATCGTCTACAAACGACTTGGCATAGACTAGCATTTCTTGGGTGTTCTAATAGAACAGACTAAACAGGAAATTTACACTATCTTGTCAGATAAATAGGTGGGGTAGTCTATGAAAAAATTCCTACAGCGTATTAAAGCATTACTCAAACGTATCCTCAAGAGGTCTGCATCCAATTCTCAGCAACTACCACCTCTAATAAATACTCGATTAGAAACTTCTATTTCAACTGTTTCTCCCCGATGGGAATCTGGTTTGGTGCTTGTGTGTTCGCAATGTGCAAACGAGCGGTTAGGCTCAACCGCTTCCGAAGATTTAGAGAATTGGTTGAAATCTCGTTTAAAGTTTGAGGGATTATGGGGTGATTTTCGGGTAGTTAGCACCAGTTGTTTAGGAGTTTGTCCCCGGATGGGCATTACTGTAGTTATTGTAAGTAATGGAAGCAACGGAAATAGTCCATGCTTAATTATAAACTCTCCAAGCGATCGCGAACTTCTCTATTCATATATCAAACAGAATAAACACTGACTGCAAAAGTTGTTTATCTTGCACTATATTTTACTCAAGTGGCAAATAAAAAAGGGGATGAATATTTGAATTCACCCCTTTTTCCAGTCATCAGGGAGGTAAAGAATACTTATCCAACCCGTGTTCGTGTTATTCCAATCTCAAGAATTATTCTTTTAAACGAGGTATATTTGGTCTGACAAAGGTAGCTGAAGAATTAGTACTTCGAGCATTAGCGTTTGAAGAAGTAGTTGGCGAACTGAGATTCAAGAAATCGATGAGTTTAAGGGTACGATTACGAATTTTCCAGCGTCCATTTCTGTTAACGACTTGATCTTCATAAGTGCCATTAGCGACATCAATGCTGGTTTCCGAGCGTTTGTGAGTCGCATGGAGATAAGAAGTCATCGTTGCTTGATTATTTTGAATTGAAATGTTTATTGTACCCATCAAGTGTTGAGTAGCCGTGTAACCATTTCCTTGAAATACTGAATAGACAAAATCTGCCCAAGAATCTGTCCCATAATTTGTTTGAGTTGCCCCATCAGGAAAAATGGCGGTAAGGACTGAATCTTGAGTAAAACAATCCCGATAAATATTTTTTCCTTCTTGGAGATTTCCTCTACCAATAGCGTCAGTTCCCAGGGCGTAACAGGATGTTAATTTTTGAATTTCTAATTCTGCATTAGGTTGAGTTGCACTTGCTACCTCAAACTTACCTCCAACAAACAGCACAAGAATAACTGCAAGCGCAATTAAAGTTATACGATTTAACAGGAACGAAATAGCTTTTGAAACTATTCCCCCATTTTCTCTTCTTTTTTCCACAAGATGATTCCCTTAATTATTTACGATTTTTGCATCTTGTACTTTACTACAAACTAAAGTTTGGGCTAATATTTTTAGCCTATCAAAACTGTCTAATATGCTTGTAGACTTCACTAGTAATTGAGTTTTATATCTACTAAAAATCTTTTTTCTAGTAAATGATAAAGCTAGTATATACAAGAGTTGATGTATACAATTAGTTATAACAGTTAATTAATAAGTTACAAGTGCTAATTGTAACTAACTTTGTATTGATTTGATTAAGTAATAAAGTCACTACTTACATACAGGACTTACGCAACCATCACTCTTGAGAAACAGTAAATTTATCGGAAATTCACTTTATCAAAATTGCCAATGCAGATATAAACTAATTTAATCAAGAATACTGCAAAGCATCCGCACCCATACCGAAATTTAAGGAAAACTATTAAAAATTCCTTATCCCCCCAAAATTGGAATAGAAATTATAAATTGTGTTCCTTGTCCCAAGACTGATTCGCAAATCAAATTTCCACCATGATTTTCAACTATAATTTGCCGACTAATGGATAATCCTAATCCCGTACCTTTTCCTACACATTTGGTGGTAAATAAATGTTCAAAAATGCATTTTTTAACTGCTTCAGGCATTCCTTTAGCATTATCTTGAATCTTAATTACCACCTTGTTATTATCTACTTCTAGAGAAGTCTCAATAGTAATAATATTAGGATACTTTTCTTGAATTTCTAAAAAATCACGACCGATATTTGCTTCTTCTAAAGCATCGATTGCATTTGCAATAATATTCATAAACACCTGATTCAATTGTCCCAAATAGCATTTTACTGATGGAATATCTGCATAATTTTTAATGATTTTAATTGCTGGACGATTATGATCGGCTTTTAAACGATGTTGTAAAATCATCAAAGTACTATCAATACCTTCATGGATATTAGCTAACACTTTAGAGGTAGTATCAGCACGAGAAAAAGTACGAAGAGATGTACTAATATTGCGAATACGCTGTGTTCCCACTGTCATACCATCAATCATTTTTGGTAAATCTTTTAGCAGAAAATCTATATCTATCTCTTCAGCTTTTTCTTCAATTTCAGCACCAGGATTGGGGAATTTTTCTCGGTACAGTTGCAGATAGTCTATTAAATCTTTAACAATATCTTTTGCTTGGGCAATACTACCTGTAATAAAACCAATGGGATTGTTTATTTCGTGTGCTACACCTGCAACTAAATTACCCAAAGAAGACATTTTTTCACTTTGGATAAGCTGTAGTTGCGCCTCTTGTAAATCTTTTATCGATTGTTCTAACTCTTTAGATTTATCTTGCGCCTTTGTGTACAAACTGGCATTTTCTATTGCAATAGCCATTTGAGAAACTAAGACTTTTAATACCTCTACCCTTTCTGGAACAAAAGCCCCTGATGATAACTGGTTTTCTAAATAAATAATACCAGTAAGCTGTGATTGGTACATAATCGGCAAACAAAAGATTGATTTTGTTCGAGATTTTTGGATATAGATATCAAAATTAAAAGGCTCTGTAACTATTGCATCATTTAATACAATATATTGCTGAGTTCGGAGAACGTAATTAATCACAGACAGTGGTAAATCTTGATAGGTTTCAACCGGAATAGAACGTAAAACCGTCACCACATCATCAGTAGCATTTCCAGAAGCTTCAATATACAAATGATTATCTTTAAGTAAGAGTAGTGCTGCTTTTTGGGCAGCAGCATTTTCTAGTAAAATTTGGATTAGCTTACCCAATAAATTTTCTAAAACAATTTCATTAGTAATCGCTTGTGAAAATTTGATGAATGCATTAAAATCTAGAAAATCGCTTAAGCTGTTATTGGTAGTAGTGTTAGTGGTAATATGAGTTGTGTCAAGTTTTGAACTAGTGTTTTCTATGGTAGTAGTTTGTCCTACTAGAAAAACATACTTTGATTCTAGGTGTTTAACTTTGGCGATCGCACCCCAACGAATATAGGCATAATAGGCTTTAGTTATATAAGTTTGATGAATTAATTCTTTACCTAGAGATTGATAAAATTTTCCAGCTAACTCATAGGCTAAAGCTTCTTCTTGGAGAAAACCGTTTGCTTGAGATTTGGCAATCGAGTTTTCATAATAGTCCATTGCTTCTAGCTTTTGACCCAAAACCTGACACCGTTCTGCCTCTACGAGATAAAATCTATGTAAGTGATTGGTGGGAGCATGAGTAGCCCAGAGTTCCATCTTTTGCTGATTAGCTTGAACTTTTTCTAGAATAGCTTGCTTCTCAGACTCTTTAGCAGTATGATATATTGCCAAGTGGGCTAAAGAATCGTAGAAATAAAACACTGGGACAACAAACAACCCTGTAACACCACCTAAAGAGTTTTCTGCGATCGCAGCATTTTCTACAGCTTTAAAATACTCTCCAAATATGTAAGAGAGCATTAGCTTATTAACAAATAAATGGTTAATTGTGTAAAGGTCATTTACTTGCTGATGAATTGGCAGCATACTTTGCTCGTTGTAGGCTTCTCCAATTAAACAGTCCGCATTTTCAAAACTTCCTTTCAAGTTCAAAACTGTTTGCAAATACACTGAGTTCCAAGTGAAAGCTACTTGTTGATTGATTTTTTTCAGCGAATCACAATAAGCTATCAGTTCTTTTTCTAGAACCCAAAGTTCTTTACCCAGCCAAAATGAATGATAGGGATAAATATAGCCACAATAACCAGCATATTCTAAATCCCCAGTCTCCAGACCACTAGAATATCCTGACATTGATGATGTTAATGTCTCTCTAACATGCTCTTTCCAATGCATAACATGGGCACTAACAACCGTCAGAATTTTCGCCTTGAGTTCTTCAGCATTAAATTGTGACACTAGGTGAGAAGCTAGTTTCCCAAATTCATAGCCAGAATCAATTTCTCCTTGAATTCCACAAAGAAGTAATCCATAAAGACTATAACCATAAGCAGATACAGCTGTATTTCCATACCTTAAAGACAAATTAACCATTTTACAGACAATAATTGGCATCATTGCCGGAGCAGTTTGAAAAGCCGCAGGAAGAACTCCCATTAAGATTCTCATCGCTGCAATCTTGTTAGGATCGGTCATTAATGGTAAATTAATTAAATCTGCAATGGCTTTCCCTTTCAAAGAAACAGCAATTTCATCCATCCCCTGCTGAATATCAGTTGATGTCGGTTCGTCTGGAAAATTTATTCCTAATAATTGCAGAATTGATACTGCTATTTGAATGGCTTCCAATTGCCTGCTTTGAATGATAGAAGCGATAATCTGTACTTCATAGACTTTCACTTTATCTAAAAGAATTTTGGCTTCTTGCTGCACCACCTTAGCCCATGTTTGCATCTGCTCAAAATCACCGCCCAGATAGGCTGCCTCTGCGGCTCCTTCATATAAACCGATAGTTAAGGTATATTCCGTTTGCCAAGCATCTATATTTAAAAGTTCTATCCCATTTGTGAAGTATTTAAGAGCAGCTTCGTAAGCTGTAGAAGCTTTAGCTTTTCGTCCTGCAGTTAAATTTAATCGTGCCAATTCAGTTTTTTCAGATTGCTCTATCAGGTTAACAATACCTACATTTAACTGATTGACGATATCAAAAATGTTAGCTTCTATTTCCTCTTTAGGTATATTTTGAAGAAGCAATTGCCCAATTTTCAGGTGAGTAGATTTCTTAAGTTCTTCTGGAATTAAGGAATATGCTGCTTGTTGTACTCTGTCATGCAAAAACTTGTAACCCACCCGTGAAGTGTCGAAATTTAAATTAACCGCTTCTTCTTGATTAAAAACTAAAGGGATGCGGTAAGCTTCATTTAAAGGCAGAATTAATCCTGCTTGCAAAGCTGAGTGTAAATCATTTGCTGTCAAAGAAGGTGATTTTTCATTTACTATCGATAAAACATCCAAACTAAATCTGTCACCCACACATGCTGCTAATTTTAAAACATCTTGGGTGAACCGTGGTAGTTTTTCAACTCGGCTGGCAACTAATTCAACTACATTCTTATCGGTAATTCCAATTGCTTGAATATCTTCTATACTCCATTGCCATTTAGCATTAGCAAAGTCAAATTTTAACAGTTTTTCTTGATGAAGTGCTTGAATTAGTTGTGTTATAAAAAATGGATTTCCACCGGTTTTATTACAAATCAACTCAGCTAGTTTAATAATGTCTTGGTTAAAGACTGCTGTTTCTTCATCCTGCTTCACTTCTAATTTTTGAAGAGTTTCGGCAACTAGCTGAGTTACATTGCCTAAATTTAAGGGTTGTAATACAAGATTATTAACAACCGTCCCACTATTCTTAATCTCTTCTATCTTTTGGATTAAAGGATGCGCTGAATTAACTTCATTATCTCTATATGCACCAATAAATAAAAAGTATTTGCTATCGGTATCAGTTACGATCAGTTGAATTAGATTTAAAGTAGCTGAATCTGCCCATTGTAAATCATCTAAAAATATGACTAATGGGTGTTCTTTTTGAGTAAAAACTTGGATAAATTCTTTAAAAACATGATTGAAACGATTTTGTGATTCTGTTGCACCAATTTGGGCAACTTCCGGCTGTATACCGATGATTAATTCTACTTCTGGAATTACGTCAGTAATAACTTTTCCATTTGTTCCTAAAGCTGCTAATATTTTACTACGCCATCTTTCTATTTTTTCATTATTCTCGGTCAGCAAATATCGCATTAAGTAAGCAAAGGCTTGAATTAAAGAAGCATAAGGTATATTCCGTTTTAACTGGTCAAATTTACCAGAAATAAAGTACCCTTGTCTGCGAGTAATTGGTTTATTAACTTCATTGACTAAAACTGATTTGCCAATCCCAGAATAACCAGAAACTAGCATCATTTCACTAGTTCCAGATGAAACTCGCTCAAATGCAGCTAAAAGTTCATTAACTTGTTCTTCACGACCATATAATTTTTGAGGAATTAATAACTGGCTCAATATATCTAAACGGCCTGGCACAAAATCAGTAATGATTCCTTTTGTTTCTAACTGCTTGAGACATGATTCTAAATCTGCCAATAATCCTGTAGCACTTTGATATCTGTCTTCTGCATTTTTTGCCATCAACTTCATTACAATTTTAGAGATGGCGGCAGGAATTTTTGAATTTAATAATTGCGGGTTTCTCGCTTGAACTGCAATGTGACTATAAACTACTTCTAAGGGATCTTGGCTAACAAATGGTGTTTTCTCAGTGAGCATTTCATATAAAGTCACACCAAGAGAATAAAAGTCAGTGCGATAATCAAGAATGCGATTCATTCTCCCAGTTTGTTCGGGAGACATATAGGCAAGTGTGCCTTCAACGCAGTTAGGGTTATTAAATTGGGGATTTTCCTTATTGAGACGGGAGGCTATACCGAAGTCAGCGAGTTTAACAATACCTGTCTGGGAGTTAATTATGATGTTATTAGGTTTGATATCTTTATGAATAATCTGATTATTATGCAAATAATCTAAAGCTTTAGTCAGTTGAATAGCAATTTTTAAATGGTTAATTAAGTCAAGTTTTTTGGTTTGGAGCAGTTGAGATAAAGACTGACCGCCAAAGTCTTCTAGCAATAATCCCACACGGTTTTCAAAAGTTTCTAGACTGATAGCTTTAATTATATTGGGATGGTCTAAACCTTGCTGAATTTGATACTCATTTTTAAGGCGAGTAAAGGCTTCAAGGGTCGGATATTCATTTTTAAGCAGCTTGAGGATAACTCGCTGTTGCGCCTTTGGCGTTTGTGCTTGATAAATAATTGTTTGGATTCCTTCGTGGAGAGTGGAGTTAATTTGGTATCCAGTACGATTTGGCATTGGTTTTTGACTATAAAGTTATAAAATTAGCATCATCCCTGTTCTATTGTGAAAGGGGTTCTAGTTTAATTATTCCCAGTACGTAGAAAATTATTAACATTGCGCTTCAGTATCCAAAGATTGTAAATTAAAAAGCGATTATTTCTTTGTCACGGAAATTAGCGGCTAAAATCTGACTGTAAGCTTTACGCCAACCGCAGATAAGGACACTTCTGTAAAAATCCAGATGCTTTTTTATGGGCATCTAAGTTATAAGTATGCGTTGGCGTAGGTCGAATAATGCCACCAAATAGGTCATCCAACCCGTAGGGTGTGAAAAATTGCCATTGTCCCTGGGTATCTAGTCGAACTCCCACAGCAGTAGCGGTGTGCAGCCAATTTGTGATGCCATCCTCTGTACTAGTGTAAGGTCTGCTACCAAGCCGCCAACGAGCAAAACTGGCTTGATTTTTGACATCAAACTCGTCATCAGGAAATTGTTTTGTGAGAATCGCCTTTGCTGCTAGTTCTTGGGAACGGTTTCCCTCTATATCAAAGAATGCAATATCAAAATCTTTAATACCTAACCCACAGTCATTGCCAAAAATTGAAGACCAAACGGTGTTTCGGACTGCACCCCCGGCTAACCACCAGTTAGGTAGATTTAGTTGAGCGATCGCAGGTAATACTGTATTAATGCGTGTATCAGCTAAAATCATCTGTAGGCGAGTGTTACTATTCATATCAAATTCCTGGGATTAGTCAAGTAGAAGGTGAAAATATTATCATTCGCATTTCATTAAACTTACGGTATTGATAGTCCTGTTGTGACACTTGGCACGTCAATGTTTATCATGAGAAATTCTGTATTAATAGTATAAATAAAACACGTTGCACAGAAGGTTAAATTGTGAATTTAGAATTTAGATTTATATCTAGAACCGGGTGGTAAAATGACCTATCTTTATGATTTTGGTGAAAACTGGAAATTTGATGTCCAGTTAGAAGCAATTAATCCCCTTGATAGCAAAATCCAAAAACCGAAGATTTTAGAAGTTCACGGAAATGCACCTCAACAGTATTGGAGTTAGGATGAGTGATGAAAAGGATTTAGGAAAGTGCAGAGAATGAAAATATATTCATGTTCAGATGTCTTCTATTTGTGTCTAATAAAATCCGCTTTTATACTGAAGTAGTTTTAGTTACAATAAAACAATACAAATTCTTAGGAGATAAAAACTGTGAGTCTTCCATATACTGGAGGTTGTCAATGTGGACAGATTCGTTATGAAATTCATGCCGAACCATTAACACTTTACCTATGTCATTGTAAGGAGTGTCAAAAACAATCGTCTAGTGCCTTTGGTATGTCTCTTACAGTACTACGAGATACTGTTGTAATTATTCAAGGAAAACCGAAAGCTTGGACTCGGAAAAATGATACCGGACGTGAAGTAAATAACCTGTTTTGTGGCGACTGCGGAACGCGATTGTTCCATGAACGGACTTACAATTCAAATACTATCAATGTCAAAGCTGGAACCTTAGATGATACAAGTTGGTTACGCCCAGTGGGTAACATTTGGACACGCAGTGCCCAGTCATGGGTGATAATTTCAGACCAATTGCTCAACTATGACGCTCAACCAGAGGATACACAGCCTTTATGGGAAAAATGGAAACAACAACATCCATAGATGCATAACTTATGATATTAGACATCATACTTATGATACTTAAAGTATCTAACTCATCACTGTACTAAAGAAGATAATAATAAAATTTTACTGGTAAAGTGCTTTAATAAACATATTAAATTATTTAAAACAGTAATAGTAAACTCAAATTATAAGTTCAGTTTGTGTATTATATATAGTTCCACTTGTCTCAAATCATTGATAAAGCTAATACACTATTAATATTTCACATGAAAACTTACTGGACATTTGCCATCAAGTAATGTAAATGAAATTGGATAAGTAAGGCGATTTTGGTTCATTTTCAACACTTTTAACAGTTATTTCTAGACAAGCTTGATGAAAAACGATACACCACCAGAATTGAACCCAGACCAAGAAATTGGGCGCTTAATTGATGAGGTAATGTCTTCATCTCTGACTGATGAACAGTACCGGAAAAAAATGCAGCGACGCAAAGAAGTGCAAGACAAGCGCATAGCAGAAGCTGTACCAGAAAAAGGATTAATTATTGTAAATACTGGGAACGGTAAGGGTAAAACCACTGCGGCTTTGGGGATGGTGTTGCGATCGCTCGGTCATGGGTATAAAGTAGCGATCGTCCAATTCATCAAAGGTAGCTGGGAACCTTCCGAAAAAAGGGTTTTCAGCTATTGGGAAGACCAAATAGAATTTCACGCAATGGGCGAAGGCTTTACCTGGGAAACTCAAGACCGCGATCGCGATCTTGACAAAGCTAGCGCCGCCTGGGAAAAATCGTTAGAATACATTCGCAACCCAGACTTTCATCTAGTGTTGTTAGACGAAATCAATATCGCCCTCAAAATGGCTTACTTACCAGTAGAAGACGTTTTAGCAGGTTTGGCGCAAAAACCCGCTAACAAACACGTTATTCTCACAGGTAGAGGCGCACCACCTGCTTTAATTGAGCGTGCTGACTTAGTAACTGAAATGACTCTAGTTAAGCACCCTTTCCGCGATCAAGGTGTAAAAGCACAACCGGGAATTGAATATTAAATCAGAATTCAGAATTGTTAAAAAACAGGTTTCCTACTCAGCAGAGATTAGAAACCTGGTTTTTAATTCTCGGATTTCATACCAATTTGAAAAAAGAATGCAACACATAGATAATATATATCACCAACCCTGCCCTTACTAAAGGGTGCGCGTCAGCGTGGGTGGGCTTATCTGTCGTAAACATTTTTTGAATTGGTATCAGATGTAAAAAAGCAGATTTCAAGTTGATGAGGTACACAAGCTAAGTCTGTTATCTAGGTAGAAAGCGTATTTTGCTTCTGTTAGCGCAGCAAGGCGTAGCCCATTCTGAATTCTGAATTGAGACTTCTGCTATCAGTCCCATTTGTTACTTCTTATTCCAAAGGCTTAAAAATGCTTGAGAGATGGCTGGGGTAATCTGACTTTGTAAGTGATTTAGTGCATCACGATGATTTGCATTATTGTCATCATAATAAGTAAACAGATTCGTCAGCTTGACAATCTCAGGATTTTGATCGTTTGTCCCCCTCCATTTGTTAGTAACTTTGTGTAAAACGTCCTTGGGTAGATTTTGTTGTAAGTTATTTAACGCTGCAATGTAAGAAGGATTTTGAGGATTCTTTTGGAATTGAAAGCATAAATCTCTCAGCTTTAGTTGTGACTGAGGCGGAGTCTGGGGCTTATCTGTCAGACTAGATTGCTGTAGAATTTGACGCTGTTCAATAGTAGCAATACCATTTTCAGTTAAACCCTGAGATTTCTGAAATTTTTTGACTGCTGTATAAGTAGCCGGCCCATAAAAAGGCTTGTTTGGAGGGATTTCAGCATTGGTTGCAAAACCATGAAACTTCAATCTGTTTTGAAGCCCGATGACTGTTTCTTCCATGACAGTTCGAGTCTCTGCATCAGCATTACCATTAACCACAAGTTTTTGTGAGTACTGTTTCTGAAACTTTTTAATAGCTTCTTCAGTAGGATCGTCAGTCAAGGAGTTGTTATTTCGCTTCCAGGGAGCAAATTTAGTGAGATCCGGCTTAGGATCAATCTCAGGAGCTAAATATCCCAATCCAATCAATATGTGACGGATGACTTCAGGGCTACTAACGGCCATGCTTTTTGGTTCCTTTGCGATTAAACTACCATTTAATGTATCTTGTTTTACAAAAATTAGGTAAGTAGAAATAAACAAATCTAACATTTCTTGTTTGCAAGGCGTTCCAAAGGATAAGCAAAGTGTGACGACAAGCTGCAACTCTTTGAGACGTTAGACGTGTGCGACTACAGATAGTGAAAAAGAAAGACGACTTGCTTGAGCGTAGCGTCTCGTAGAGAAGTCGAAAGGAGCCGAAGTGCTGCCTCCTCTCCTGCCTTCTTCACTGGCATTTACCAAAACCACCGCCACCAGGAGTTTCTATCACAAAAACATCCCCAGTTTTCATTTCTACCGTTGCTGTGCTGTCTAAATTCTCTTCAATTCCATTCTGACGCTGTATCCAGTTTCGTCCTACTTTTCCTGCCTCCCCATCATTTAATCCAAAGGGAGAAACAACCCGATGGCCAGAGAGAATATTAGCTGTCATCGGTTCAAGAAATCGAATGCGGCGGACAACTCCATTACCACCCGAATATTTTCCTTTGCCACCGCTATCGGGACGAAGACTAAAGCTTTCTAAAAGTACAGGATAACGAGTTTCTAAAACTTCTGGATCGGTCAAACGAGAGTTAGTCATGTGAGAATGAACACCATCAGTACCATTAAAATTAATCCCCGCGCCAGAGCCACCGCAGATAGTTTCATAATATTGATATTGCTCATTACCAAAAGTAAAATTATTCATCGTTCCTTGAGAAGCAGCCATAACACCCAAAGCACCATATAAAGCATCCACAATAGTTTGAGAAGTTTCGACATTACCCGCGACTACTGCGGCTGGATAGGTTGGGTTGAGCATACAGCCAACTGGGATAATAATTTCTAAAGGATTAAGACACCCAGCATTCAGAGGAATATTATCATCAACTAAAGTACGGAAAACATATAAAACTGCTGCTTGAGTTACAGCTTTAGGAGCATTAAAATTACTATTTAGCTGCCAAGAAGTTCCAGTAAAATCAATAGTAGCACTACGGTTTTCTGGGTAGATGGTTACTTTAACTTTAATTTGCACCCCATCATCCATTTTATAAGTAAATGAGCCATCCTTGAGAACTGCGATCGCACGCCTAACAGACTCCTCAGCATTAGCTTGCACAAATGTCATATAAGCTTGAACAGTGTCAATTCCGTATTGTAAAACCATTTTACAAAGTTCTTGAACTCCCCGTTCATTTGCAGCAATTTGGGCTTTAAAATCAGCGATGTTTTGGTCAGGGTTACGAGCAGGATAAGTATGATTTGCAAGGTGCTGTCTGACTGTGGTTTCTTGAAAATTTCCCTCTTCGACCAAGAGGAAATTATCAAAGAGAATTCCTTCTTCTTCTACTGTGGTACTGTGGGGAGGCATAGAACCGGGAGTAATTCCACCAATATCTGCTTGATGTCCGCGAGAAGCAACAAAAAATAAAGGCATTGGGCATTGGTCATTGGGCATGGGGCATGGATTATTTTCACTATTTTCCAAAAAAACAGGGGTAATTGCAGTGACATCAGGAAGGTGGGTTCCGCCGTTATAGGGGTTATTAGATAGATAAACATTTCCCGGTTTTAGGGTGTCGCCTTTATCGTTAATTAAACTGCGGACACTTTCACTCATTGAGCCTAAATGTACAGGAATATGTGGGGCATTTGCTACTAATAATCCCGATGAGTCAAAAATTGCGCAGGAGAAATCCAGCCTTTCTTTGATATTCACTGATGTAGCAGTGTTTTGCAACACAATTCCCATTTGTTCGGCGATAAATTGATAGAGATTTTTAAAGATTTCTAAGCGAACAGGATCGGGTTGAGATGTTCTGTGCATTTTTAATTCGTGTTTGTTTAAATTCAATGAATTACTTAACATTTGCTGATGTAAGTTGAGTTAAGAAAAGTGCAACCCAACACAAAAATTGATTGATGTTGGGTGTCACTTCACACATTATGTTCTCGACCTATAAACCTCATACATTAAGAGGCTACCTGCTACAGCAAGATTGAGGGAGTCAACCGCACCTACCATCGGAATCCGAACAAGATACTGGCATAAGTCTCGCTGTTCTGGGGTTAGACCTTGGCGCTCCTCGCCCAGGAAAAGAAGAGTAGAATTGGGATAATTAAACTGATGAAATTCAGACATCCCATCTGGTGAAGCACCAATAACAGGACAGTGGTGGTTCTGTACCCAGTGACGGAGCGCAGAAAAGCTTGTGCGTACAAACTTCTGGTTAAAGAGCGAACCCATAGATGCCCGAATAACATCGGGAGCAAAGGGATCTATGCTATCTTTGATAAAAATAAACCCAGCACCGCCAACAGCTTCTGATGTGCGAATCAAGGTTCCGAGGTTTCCTGGTGAGCGAACAGTTTCAAGAGCCACCCAGCACAAATCAGGTTGTGGCGAGATATCACGCAGCTTGAACCAGCGCTGACGAACAATTGCACCAACTCCAGAAGCACGTTCACTCTGGGAAATACGTCGAAACTGTTCGGGTGTAAGGCTGATGCAAGGAATACCAGAACGCCGAGATTGCCGAACTAGTTTCCGTGCTAAAGGTGCTGTGAGCAGTTTCTCACTAAACGCGATCGCTAAAATATCAAAACCGTTGTCAATTACCTTGACAAAGTTACGCACACCTTCGATATAGAATAATCCAGAGGCGTTACGATGTGCGCGGTCAAATTGGAGCCTTTTAACTTCGGTTAGCGTAGCCTCAACATCTAACCGTTCATGGCTGGAACTATTAACACCAGCCATCCTCCTTCAGCAGAGCTACTTGGCTCTCTAGATAAAAAACTTGAATTAGCATGAGACATTGCGGAAACTATACCGCAGACATCAACTTCACTGCGATCGATATTAGCACATATTTATTCTAAGTCAGGTGTATTTAACTTTCTATCTAGACAAAGCTGGCGGATTTGCAAAGGAAGAGAAGAAAAATTTAACATTGAAAATCTCCGAATAATTTACTGAAACTTAGTATTTTCGGTTAATAAAATTAAATCATAAATCTTTATATAATCTCTATAAGACGTTGCAAAATTAAATGATTACGTTCAGTTAATCTTGCTTCCCAGTTTGGTTCAACTACAATCGTGCTAATTTTTTCGATAATAATTGCAGGGCCATTAATACTATCTTCTGGTTGTAAATCTTCCCGTCGATAAATAGGAGCATTATGCCATCTATCAGCAGTAAACATCCTGACTGTCTCAACAGAGACAGGGGCTTCATCTAGAGAACGGGTACGAATAATTAAAGGTTCTTCGGGAGTATCCATTTTTTGAATTACTTCCACTGAAGCAGATTCTACAATTAAGTTTTTATCTAATTGAATGAAACCATAGCGTGATTGATGCTCAACCTCAAAATTTTGCTGCATTACTACTACTTTATTGGCAAAATTAACGGTCAGGATAGAGTTAGTACTCTCATATTTTAAGTTAGCTTTTCGGATTACTTCTAATTGACTATCTGTTTCATTTATTTCACTTCTAGCTTGAGTTTCTAAATATCTCATTAACTGCTCTAATTTAGGGATTAATGCTTGAGTTAAAGGTTGTTCAACTCCTCCTTCTCTAATTGCCCGCACATCAGCTAATCCCATTCCGTAAGCTGAGAGAACTCCAGCATAAGGATGTAGAAATATTTTTTTCATTCCCAAGGTATTGGCAATTAAACAAGCAACTTGCCCACCTGCACCGCCAAAACAACAAAGTACATATTGGCTGACATCATAACCGCGTTGCAGACTGATTTTTTTTATTGCATTCGCCATATTTTCCACTGCGATCGCCATAAATCCTGCGGCTACTTGTTCGGGAGTACAATGATTTAATGTAGCGGCTTGAATGTCTTGGGTTAATTGGGTAAATTTTTGAATAACAATATCTTTATCTAAAGGTAAATTACCATCAATGCCAAAAACTGAGGGAAAATATTGTGGGTGAATTTTACCTAACATTACATTGGCATCAGTAACCGCTAATGGCCCGCCACGTCGATAACAAGCAGGGCCAGGATTTGAACCAGCAGATTTAGGGCCGACACGATAACTAGAACCATCAAAAAAGAGAACTGAACCACCACCAGCAGCAATGGTATTAATTGCTAATACAGGAACTCGCATCCGCGCCCCAGCAATTTCTGAATCTAGTTGTCGTTCATACTCTCCTTTAAAGTGGGCAACATCTGTACTTGTACCTCCCATATCAAAGGTAATAACTAACTCAAAACCTGCTCTTTTACTAGTTTGGACTGCGCCAACAATACCGCCAGCCGGGCCACTTAAAATACTATCTTTTCCTTGAAATTGTTCGGCTGCGACTAAACCGCCATCAGATTTCATAAACATTAATTTGACGGTGGGTAACTGATTCGCTACTTGGTTGACATAGCGGCGCAGAATTGGAGTTAAATAAGCATCGACTACTGTTGTATCTCCTCGGCTAACCAACTTCATTAAAGGACTAACTCGATGAGATACGGAAATTTGAGTAAAGCCGATTTTTTGGGCAATTGTGGCTATTTGTTGCTCGTGTTCGGGATAGCGATCGCTGTGCATAAAAACAATAGCACAACTCCGAATTCCTGTATGGTAAATTGCTTGTAGGTTTCTTTTGACTTGTTCAATATTTATAGATATTAATTCATTCCCTTTAGCATCATAACGTTCATCTATCTCAATCACCTGTTCGTAAAGCATCGTTGGTAAAATTATCTGGCGGGCAAAGATGTTAGGACGGTTTTGATAGCCAATTCGCAGCGCATCTTTAAATCCTTTGGTGATCAGAAGAACAACCCTGTCTCCCTTTCTTTCTAACAGAGCATTTGTTGCTACTGTTGTCCCCATTTTTACCACTTCTATAGCTTCAGCAGGAATGAGTTCGTTGCTAGCAATACCCATGAGATTTCGAATACCTTGGATGGCTGCATCTTGATATTGTTCGGGATTTTCTGAAAGTAGTTTGTAGACTATAATCCATTGCTGATTAGGCAAAGGGACAATTAAAAAGCGTTCGGGATGTTTTGAAAGTCTATCGATAATTGCTTGATTATTAGTAACAGCAACAATATCTGTGAATGTACCACCACGGTCAGCAAAAACTTTCAACATTAATCTGTTTCCTGTAGAATCATGAGAAATTACGAAATAGCTCTAATATCCGTTGTCAATTAATATTCATCTACAAATTGAGGATGAACCCAGAGAAATTCACGGCGTTTGTTTTGTACCCGCACTAGACCACCAAAACTAGGATCTTTTTCTTTCAATAAGGCGTGTAATTCTCGCAAAATCGAGCCTTGAGCGCGTATTGCATCGCCTTCCAAGAAAGAGGCATCGCTCTTCGACTTTCCAGCCAAAGCCATATCACTTCCCTTCAAAGTAGACTCGATGCTTTTCTGTCCCAAATCGAGCTGTTCTTCAATGGCTTTGTAGGTGGTATCATCCAGTATCAATTTAGTTGCCGAACCTGCCACAGGTAAGACTAGGCTCAGGGTTCCGGTCAAAATTCTGAGATAGGGGACTGCCTTGGTAAACCACTCACGCGGCAAGTCTAATTCATAGACTCCCTTTTTCTTGTCGTTGGGATTTAAGGCTGGAAGTGGCTGACGTGCGTGTTCGCACCAGAGGGTGAGTTGAAACTTGGCACTAATCCATTTGGGGCGATCAAAAAATTTCGGATCGATAGGTTTAAAACTGAACAGGCGCGGGCCGTCTTTTGCTTCATCGGTGAGCATCTGCATCAGCGCGGCAAACTGCTCGTCCGCTTGGCTTAAAATGGTGCGTTGCTCTTGAGACAATTTCTGAAAGCGTTCTTCATCTCGACGATCTAAGGTTACTAAATCTCTGCGAATGACTTTTAGCTCGTCTTGCATAATGCCTCGAAGCTGCTCAATGCCAATTTCTTGGGATGGGGGTTGAGCAGTCGGCGCGTTATTCAGCAGTCGATCTATGTTTTGCCATTCGCCACACCCGGAAATGGGACACGGGAATTCATGACGATTTTTCTTTTTACTTTCAATTAGTTTTTGTACCTCAAACAGTCCGTTTCCAGGGGCATTCATACCGCAAGATTCAATGCAGGGAACCATAACGTTACAACGCAAACCTTTGAAAGAATAAGGATTCTTGGGGTTTTCAACTAGCCATTTAATCTCTTCCGTGAGATAGGAGAGGAACCGTTCAGGATAAGCTGCCCGCACTGTGATTTTTACATCGGTATTAACATACTCCAGCAATGCCCGACCATTGTAGTCATTGTCAAGCATTAAGCCGCGTTGCCAGTGAATGCTGTTTTCGTAATTAGTCCGCCCCAGTGAGTATTTGTGCAATCGGACAATCAACTGATAAAATAATCCTTCTGCTGCTGCAAACTGTCCGCGACCGTCCACAATGCGGCAGATTTGCACCTGTTGTCTATCTCCGGCTTCCGGTTGCTCTCCCCAATTGGGCAATGGCTCCGGGCGTGTGTCGGAAACAAGTTGAGCAATCAGGGTGGTATTGCTAGTTTCTGACGGATCGAATACCACTTTGTAGGATAGATCAAAGCGTTCCATCAGCCGCAGAAAGATTGGATGCAATTTTGAGGGGTAGCCTTCTTCGCCTGCAAATGGCGGATGGCTCCACAACTGGCTGAGATGCTCAAACTCCACCAAACCGTTGCGTCTACGTGTCATTCTATCATCTAGCACGAAGCTGATCGCCTTTGCCAGCCAGTCGGGTTTGAGGATGACGATATTGCGTAGTGTTGAGTCGTTATGGTAATGGATAAAATGCCCTAATATATGGGAGATGCGAAGGAATAGTTCTGCTTGCTCCTCATCGATTCCCTGTTCAGCGCAGATTGCAATGATATCATTGTAGGGGAGATAGGCTTTGTCACTTGTCTGTAAGGTTTCCCGCACCCGTTGCCACTTTGCTGGAACGGAACGCCCCATTTCGGGAAGAGATGCAGCGACACGAGCAATAGTATCTTTTAATTCTGCAAGACCAGCGCAATCCGTCGTATCATCGTTGGGTTTGCTGTCTACATGAAAGAAATCGATTACCGTATCTTTGCCAAATTGATCGATAATTTCTTGTCTGTTAATGTCCGGTTGTCGCTGTCCGGGGCCGCCATGGGTTGCAACTACCAACACCTTTGCATCTGGTTCTCGATTTTTGATCAGCGTAATCCACTCTTTGACAAAGCCCTGCTGGGGGCCTTCCCGTGGTTTCCAGATCACCAGATACACGGCTGGCGCACTGAAAAACAACTGGTGCGTCGGTCGATAAACCCGTTGACCGCCAAAATCCCAGCCATTAAGTGATATCTCTGTACCACTGTCGGGATCGGTGACGATTACAGATTTAATTTCAATTCCGTGAGTTGTGGGGCGACCATCCACCCATTCATCCCCGCGCAAAGCCCCCAATAGACAACTCTTACCTACTTCACCTTCGCCAATTAGGATCAGTTTGGCTTCATTCAGAGTTATCTGTGCTTCTGCCTTTGCCCGCAGGTATTGGAAGACTGCTTCCGTGCCTTGTTCGTAAGCGGCTGCAAGGTCAGGATTGAGGAGATTGTCGTCAAGCTGGATATCTTTTAGGTGAGGAAGTTGCCCTAGCGATGCTGGCAAATCGGTTAGACAGTTGCTTCCTAGATAGAGTTCTTCCAACTGTGGGAGTTCATTCAGCCAGTCAGGCAAAAAATGCAGTTCACAGTTATTTGCCCAAATCCTCCGAATTTGCTTCATTCGTTGAATGCATGGAGGAACTTTGCTCAGTGGATTACCACCATCATCAGCTCCTAAAATGATAAATTCTAAACTTTGGAGTTTATCCAGTGATTTAGGAAGTTCCGAAATTTGGTTGCCACCAATGCTGAGTATTTCTAATACGTGCAGTTCACAAATCCATGAAGGAATTATTTCTAAATCGTTTGCGTAAATATATAATTCTTTCAACCTTTTCAGTTCTTTTATGACTGATGGAACTTGTCTGAGTAGATTACTTCCACAATCAAATATCTCTAAATACAGTAGGCGACTTAATGAATTTGGCAGTTCCGTTAGTTGGTTGTTGGAGAGGTCAAGCTCTTGCAACTGAGTCAGGGATGCGATCGCCTCTGGCAGTTCGGTCAGTTGGTTGTTGGAGAGGTCAAGCCATTGCAACTGAGTCAGGGATGCGATCGCCTCTGGCAGTTCTGTCAGTTCGTTATTAGAGAGATCAAGCTGTTGCAATTGGGTCAGGGATACGATCGCCTCTGGCAGTTCTGTCAGTTCGTTGTTAGAGAGATCAAGCTGTTGCAATTGGGTCAGGGATGCGATCGCCTCTGGCAGTGCTGACAGTTGATTTTTCTGATCGTGCCCAGGTTTACTGCTAACATTCAGTATTTTTAGATTAATAAGGGATGCGATCGCCTCTGGCAGTGTCGTCAATTTGTTTTCGGAAAGGTCAAGCTGTTGCAATTGGGTCAGGGATGCGATCGCCTCTGGCAGTTCGGTAAGTTCTATGTTGCTGAGATCGAGTTCTATTACTCCCTCTTGCCGTGCCTGTTCAATACGCTGCTCTGCTTCCCAATAAGCTCTATCTCTTGCCATGAACAAATCCTTTCTCTCACTACCAAAATCGGAGTAATAGCCAGACTTTTTCTAGGTAACAGCCTATACAGGCGGTTTAGCCAGAAAATCTCAGCCTAACATTTTAGCAACGCTAAGGGTAAAATTTTAACCACGTCAAATAATATTGACAATTAGATAGCTTGCTGATTTAGCGGAATTACAATTACAAATTCTGTCCCCTGCCCAGGAGCAGAAATACATTCTAATTTTCCCTGATGTTTTTGGGTGATAATCTGATGACTAATAGATAAACCTAACCCAGTACCTTTATTAACTGGTTTAGTCGTAAAAAATGGTTCAAATAATTGTTTTTGTACCTTTTCGGGAATGCCTATACCATTGTCGCCAATACGAATAACTACCTGATTTTCGCTAGTGAGTTTAGTCTGAATGCTTATCTGAGGAGTAGAGAGCGTTTCTTCCCTTACTTCCCATTCACCATTTTCCACTGCTTCTTCTAAAGCATCGATCGCATTTGCGAGAAGATTCATAAATACTTGATTCAGTTGTCCAGCATAACATTCTACTAATGGCAGATCGCCATACTCTTTAATCACCTCAATTGCTAGATTGTTAGAAGATTTAGGTTTGAGGCGATGTTCCAGAATCATCAACGTATTATCTAGACCTTCATGGATATCCACAGCTTTCATCTCTGCGTTATCTAATCGGGAAAAGTTTCGCAGAGATAAGACAATTTCTATGATTCGTTCTGCACCAACTGTCATAGAAGTTAGCAAGTTGGGCAAGTCTGCAATCAAAAAATCTAAGTCGATCGCTTCTGTTTCTTGTTGAATTTCCTTTACTGGATTAGGATAGTTTTTCTGGTATAATTGCAGCAATCTTAATAAGTCTTGGATATATTGATTGGCATAGCTGACATTGCCAGAAATAAAATTGATTGGGTTGTTGATTTCATGCGCTACACCTGCTACTAACTGTCCCAAACTCGACATTTTTTCACTATGCACCAGTTGAGATACTAACTGCTTTGCCTCTTGCCGCAATTGTGCTTCTGAGTATCGTAATATCTGTTCTGCTTGTTTGCGCTGGGTAATGTCGTGGAGAATCACAACATATTCTTGAAAATCCCGATGGGGTCGGTCAGAGATGGAAACTTCTAGAGTTCTGTTTTTCCCATTGCCGATTAAAATTTGTTCGCTACGCTTTGTCCACTGCTCTGGAGAGTAGACTAATGCGGGTAGCCATTTGTTCAGGTGATTTCCCCGCAACTCTGATGGGTTGACACCAAAGAATGATTTGGTGGCTGGGTTTGCTTGCTGGATAATACCTCGATTATCTACGACTAAAATACCATCTTGGGCGACTGTAAAGAGGTGTTCGGCAGCAACTCTGGCTTCTGCGATCGCTACCACTTGCGGTAAACTTGTCCAACAAGCGATCGCTACTCCCACAAATGCCACGCTCATCAGTAGCACCACAAATATATTTTCACCGCCCGCAGTCGCCACATTATTGAGTTTGACGCCAAATAACCAGCCAACTGCCACGGCGCTGCACAGTAAAAAAATCAGAATGCTCACCTGAAGAATTACTGAATCTTTGATAATTACTACAGGGCGCGTGCGATATCGCCGCATCCACCAATCAGGATGCAAAGCAGGGAAATTCACACGGCGAATTACCGCATCTATTCCTATAACACTAATGGGAAATAATAGCCCAATCAGCAAGTTGAGCCAACCCCAAGCAAATCCGCCCACCAATAGCACCACAACTTCTAACAGCAGAATAGCCAGAGATATGCGAGGAAATAAAACTTCCGGGCGATCGCGCCGAAGCCAAAGCCCCAGATGCAGTAACATAAAAGAGACAAACCAACCGATGTTACCAACAGCGACGATTCGCGCTACATCTCCCCAAATCAAATAGATTAAGCACAATCCCAGTGTCAATGTCAATGCAGGGACAAACACACCCCGACGTGAGACCACAGAAAATACTGGTGAAATGTGGTTATCTAAAGCCAGTTGATACAAAATTCGCGGGCAATTAGAAACCACTGTTGCCGAACCTAAAAGACTTGCAGCTACTAGTAAAAAAGAAACACTTACACCAGCGAATCTTCCCCAAAAGGGCTGGGAAGCTGCCACCAGATTTAGGAAAGCATTATCTTTAAGGTTGGGATTTGTTGCTAACCGCATCACTACCCAAGACCCTCCCAAAAAGATGAGTGGCATCATCCAGGCGGCAACGTTTAGAAACCGTAGCGTCTGGGTGGGGTGGCGGCTATCAGCGACAAAGGAAGAAGCCGTTTCACAGCTGTAGGTTGCATAAGTGACGAAAAAGAACCACTTTGCCCAATCCACGAAGCTCAAAGATGACCAACTGTTAGGAAAAAACCCAGGACTAACGGGAGAAAACGCTAACCAACCAAGACCTTGGATACAGAAGGTTATTAGCAGTGCAAAGGCTGGAATTACAAAAAACAAATGTAAAATACTCAGGGCGCGAGTCCCACTAAATGCCACAATAAAAGGCAAGAGTGTAAAGCTAATATCCAGAAAGATGTCTGGACAGGTGATACCCAGCGTCTCTAAATTTACTTTAATTAAATCTCTGAGTACGATTGTATTCACTGACAGGTAAGAAACCCAGTTGAGAAGGTATCCAATTGCTGCATAGCGAGCTAGTCTTGGGTAGTTATGCAGTAGCTTGGTAGCATAGTTAGGTGTTCCTCCAGCTACATTGATGAAATGCAAACCTAAGCGTTTTACCTGATAGTTAAGCAGCATTCCAAAAATCACCGCAGGTATCCAAACAAAAATAGCTTGGGAACCGAGAGCAGCATGAATCGCTGGAACCAATGCTGTCCAAGAAATATGAGCTGTCAAACCAAAGCCCCAACTTTCAACAGCACTCAAGCTTCTAGTCAAACGAAGGGAAGAAGATTGGCCCAATGTGGAATGAGCAAAATCGGACATGATTAGCAGTGTTCGGTGGGATACTTTAATTAAGCTTATTAGCTAGAGTTCCCATCTCTTAAATATTCAGAATAAAAACTTTCTGTACGGAATCATACTTAGATGTTACGACATCTATCATCAAAGAAAATTTACTTCACAACACCAGCGTTTATTGCCCTCATGCCCCAACCCCTTCTCCCAATTTGGGAGAAGGGGAGCCAAGCCAATTTCAAAGTCCCTCTCTTCCAAGTTGGGAGAGGGATTTAGGGTGAAAGCTCATTGATTTATCCAAAAAGTCTATTAGACAATTGTCGAGTGTGTATCTGCCAAAGTGGGAACTTTGACTTCTGTTTCGGCTTGTAAATCGAAGTCATACCACTCGTTACGCCATTGCAGGCGAAACTTCAAACGCGTCCAGTTAGATGGTAGATTGGGACAGGCAATGGGGCCAAATTGAGTCATCCGAATACCGGCAAACCCGAAAACTACTGCTTGCCATACTCCTCCAACACTGGCAGCGTGAATTCCTTCGGCGGCGTTCAGTCTGACATCATCTAAGTCTACCAAGGCCGATCGCATAAAATGTGTATAGGCTTCAGTTGGTTGATTGAGGTCGCAAGCTAAAATTGCATGAATGGCTGGGCCTAATGAAGAACCATAACTGTGGTCGGTGCGCTGGTTGTAATAGTCCCAGTTGGTGGCGAGGGTGTTATAGTCATAACGTTCGCGCAATAAATACAAGAGCATCAACACATCTGGCTGCTTGAGAATCTGCTTTTGGTTTGTAGCTTCAATTCCCAACAAACTTTGCAGGGATTTGCTGCGCGGTTCGTAATCAGCGAGGTTAACGTCTTCTAGCTGGAAAAAGCCTTCAAATTGCTCAATTAAACCTGTTTGAGCATCTTCATTGACAAATAGACGCTCTTGGATTTCTGCCCAATGGTGCAGACGCTCTGTAGTTAAGTTGAGTTTTTGCACTAGTTCTGCTGAGGTTTCAGGATAAGCTTGTTTGAGCCAATCCCACAGTGCCAAAGCTGACTGCAAATGCCACTGTACCATAAGATTGGTGAAGGCATTATTATCGATGCGATCGTGATATTCATCGGGGCCAATTATATCTAGGATGTCATAACTGTGACGCTCTTGGTTCCACTGCACTCGACTTTCCCAGAAAACAGCCGTATCAAGGATAATTTCGGCGCCATAATCTCGCATCCAGTCATCATCGTTGGTAGACTGCCAGTAGTGCAAAATTGCATAAGCGATATCTGCGGTGATATGCACTTCAATATCACCGCACCAGATGCGGATTAATTCACCATTGGGAGCCGGAACCCAACGCGGAGTTACTTCATCGCCAGTAGTGGCACTTTCCCAAGCAAACATCGCTCCTTGATAACCGGCTTCTTGAGCTTTGCGTCTAGCTCCTGGTAGGGTGTGGTAACGGTAGGTAAGCAAGTTACGCGCTAGAGCTGGTTGAGTTAAGGTGAGGAAAGGTAGGATGAATATTTCTGTATCCCAAAAGATATGTCCGCTATAAGCAAAACCAGAGAGAGCTTTGGCAGGAATGCTTACCCGGCTGTCGTGACGCGGTGTTACAGCTAGTAATTGAAAGAGATTGTAACGGACGCTCAATTGAGCCAAGCGATCACCTTCTATTATAATGTCACTGTCTTGCCACACTTGCTCCCATGCAGTAATGTGAGCTGCCAATAAAGTAGTATATCTCGGTTCCTCAGCAAGTCTTTGTAAAGCAGTGGCAATGGGGATTTCTGTCTCTCGTGAAGTAAACAAGGTGACAATTTTTTCTACAGTTACCGTTTTTCCAGGATATAACTCTAAGGTAGTTGTCAAAGTGGGAGAAGTAGAAGTCTTTTCGACGCTCACTGGTGCAGTTTCATCACCATCTACCACTAACTTAGCTGCCATCCCAAGTTGAATATTTGAGTGGAGAGTTGTACTGTTTAACCAGATAATTTGATCTATGCCACCTTGGTTTAAGGTTCGCCAATGTTTGATGCCTTGGGTATGTGGTTCGCTGTCAAATCCGGCTTCAACGGTAATTTCACCCTCAAAGTCTACCGATGTAATTTGAGCGCGAATCGCCAAAACGTGTTGGTCTGCTAAACTGGTAAAACGCTCGAAGTGAAAATCTAGAGTATGACCATTAGGACTACGCCACCGCACATCACGGCTAACTAAACCTAAGCGTAAATCGAGCCGACGTTCGTAGTTGAGAATTTCACCACTGTCCATACTAAAGCGATCGCCTGCTACTTTCACTACCAATGGCAGCCAGTTGGGACAGTTTACCAATTCGGTATGAGTAATTGTCACATCATCATAAACACCGTGGATCAGTACGCCTGGAAAATCTTGGGGATATCCTTCTTCAAATGTACCCCGCACTCCTAACAACCCATTACCAAGAGTGAAAACAGTTTCTTTGTGATGCAACTGCGCCGGGTTAAACTCCGTTTCAATAACGTTCCAGTCAGTATTGTCAATTAATTGCTGATTTTGCTGAGAATTGGAAGTGGACACGTTGAGCATGAGTGATAAAACCTATGTCTTGGGCTGGGTAGAATGCGGTAAAATTAGGAGCAATCTTGAGCGCCGAGATTAAAGATAATCTGAACGCCAAAAAATACGCTTCTGATAACAGTAGCGTTTCACTTTTCATCTGTCTACAGTTAGATTTATTTAAAAATGCCAGTTATAACTCATAAATCTCAACTAGTTACGAATTGATTCAGTTTTTCATCAATTTCTTTGATATTTACGATTAAGGCCAGACGCGATGAATCGTTAAGGCAAGACGCGATGAATCGCCGTCTTTGTCTTTGTGATGGACGTTAGTCATATTTTGGCTGGTAAAATCTACAGGTGCAGTTATGTAACGTTTTGTTCTTTTAGCAGAAGTGGTATATTGGCACTTGACCTGACCGAGTACAAACTATGCATAAGCCCACAGGACAGCAAACTAGAGGTGTTGTACTCAGTACTACAGGACAGGAAGGGAGAGTGCGCAGATGAACAAAAATACTGGGCAAGGTAGTGTTTTTTCCCTGTTTAAAGGCGTACCTCTAAGTGGCATCTTGGTAGCGTTGTTTGTGCTGCAAATCTTGCTAGCTGTGGGATTGACTGCATACTTGTCAATCGGAAACGGGCAAAAGGCAATCAATGAGGTAGCTAGTGAATTACGTCATGAAGTTGCCAATCGAGTCGAGCAGAATTTACAAACTTACTTGGCAACTGGGCGTCAGGTACTAGGCAGTAATCAAAATATCATTAACATGGGGTTGCTGAAGATAGAAAATCTGGCAAACTGGGAGTCATATTTAATAGAGCAGTTAAAGATTTTTCCAGATGCGTTGGCAATAACTGCAAGCAATGAGCAAGAATATTTAGCGGTGGAAAAGTTCAACGATCGCCAATTTTTACTCAGAAAAGCCGATAAGTCAACTGGGTATGACCTTTACACCTACATAATTGATTCTCAAGGTCAACGTACCCAATTACCAGAGGTAATCAAAAACTATGATGCGCGATCGCGTCCTGATTATCAAACAGCAGTTACCGCCAAAAAGTTTAGCTTTAGTCAGATTTTTACACCCCGCACTGAACCAACGCTCTTAATTAGTGCTTCTCTTCCCATTTATAATTCCCAAGGCGAACTACTCGGAGTCAACAGCACTCTCACTCACTTATCACAAATTGGGAATTTGCTGCAAAACATCAAAGTTGGCAAGTCTGGGCAAATTTTTATTATCGAGCGATCGGGGCTATTAGTTGCAAGTTCTACCAACGAAGAACCATTTCGCTTACAAAATGGTAAACCCATTAGATTAGCAGCTTCTCAAAGCGGCAATTCTTTGACTCAAGCAACCGCTAAATATTTAGCAACTAAATTTAGTAACTTTGACCGAATTCAAGGTTTACAGCAACTAGATTTTTCCTTGGATGGCAAACGACAATTTTTAGAAGTTAGACCCTTCGAGGGCGAACCAAATGTCAATTGGTTGATAATAGTAGCTGTCCCAGAAGCAGACTTTATGGGACAAATTAATCGCAACATTCAAACTACAATTTTTCTTTGTTTAGGAGCGTTGGGACTAGCTATTATATTGGGGATTGTCACCGCTAGGTGGATTACTCAACCAATTTTGCACTTTAGCAAGGCGACAAAAGATTTAACTGATTTTACCAACAGCGAAAACTCAGTGGTGAAAGTACAAGGGATTCAAGAACTAGAGGTACTGGGTGGATCTTTAAATGAGGTGGCGCAGGATTTACGCAAAACCTTTACTGCACTGATTAGTAAAAATAAGGATTTAGAACTGCAAGTTCAACAGCAAACTCAAGAATTACAGCACGAGGTTGAAGAACGCATTAACAGCGAGCGAAAACAAAGACAGCATCATCAAGTACTTACAGAATTGGCAAATCACAAAGCGATTTTTGAAGGAAATTTAGAAACAGCATTCAAAGCGATCGCCCAAAAAGCAGCCAATGCCTTAGAAGTAGAGCGAGTCAGTGTGTGGTTATTCAATGACGAGCGTACCAAACTACAATGTATAAGTCTCTATGAACGTAGCAATCAGAAACATTCAGCAGGTTTAGAACGCAACGTTGCAGATTATTTCATCTACTTTAAAGCCCTATTAGCTTCTGGTACTATTGCCGTCTCTGACACTCGCACCGATCCACGGGTACAAGAATTATCGGATAAATTGCTCAAACCAAATAATATTGTGTCCCTAATTGATACCAGTCTTTGGGTTGGAGGCAAAATGGTGGGAACAGTATTGTACGAGCAGGTTGATATTCCCCGGAAATGGGAACAGAGCGAGGAAAACTTCGTTAGAGCGATCGCGGAAATTGTCACTCTAACTTTAGAAGTAGGCGATCGCAAACGCGCAGAATCCGCTCTACGTGAGGCTAAAGAAATCGCTGAAGTCGCAAATCGTGCTAGAAGCACCTTTTTAAGAAACATTAACTACGATCTCAGGACTCCTTTAAACTCAATTATGGGAATCACAGAGGCACTCAAAGAGCAAGTATACGGCCCTGTAAATGAAGAACAGCGCCAGTCTTTAAATATGCTCGAATCTAGCAGTAAGAACTTACTAGAATTAATTAATCAAATCCTTGACTTTACCGATACCGAATCCAGCAAGATCGAACTGCAACTAGCTGCTACTTCGATTCAGGAAATATGTGACTTCTGCTTGACTTTTGTCAAACATTTAGCCTTCCAGAAAAATATCCGGCTGACGGCACAAATTCCTGAAGAACTCGAACCCATCCAAGTCGATGAAGGCCGCATTCGCCAAGTATTTATCAACTTGTTAACTAACGCGATTAAGTTTACTAAAGAAGGAGGCGAAGTCTGGATTGAAGTCCAGCCAAGTTCTAGCAATGAATATATCTTTATCAGCGTGGTAGATACTGGTATTGGGATGCTTTCCGATGACTTATTTAAATTATTTCAACCATTTGTCCAAGTTGAAAATACTTCTAATCCTCGTTCTCCGGGTACTGGTTTAGGATTAGTAATGGTGCAAAAAATTGTTGAGTTACATGGTGGAACTGTCCACGCCGAAAGTCAGTTAGGCAAAGGTAGTCGATTTACTGTGAAACTTCCTTGGAAAAAGGCGAGATAATCGAGAGTCTAAGAGGATGTTTGAAAAGCGGTATGTTATGATTTTAATCGAATTATTACCCTCCTTAATCCCCCCAATATATTGGGGGGAAACAAAAAAATCCAGTTCCCTCCCCTTTGCAAGGGGAGGGTTAGGGTGGGGTAAAACTCGGATTTGTCAATCATTTCTAACTTGTGTGTAAACGGTAGCTTTATAAGGGGAGAGTTAGGGTGGGGTAAAAAATATTTGATAGATCGATCATGACTTTTCAAACATCCTCTAAGCGATATGACGATAAGTATTAAACGGTAATCCAGTGCGCTGCTTCACATCAATCAAGGATTTATACTCACCTCGTTGCTGCCTTTCGACAACAATTTGCTCTGCGATCGCTCCATCTAATCCACAGGTAATTAATTCATCAGTTGAATATGTATTTAATCGTTTCCAAGAACAATCAGCTTCTTTTTTGTAGTTGTATCTAAAAGTAATCAGTGGTGTAATTCGATCTACTTGCTTTTCAGGAATTCCGGCTATTTCGATTAACTCTTCTACATGAGTGAAAACATATCCCTCATTCATTAGAGATTCGATGTTATTTGCATAAACTATCGGTAGTCCTAAATAGTTAACTAATTCATGTTTTGAGCATTCATTAATATCTATTTTCTCACGAGTATTCGCAACTAACTTAGCTAACTCTTGTTCTTCGGGAATTGGTAAATTCTTTGGATAAGTTTTGATTAAATAAGATTTTTTGAGATAGAAGGCAATGCCAATTTGAGCTATCCAGGGCGCAAATGCTAAACTATTAGCGGATAAAGCTAAAGCTAAAATAAAGATGCTAATCCCTAGAACAACCCAAGTTTTTGTCTTGGATTTATAACCTGCATAGACAATCGCAAATCCCCCCAATGTCGGAATTAATGATAACCATACCCAAGCAGGAGTTTGTTGAAACCAAGATTTAGATTGTGACATCATAAATCGATTAATAGTTTTAATTTACAAAGATTTCAGAAGCTTCTGGCGCTTTTCTTCATATTCTTCTGCGGTAATTATCCCAGAATCAAAAAGATTTTTTAAATCAGCTAGCGCACTGGTTGCATCTTTTGCAGAGACTGCTCCACTTGTGCTTGCGATAACTTGATTATACTTGGTATTGAATTCGGTATCTGACATCAAAACTAAGACGAAGAATTCAACAAAGGCTATTAAAGATGGAATACAAGTCCAAAAAAACAATAAGTACAAAATACCTGCTACATTTTCTCCTAAATAAAATTTGTGGATTCCCAGCCACCCGCCAAAAAAGCAAAGTATAATTGCTGTAGATTTAGTCTTCATAACATTTACTTCCTTAGTTAACTCTAATAAATATCTATTGGCATATAATACAACCAAACTTTTTGACCTTCTTTAACTATTTATTTGGTTTGTTAGTGAATTTTGCCGTCAAAAAATAAATAACGATTATACCTAGCTGACATTCCATTAAGACTAAATATCCTTTAACTATGTAGTTTAAATCTAGATTGGAATTTACATAAAAAATCAAAGAACCAATTGCTAAATACGGAATTAAATGCAACTGATTAAATTTAGGTTTTAGTCTTTCGCTATTCAAGTTGCTCATCAGTAGATAAAATTATATTGAACAAGAGTTGCTTATCAACAATTAAGCAGTTATTTACAAATTTTGTTTGGTTTAACAGATATTAACTGCTATTTAAAGCTAATCTTAGTTAATTTCTATCTGTTAAACCTCACGAATTTTACCGAGTTTGCTTATAGTTACATCAATAGACTTACGTAAAGTTTCTGATGACTAAAGTGAAAATGCACAGCATAAAAGTCACTGAAGTTTTGCTTTCTTTGCTTTTCTAGACAACAAAACAATGCAACATTCAAGCATGACAGATTGCAAGTTTGCTAAAAACAAGCTTTGTTTCAGTAGCAGCAGACTTTAATCTCAGGGCGCTTTTATGCAGTTGTAGCATCCTTAATAACTGCTTCCTCTACAGTCGATTTCAAGCGGGTTGCTCTGCTTTTACGGATGCGATCGCTTTTGCGAACACCACCCGCCATCTGATATTCATAGCTATCTTTGCCGTACTTAAAAGCAACTCCCAGGAGCATTTTTTCACTCAGATCGCTCAAAGTTTTTTCCAACTCTTTCATCTCACTTTTATAAGAATCAATCACAGCCAGAGTGGTATTATAAGCATCTATTTTACTGCGGTACTGCTGAATTACTTGTGCGACATTTTGCAAGTTGCGAGCATCCCCAAAATCCATGCTGGGATCGATTGCTTTGAGTCCGGCGATTCTCAATTCAGCTTTTTCTAGAACGCGATATGTACGCTTTTGACGAGGCATAATTATGTTCTTTTTATGGTGTTCTAGAGCTAGCTTGCCTTACTAAAGCTTAATTTTGGTTGAGTATAATCCACAGTATTTGGTGTTTATTACAACAATCTACTCAGCAATGTTAACTAAAGCTATGATGTTTGTCACGAAAATCGTAATGATAGTAACTAAATTTGTAAAATTGTAACGAAAACTATGATATTTGTAACGAAAATTGTAGTGATGGTAATTAAACTCGTTATTTTAGTCACAAATTTGTCAGATTGTCACAAAAATTGTAGTGATTGGTAATTAAACACAGCTTCAGCCAAGCGATCGCTCTTGTGCTACTGTTAAAGATCCTTAATTTCATCCTGGGATATGTCAACGAACTTAATTGCGATCGCTCAGAAACTTAACCAGATAATCCAACTTCTCAAAAGATATCAAAGCTATAACTTGTTAATCCCTAAAATAGCAAAAATCATTGACACGCTAAGTATATACGCAATAAAATTATTATAGTTGAACCTAACAATAGAGTTAATCAAAATATTTTTCCCAGAGAATAATAAACGAGCAATATTAAAAATAATTTGGAGCGAGCAAATGAACGCCAAAGTTATTGCTTTCTTGGGGATTACGGCAGCCTTTGTAAACTTAGGAAGCCAAGCCTACGCTCAATCACCAGCATCAGACTCAAATCCCGGACAATATCGATTAAGTGGTGATTCTCTACTTGGAATCGATCAAAAAACAGCCCAAGATGACTTTAAAAGTTTTTTTGAGCAAACTAATCCAGCAAGCCTTTCCAACAATAATAGAAGAGAAAATAAAACTCCAGCCCAAATTCGCTTTAACGAATCATTATCACAGCCAGACACTTCAGTTTTCTTAACACCGGCTCAGTCAGGCAGTGACAATGATGGATTGCAAGTACAGTTAGATATCGGGAGAAAATAAGCAGGGATAAAAGCTGACGGTGTAGTTTTAATTAATTATGCGTTGCCCAAAATCCTTGTTAATATAGCAATCCTAAATCATTCATAAGACAAAACCAAGGACAAATGACCAATGACAAAGGACAGTCAACACCAAAATTCTCACAAATCAAATAGGATTGCTATAGTCTGTTAAGTTTAAATTAGTAAGGTCAACAAGTTCGTAGTAAACACTAAAGTGCTTACTACGAACTTTTCATTACTAGGTTAGACATTGTACTAAGCACAACTTAGAAATTATTCCCACATCATTTTCACTCTTACTATTTTTACTTAAATCAAAACAGTTTTATTAAAAAATATCGTTCAGACAATCTTTTAACCACTCGTACAGCCTCCTCTAGCAGAATAAAGTTTTACACCTGACTGAATCCGCCTGACTGAGTCGATAATTATGCAATCGTTTTGCACTCAAATTAATCGTCAAGATAAGAGGAGAGTTTTGCGATGACTCGTGTCATCATTGTGTGACACGTTTACAGATGAGATACAGCTCATGTTGTTTTGTCATGTAACCTTGTAATAATGGACAAACTCTGATTTTTACTCTCTTTGAGTTGTAATTTGGCAGAAAAGCAAACGCTCTAGCTGTTGACAGTATAAAATAAACGGCAAATTAAGCGTGGACGCGTTGGTGTAGCGCACCGTACCCATAGGGGGAAGCAAGCTACACCAAGCGTCTTCGAGAGAAGCTATCACCACTTCCAGATTTTAATTGTCACAGTTACTCCCAGATTCTGCTAATTCTTGTTAACTTAAAAGGATGCTAATCAATGCTGAACTCCTACTGCAATACCAACGCTGTAAACGCCGACCTTTTCTAGATATCTACGGTGACAAAAGTCAGCGCGATGCTCCCAATGAGTTGCTACGGAAACTGCAACAGGACAAAATCGCTCATCAGTTGAGTGCTTTGGCACAGATGACTTATTACCAACCAGATTATTCTTATGGAAACTGGGAAAAGGGAGAGAAAGCAACTTTAGAATTGATGCAGCGTGGGGTTGAGTACATCTATAAAGGAGTACTGTTAGCAACTTATTCGGAAGCAGACACCCTGCTAAGTCGTCCAGATTTACTTGTGAAACAGCCGGGACAATCAAATTTTGGAGATTGGATCTACGTCCCAGCTAGTATTGAACTGGGTAAGCGCCCTAAGCAAGAATATCAAGTTGTCGCTGCATTTCATGCCCAAGTGTTGGCAACAGTGCAGGGAGTTGCACCTGAAACAGCTTTGCTCATATTGCGAACCAAAAATACAAATTATGCAGTCGATCTATGCAAATGGACACCACGGATGCAGCAGATTTTGGAAGAGTTTATTCAAGTATTAGAGTTACCGAATCCGCCAGAGGTATTTATTTCTCGCCAAAAGTGCAATTTTTGCCATTGGTATACTGAATGTTATGCGATCGCTCAATCTGAAAAACATCTCTCACTGCTACCAGGTGTTACACCGCTTCGCTACACTCAACTCCAAGCTTTAGACATTACCACACTGGAATCTCTTGCTAACACCAGTCCCAGTAGCTTAGAAAAGCTACTTGGTTTTGACACCGAAGTAGCGCCCAAATTGGTAGTACAAGCTCAATCTGCACTAGAAAAACGACCTTTGATTCTACCATATCCGTTACCAACAGAAGATATTACATTTACAGCACCCATAGAGCTTTATTTTGATATTGAAGCCCAGCCAGACTTAGATTTAGATTATCTTTTAGGGGTTTTGGTTGTTAATAGACAAGCTAATACAGAACAATTTTATTCCTTTTTAGCAGATAAACCAGAAGACGAAGAATTAGTTTGGCAGCAATTTTTGGATTTGGTTTGGCAATATCCCGAAGCGCCAATTTATCATTTTTGTGTCTACGAGTTTGATACAGTCAAACGGTTGGCAAAACTCTACGGCACTCCACACTCCTTAGTGCGTCCTGTATTGAATCGATTTGTGGATGTGTATGAACAATTAACCCAAAGTGTAGCATTGCCCGTAGAAAGCTATGCCTTGAAAGCGATCGCTCGTTGGATAGGATTTGAGTGGCGTGATAAAGAAGCCAGTGGTGCCAAGTGTATTTACTGGTACGATCGATGGTTAGAAACAGGCGATCGCACCTTACTAGAAATTATCCAACGTTACAACGAAGATGACTGCCGCGCCACCCATAAAGTGAAAGATTGGCTTGTCAACTTTTTCCAAAGTGAGTATGATTTACGATTAGCTTAAGTAATTTATTATTTTTTAAAGGTTTTCAAATTCAAATACTTTTTGAGAAGTCTAAGTAAAAGAAACACCTACTCAGACTCGTCACCAAGTTAAAAAAACATGATTTGTCGGAATTTTCAGGCTTGTATCTGTTAAATTATAGCACAAGCCTTGTTAGTTAGGACATCAACAGACGATAAAACTTAGACACAAAAAGGCTTTTCACCCAGTCCCCAGTCCCTTGCTATATTTATTTAATTGATATTATTTGTAGGGATGTATAAGTGTTTGTTCCTAAAAATATTTATTTGATAAAAATTATGCAGATATTTAAAAAAATATTCGTATTTCCACAAATTATTTACTTGTTGATTCCAATTATAATTATTAGCCTTGTATTCACAAACTTTTCTTCAAATAGTGTTGAAATTAGTAGTATAGATTTTATTGGAGAAGCAACCTTACAGAAAGGTTTAATATTTAAAGAAACTGAAGTAGGAGGTTTATCTGGAATTACATATAATGCCAAAAACAACCTTTATTACGCTATTTCAGATGACCGGGGACAAAAAGCTGCCGCTCGTTTCTACACATTAAAAATTGATTTGAGCAAAGGTTTGCTAGAAAAAGATGGAATTATTCCAGTCAGTGTTACTACATTATTAAATGAAAATAGTCAAACATTTCACCCTGGTGAAACTGATACAGAAGGTATTGCATTAACTAATAAAGCAACCGTGTTTGTATCTTCTGAAGGTGATGCTGCAAAATTAATTAATCCTTTTATTAAAGAGTTCTCACTATCTTCTGGTAGAGAAATTGCGACACTTTCTATACCAAAGAAATTTTTACCAGATAAAAGTAATCAAAAAGGTATCCGCAACAATTTGGCTTTTGAAAGCCTCACCATCACACCCGATAATAAGCATCTATTCACAGCCACCGAAAATGCTCTAATTCAAGATGGTGTCGCAGCGAAACCTAATATTGGTAGTTCTTGCAGGATTTTGCAATACAACTTGCTTAACAACCAACCCGAAAAGGAATTTCTTTACCAAACTGAATCAGTTACACCATTTTTAAATCTGATTGGCAAATTCGCTAGTGGATTACCCGATTTACTCGCTCTTGATAATCAAGGACACTTTTTAAGTTTAGAAAGGTCTTTTACTGGTTTAGGATTTGCTATTTCTCTGTTTCAGGTTTCGTTAGAAAAAGCCGATGATATTCATAATATTGATAGCCTTTTAGCAATTGATTTCAAAAATATTAAACCAGTTAAGAAAAAACTGTTGTTAGATTTGAGAAAACTAGATGTACTGCTAGACAACATCGAAGGCTTAACTCTTGGTCCAAAACTACCGAATGGTCAACAATCATTAATTCTTATCAGTGATAATAATTTTAACTCCCTACAACGCACTCAGATACTAGCCTTTCAACTTAAAGTTGAAAATCCCCTCATTAGATTATTACGCCGGGTACTCCCAAATTTTAAGCTTTAATTGCACAGAAATAAAGGTGCTTAGGCGCAGCCCGTCATAAACATTGCAACTTGACTGCTATTTAGTTATTTCTGATTATTCCTGTGTATTCACTGAATATACTAGGTAACTTTATCTAGGTTATTTATAGTTTACGTGTAATTTCTCAACCGTACTCCTTAATAAATATGTTACACAATGTTTAGTAGCTTTTGCAGAGGGCTTAAGCATATTTACAGCATATAATTAATTTTCTCAAAACTCGGACATCTCTTAGATTTAAATTTAATAATTAGCTAGACTTATTCAAGTATTTTGCCAATAACATTTTTTATAAATGATTTTTATGCCAGAAAATAAAATTGAGAGTATGGTAGGGCAAAAGGCAGAAATAGACGATTACATCGGACATTTTTTAAACAATCGCTATTTAATCAGAGATTTGATTGGCAAAGGGGGGATGGGTAGAGTTTATCTAGCAGAAGATACTGCTAAAGGCGGTATGCCGATCGCAATCAAAATCTTATCACTTAGTTTGTCAAACCAACAAATGTCCCAACGTTTTGCCAGAGAGATTTTTATTGGCGCTCAATTGGGCCGCAAAAGTAAACATATTGTTCGCATTTTAAGTTATGGAGTTACTGAGGATAAAACTCCATTTTATGTAATGGAATACCTCCAAGGGAAAAATCTCAAACAAATTCTGAAAATTCAGCCTTTAACAATATCGAAGTTTTTAGAAATTTGTAATCAAATTTGTTTAGGCTTACAATGTGCCCACCAAGGTATCAGCCTTAAAGGAGAGATTTACCCTATTGTTCACAGAGATATTAAACCAGAAAATATATTTATTGCTGAAGATAGTAAAAAAGGTGAAATTGTTAAAATATTAGATTTTGGTATTGCTAAGTTTTTAACAGAGCGAAGTGGAATGACCTTAACAGATTCTTTTATTGGCAGTTTGCCTTACTGTTCTCCAGAACACATGGAAGGGCGGAAACTGCTAGATGTCCGCTCTGATATTTATAGTTTGGGAGTATTAATGTTTGAAATGCTGACAGGTAAACACCCATTTCAAACAAAAAGTAACTCCTTTGGTACTTGGTATCAAGCCCATCGCTTTCAAATGCCACCTACAGTTGAAGAAGTAAATCCGCAAGTTAAAATACCAGAAATATTAGAAAAAATATTAATGACTTGTTTAGCTAAAGAAGTAAGCGATCGCCCTCAGAATATCAACCAAATATTAGAAGATTTAGAAAAAGTAAGTGTTCAAATTAATAATGTTATTTCTAACAATAGTACAAACATTATTAAAGTTTCGCTTCCAGTTCAATTAGTACCCGCAACTTTACTATCAGAAAAAGAGTGCTTGCAGAAAAATTGGCCTAAAAATAAACCAATTGCACCAATTGGTTTTCCCCATTTACTACAGACTTCTCAAAGACCTATACCAACTTTTTGGGCAATGTTGCCCAAACAAGAGATTGCAAAATTTTTAGATAAAATACATAGTACTGAATTTATTAGTAAAATGAATGTATATCCGATGCTAATGTGGTTAACAGTGCTGTATGACGCCCAACCTTCTACGACTAAGTGGCTGCCTTATTTTCTGGATTTAAAAGATAACAAAAGTCAAAAGATAGCACGTAGTTTAGCAGAAGTAGGCTACTATCATTTACTATTTTTCCCCTTAGAAGAGCCAACTCATTGCTCTCATGTAACGACTTTAAATCTCACAGCTAAACAGCGTCAGCAACTTTTAGATTGGTTAGATATGAGTCAACAGTCAAATGAATTTATTTTGCCTGGTCAAGCCAAAAATATTCTAAAAGCAGAGTACGAAAAGCTGAAGTTAGACATATTACGAAACTTAGCCACACATCAAAAATCTGAGACAGAAGTTTTAAAAACTTGGATAAATAAATTTTTGGAAATGTTTTTGAAAATGCTATTACGTCGTTGAAGTTCTGCTAGTAAAATCAAAATGCTTGCCACCATTAACTAAGAATATTTTTATGTGTTTATTGCTAACTTTCAATGGACTCAGCATCAAAGGTGAACAAAGTGAATCAGAGCTTATCTACATCTCCCAGTAGTACGGGCTTGCTTGCCAATCGTTATCAACTCAAGCAATTAATTGGCAGCGGTGGCATGGGTGAAGTTTTTTTAGCAAATGATGTTTTGTTAGGAGGTATACCAGTTGCTATCAAGTTTTTGACTCAAACTGTTGTTAATACCAAGATGCAACAAGACTTTGCTCGTGAAGCTTTAATGAGTGCAGCCTTGAGTCAAAAGAGCGTACATATAGTGCGGGCGTATGATTATGGTGTGAATGAGAAAGGAAAACCATATTACGTCATGGAATATTTATGTGGTAAGAGTTTAAAGGATTTAATTCCGCTATCTCTGTCCATGTTTTTGACTCTCTCTCGCCAAATTTGTTTGGGCTTACAGTGTGCTCATCAAGGAATTAACATTGATGGCAAAATTTGTCCGTTGGTTCATCGAGATATCAAGCCTGCCAATATATTAGTTATTCCCGATCCGATATTGGGCCAGTTAGTTAAAATTCTTGATTTTGGTATTGCTAGATTTTTGAATTATGCATCAACAGCTAGTACAAGTAGCGGATTTAATGGTACTTTACCCTACTGTTCTCCAGAACAGCTAGATGGGGAAAAATTAGATAGTCGCTCTGATATTTATAGTCTGGGTGTGATGATGTTTGAGATGCTCACAGGCAAAAAACCTTGGCAAACAGAAACTGATTACTTTGGCGCTTGGTATAAAGCACATCATTTTGAAGCACCGAAAACGATCGCAGATGTTAAACCTACTATTAAAATACCTCAGAAGTTAAATAATTTAATTATGGCTTGTCTGGCTAAAAAAGCAAGCGATCGCCCTCAAAATATCGCTGAAATTTTACAAGTTTTAAACAGTCTAGAACAGTCTAATTGTCCTACTTTACCTACAAACTTGACCTTTAAGTCTCCCTTAAATTCTGCATTACCAATCACTGTAGAACAAAGCTATCGGCAACTTTTGTGGCCTCAAAATAAACCAATTCAAGAAATTGTTTTTCCCCAGCTTCTAGACACTCCCCAAGGATCTATAACAGCGCTATGGTTGATGTTATCTAAACAAGAAATTAAAAACTATGCGGTTTCTACCCGTTATAACCAGTTTGTCTTTGTGACATCCCCTCACCCAATGTTGTTGTGGGTAAGTGTACTCTATAATCAGCAATTCGCTCCTAAGTGGCTACCGTGCTACTTAGATATGCAAAATCCCCAAAATCTGAGGATGGTAAGTTTCCTGGCTGAAAATGAACAGTATCCTTTGATTTTCTTTACTCTGGAAGCACCACATTCCTGCATCAAGGTTCTCAGCAGCCGCATTGAGCCAACTCAACGGCAAATGTTAAAAACTTGGGTGCAACAGAGTCATCGTCTACCACCCACTTCTCAACCCCAATTGAGCAAACAGCTATTGAAACAGCAGTATAAACAAATGCAATCCCGAATATTGCAGCATCTGGAATCAGAGCCACAGGTTGTATTATCACGGTCTGTTTAACGTATAATTCGCACCTAAAAAATACGTAATAAAAATCATTCCTAATTCCAGACTCCGAAACACTTGACAAGTAGAAAAAAAATAGTGATAATAGCAAAGTTGCCAAACAAGGGACTGTAGTTCAATTGGTTAGAGCACCGCCCTGTCACGGCGGAAGTTGCGGGTTCGAGCCCCGTCAGTCCCGTTCTAAATTTATGAGTAGCGAATCACTTAACTTCGGTGATATTAGATTCTGAATTACCCAAAGAGGTTGACTCAGGATTCAGGATTTAAATATAAGCTACATTTATCATGCTTTGCGAAAGAGAGAATTAACTGTGACTGTTAGAGTCCGTATTGCACCGAGTCCAACCGGAAATTTACATATTGGTACAGCAAGAACGGCTGTATTCAACTGGTTATTTGCCCGTCACCACGGCGGTAAATTTATACTGCGAATAGAGGATACAGATTTAGAGCGATCGCGTCCCGAATACACCGACAATATTCTTGAAGGACTGTGTTGGCTAGGTCTTAACTGGGATGAAGGGCCATTTTTCCAATCCCAACGCCTGGATCTTTATAAAGAAGCAGTAGAAAAACTGCTAGACCGAGGATTAGCCTATCGCTGCTACACTACTTCCGAAGAACTAGAGGCGCTCCGAGAAGCTCAAAAAGCTAGAGGCGAAGCACCTCGCTATGACAACCGTCACCGCAACCTCACCCCAGAACAACGCGCCGCCTTTGAAGCAGAAGGTCGTTCTTTTGTAATTCGCTTCAAAATCGAAGATGGGCGGGAAATTGTCTGGGACGACCTAGTAAGAGGAAAGATGTCTTGGCGAGGTAGTGATTTAGGTGGTGATATGGTCATCGCCCGCGCCTCAGAAGAGGGTAGCGGTCAACCTTTATACAACTTTGTTGTTGTAGTGGATGACATCGATATGCAAATTACCCACGTCATCCGCGGAGAAGACCACATCGCCAACACTGCCAAACAAATTCTGCTGTATGAAGCGATGGGTGCAAAAATTCCAGAGTTTTCGCACACGCCGTTGATTTTGAATATGGAAGGGCGCAAGCTTTCTAAGCGGGATGGCGTCACTTCCATTTCTGAATTTCAGAAAATGGGCTTTACTGCTGAAGGCTTGGTAAATTACATGACATTGCTGGGTTGGTCGCCACCAGACTCGACACAAGAAATATTTACCTTAGAAACAGCAGCTAAAGAATTTGGCTTTGAACGTGTAAATAAAGCAGGTGCAAAGTTTGACTGGGACAAGCTGGATTGGTTGAACAGTCAGTATATCCACAATACGCCAGTAGATAAACTCACAGATTTACTCATTCCCTTTTGGGAAGCGGCTGGCTATAAATTTGATGGTGGAAGAGATCGCCCCTGGTTAGAACAGCTAGTAACTTTAATTAGCCAGAGTTTGACTCGCCTGGTAGATGCAGTAGCTCAAGGTCAACTGTTTTTTAACGACACAGTTGAATTTAGCGAAGAAGGCAGTACACAATTGAAGCAAGAAGGTTCTGCTGCTGTCCTTGAAGCGATTGTCACAGCTTTAGAAAATCAGCCGCAACTCTCGGAAGCCGTCGCCCAGGACATTATTAAACAAGTTGTGAAAGAGCAGAAAGTCAAAAAAGGCTTAGTGATGCGATCGCTCCGAGCAGCTTTAACTGGAGATGTTCATGGCCCCGACTTGATCCAATCTTGGTTACTACTAAATCAGATTGGTTTGGATAAACCGCGCTTGAGTCGGGCTATAACGGAAGCTAAGTAGCGATTACTTCCAGATTTTAGAAATATTTCAGATTTTAGGGGCGTACAAATGTGTGCCCCTATCCATTAGGTAGAGCAACTATAAGAACAAGAAATCATTGACTAATTACTAATGAATTATCCCCAGTTTCAAATCTAAAATAGGTAGTCAATTCTCCTCATGTTGGGAACTTGGTGTGTAAAATTAATGTCTTCAAAAACACTTAGAAGCAAACGTAATTAAAATGCCTACAAAAGCGCTCAATAGAGGGATGAGATTATCGTTTATGATAGTTACGCTCTTCATCACATCGACAGTTAATGCTGCGGTTGATGCTCAGGAAGCGCCAACGATATTTGGAGATGTCACCCTTAGCCCTCAGTTTTCGCCAGACCCCCTGACAGTTCGCGGGATGAGTGGTGGCTCAATATCTGGGAGTCAAGTAGGTGGCAGAAGCGAAACAGCCACTGGTCCTTGTACCGGATTTGTGGATGAAACACCAGACCACACATTAGCGTTAACAAGTAAATTTGACTACCTAAAGCTGCAAGTGCAAAGTCCTGAAGACACCACCATGATTATCAAAGGGCCCGGTGGTACTTGGTGCAATGACGATTTTGATGGCAAAAATGCTGGCATTGTTGGTGAATGGCTACCTGGAAGTTACCAAATTTGGGTTGGTTCCTATGAAAAGGGCAAGTATCTTCCTTACACTCTAAAAATTACAGAAGTAAAGTAGGGCATTGGGCATTGGGCATTGGGAAAGAGGAGGCAGGAGGCAGGAGGCAGAAGTTCTAAAATGTTTGAATGAGTAAATTTTGAATTGATTTATCCCCTGCTCCCTCATTTCGCCCACTCTTGTACAGACGCAATTCATCGCCTCTCCCTAAATAGAATCATGATTCAGAGCGGCTGGAACGATACGAGGAGCATTCTGGAGAAATTCTCTCTGTCTTTGCATCCCGTTGCGCTCCCTTTTCTCGTGCGATATTGTATTAAAATTAAGTTAACTTTGATTAAGATTCTTGTTGGCATCGCCATAATGCTCTAATCGGCTTATGGCAGTGCATCTAAGAGATCGAATTAAACAAAATGGATTTATAAACATCCGTTTAACAGCTTAAAGTGACAGAGTGATGAACATTCGGTTACTAGAGCTAACGAGTTGTATAGGCATCTAGAGGCAAATTAAAATGAAATTCTCTTGGAAAGTCGTAGCACTCTGGACGTTGCCGGCTTTGGTAATTGGCTTTTTCTTCTGGCAAGGGGCGTTTGCAGGCGCTCCTGCTGACATGAGTAAGAATACAGCTAATACCCGCATGACTTACGGTCGCTTTCTAGAATACTTGGACAGCGATCGCGTCAGCAGTGTGGATCTTTACGAAGGCGGTAGGACAGCAATTATAGAAGCCCGCGATCCAGACCTGGAAAATCATGTCCAAAGGTGGCGTGTGGATTTGCCTGTTAACGCTCCTGAGTTAATTAGCAAGCTCAAAGAAAAAGCCATTAGTTTTGATGCTCACCCCATGCGCAATGATGGTGCAATTTGGGGATTGTTGGGCAATCTCATTTTTCCAGTTTTATTGATTACTGGGTTGTTCTTTTTGTTCCGGCGTTCTAGCAACCTCCCCGGCGGCCCAGGTCAAGCAATGAACTTTGGCAAATCTAAAGCGCGTTTCCAAATGGAGGCAAAAACCGGCGTCAAATTTGACGACGTAGCTGGAATCGAAGAAGCTAAAGAAGAATTGCAAGAAGTCGTCACCTTCCTGAAGCAGCCAGAAAGATTTACGGCTGTAGGCGCACGGATTCCCAAGGGAGTGCTGTTAGTTGGGCCTCCTGGAACTGGTAAAACTTTACTCGCAAAAGCGATCGCAGGTGAAGCAGGCGTACCTTTCTTCAGTATTTCCGGTTCGGAATTTGTGGAAATGTTCGTAGGTGTGGGTGCATCCCGCGTCCGCGATTTGTTCAAGAAAGCTAAAGACAATGCCCCTTGTATTATCTTCATCGATGAAATCGACGCCGTAGGACGGCAACGGGGCGCTGGTATCGGCGGCGGTAACGACGAGAGAGAGCAAACCCTCAACCAATTGCTCACCGAAATGGATGGGTTTGAAGGTAACACAGGCATCATTATTATTGCTGCTACCAACCGTCCCGATGTACTAGACTCAGCCTTGTTACGTCCCGGTCGTTTTGACCGCCAAGTAACAGTTGATGCACCCGATATCAAAGGGCGTTTGGAAATCTTGCAAGTCCATGCACGGAACAAGAAATTAGATGCAAGTGTATCCTTGGATGCGATCGCTCGCCGCACTCCTGGATTTACTGGTGCTGACTTAGCCAACTTACTCAACGAAGCAGCAATTCTCACTGCTAGAAGACGCAAAGAAGCGATCACCCTCCGCGAAATTGATGATGCAGTGGATCGGGTAGTCGCAGGCATGGAAGGTACTCCTTTGGTGGACAGCAAGAGCAAGCGCTTAATTGCTTACCACGAAATCGGACACGCCTTAGTTGGAACTTTGTTAAAAGACCATGACCCAGTACAGAAAGTTACCCTGATTCCACGGGGACAAGCACAGGGTTTAACTTGGTTTACACCCAACGAAGAACAGGGATTAATTTCTCGTTCTCAGTTGAAAGCCAGAATTACTGGTGCTTTGGGTGGTCGCGCCGCTGAAGAGGTGATTTTTGGGGCTGCGGAAGTCACAACTGGCGCTGGTGGAGACTTGCAGCAGTTATCGGGAATGGCGCGGCAAATGGTGACTCGGTTCGGGATGTCCGACTTAGGGCCACTGTCGTTAGAAAGCCAGCAGGGAGAAGTATTCTTGGGTCGTGACTGGACAACCCGATCTGAGTATTCCGAATCCATCGCTTCCCGCATTGATGGACAAGTCAGAGAAATTGTTGAGCAGTGCTACGACAATGCTAAGAAAATCATCCGTGACCATCGCACTGTCACCGATCGCTTAGTAGATTTGCTCATTGAAAAAGAAACCATTGACGGCGAAGAATTCCGCCAGATTGTGGCTGAGTACACTGAAGTACCAGAGAAACAGCAGTACGTACCGCAACTATAATATTTGACTCTTTTCTGGCTACATCTCGAAAGGAGTAAAGTGACAAAAAATAAAATGAGGGTGGAGTATACCATCCTCATTTTTTTACGTTTTTTCAGTGTTAGAAAGCTTCTAATTTTAAAATTCTCAAAATTTATGAACCCATAAACTCTATAACAAACCTTGTTTTTTCAACTTAGCTAGTGCATCTTCAGCAGCAGCTTTTTCTGCATCTTTTTTATTACGTCCCTTACCTTCTCCGTAAATTTTTTCATCTACTAATACTTTGGCGATGAATTCTGGTGCATGAGAAGGGCCTCCGATTTGGTCTGTAAAGTATTTTGGGGGATTTGGAGTAACGTTGCGTTGCACCCATTCTTGAAAGCGGTTTTTTGAGTCTACATTAGAACGAGGCACAATTATATGCTTAGGATCTACAGAATCAAATAGTGGTTCTATAATTGCGCGGACTGTTTCAATATTAGAATCATTATCCAAATAGTAAGCACCAAGAACTGCTTCAAAGGTACTACTGAGCAAATTAGGATTTTGGTAGCCTCCATCTCGAATTGCGCCTTTTCCTAACCGCATTCTAAAGTCTAAACCTACCTCTTCAGCGAATTTTGCTAATTGCTTTTCATCTACCAGCGCCGAACGTCGTCGGGTTAATTCATCTTCTCCCATTTCTACATGACGACCATAGAGATATTCGCCACTTAAAAAATTCAGCAAAGCATCACCGAGAAATTCTAGGCGTTCATTGTGTTCGCCTTCTCCTGGGTTTTCATGGACGTAAGAACGATGCGTAAGCGCACGACGCAGAAGTCTTTCATTATGGAATATTAGAAGTTTGTGCATTTTGATTTGTTCCTCTTCTTGGTAGTTAATTCAATGGAAAAGGCGGACAAGATGCCCACCTTATAAGATCAGAGCTTAATAAAATTAAGATGCTACTTAGAAACAGTTATTCTTGATCCGGAGAGGCGGATAGAGACTGTTTCCGCGAGAATTGTTACATGAAAAGCAAGAAAGTCGTAAGTTTTCAAAAGAATTAGAACCGCCACGACTCTTAGGCAAAAGGTGATCAAATGTCAGATTTGCTTGCGGGGTATTTTGACGACACCACCAACAGCAAGAACCATAAAAATCAATGAGTTGCTGCTTCTTATTGCGTTTTTGTTTGGGATTCATTTTGTCGATGTTCCATTTCGCTTATTGTTTGGAACAGCATTGGAATATTAGGCATCTACAGGTAACAAATTTCTGTAGAGAGAATTAATAAAAAATTAATTTTTCCATACAAAAAATTTGCTATGTACGCTTTCGTTTGGTTCAAGTCTCAGCCGTAGAACTCCTGGCTTCCTACCAAGTTTCGCGTCATCCTTTCCCCTGAACATTTATCCAAACATCTCATCTTCCCGTTAAAAGTCTACTCAATCAGTTGACTTGGCATTAGGCTAAATACTCAGCCGAAGGGATGACACGAAGCTCGGCAGGAAACAAGGAATTCTGCTGCTGAGACAACACCAAAAACTTGCGCTTTAGAGTGCGGTTACTTTGCTGTCTTAAATACACATTGGCATAGCTAATGCTGGATGTCAATATAGTTCTTTATGAAGATTTTGTAAAAGCTCAGATTCATAGCAGCTTGTTGTAAAACACCACCTGTTATTCATCAACTTTAAAAAGCATCTATGTATTCTATCAAAAACATCATTTATTTAAAAAATAAAAAATATTATAGTTAATCAATAATTTACGGTTTACTTTGCGCGATCGCACCATACAAAATACCTAAAATCCTCTTAATATCCTTAATATAATATTCACTCAAATCAATCGAAACTATATTGCCTTCAAGCTTGAGAAATTGCCAGATCGTACCGATAGTAACAGCACCATATATAGCTTTGATTTGATTTCCACTTCTCTCGTTAAATAACTGAGCCGCTACCATTTCGGCAATACATTGGGCTAAACCAGACCTCAAATTCTCATTTTTACTTTCTACTAAGACAACCACTGGGCTACGTACAAGCAACTGCTCCGAAGAAAGACTCAAAATAAAATCACAAAATCCGTTTAATCCTCGCTGGCTATCAACAGTAAAATCAACTCCTGAAAAAAAGCTTATTTCAAAATTAAACTTGCGTCTAATTTCTAATAAAATTGGACTAATTATCAATTCGCTTCGAGCTTTTTCTGAACTTATTGCTACTGCCAAATCAATATTTTCCCTAAGAATAGTAGATAATAAATCACTACATTCTTGCTCCTGTACATTTGCGAATAGTCCAGATGATTCGTGGATAACTAACCCAAAATAATCAATAACTTCAATAAGTTTAAAATCACTATAAGCCATAAAACTTACTCCTTTGTCTTATGACTGAATCCTACAACAAAGTTTAAAAATTACGTTTTGGCGGAAACACCTTAGCTAAATCAAGAGATAAATCAGGGAAGCAGGGAAAAGTTATTATCTCATCTGACAAGAAAATTCGCTTATTTGAATAACCATATCTGCCTTGATTATCCTGGTATGGTTCACTGTAAGCTTCCAAATAATTATCGAATAAATTTAATATCCAATAATCAGTAATACCCGTTTTAGCATAGAGAGGTATTTTAACATCTTGGTCATAAGCTAAAGAAGAATCTGCAACCTCCATTACCAATAACACATCAGTCGGTTTAGGGTGAGACGAGAGATAATTATCATCTCGGTTTTGAACAATCGCAAAATCTGGTTCGGGTTCGCTGTTAGGTGGCAAAGTAATCGGGGCTTGAGATTGCAAAGTTGCCCTATCTCCTACAATCTTTGGGAGTTGTTTCCATAAATTCCTTAGACAAGTTTCATGGGCTGTACCTTTGGATGCAATTTCAATAATTTCCCCGTTGATTAATTCAATATGGTCATCTTCATGGAAAAGGCCCAATTCTCCAAGCCTGTGGTATTCATCCAGTGTGAAGCGTTTAGCTTGAGCAATACTCATAACTTTACCTTTCTCTCATCGCCATAATACTTATTCTAAATGTGTCAGAAATTGGTATGCTAAAGGCCGAGACTCGCTATGAAAGCAAACAATGCCTGCGCCTACTATCAATCCCACCATCACTGCTTTTCCCTTGACAGCCGTAGTCGGTCAAGAAGCAATTAAATTAGCCTTACTGTTAGCCGCAGTTGATCCTGGTTTGGGAGGAGTAGCGATCGCAGGTCGTCGCGGTACGGCAAAATCTGTAATGGCTCGTGCTATCCACGCTCTACTACCGCCGATAGAAGTTGTCAAAGGTTCAATCAGCAATTGCGACCCCAATCACCTAGAAGAATGGGACGATCAATTATTAGCGGAGTACGCAGACAAAAACACTCAAGATGTTCCCGTCGAAATCATTCCCGCGCCTTTTTTGCAAATTCCTCTAGGTATTACAGAAGACCGACTCCTCGGTTCAGTAGATGTTGAAAAATCGGTAAAGCAAGGTGATACCATTTTTCAGCCTGGGTTACTCGCTACAGCAAACCGGGGTGTACTGTACGTAGACGAAATTAATTTATTAGATGACCAAATATCAAATCAACTTTTAACAGTATTATCTGAGGGACGCAACCAGATCGAACGGGAAGGGATTAGTTTTCAGCATCCGTGCAAATCCCTATTTATTGCCACCTACAATCCAGAAGAAGGCGGATTACGAGAGCATTTATTAGATAGAATTGCGATCGCACTATCTGCTGACGGTGTACTCGGCTTAGATCAAAGAGTAGAAGCAGTTGAAGTTGCGATCGCTTATTCTAAATCTCCCCAAGACTTTCTCGAACAGTATAACGAAGATTTAGACTCTCTCAAAACCCAAATCATCTTGGCGCGGGAATGGTTGAAAGAAGTAATCATCACCCACGAACAAATTGCCTACTTAGTAGATGAGGCAATTCGCGGCAAAGTTCAGGGACATCGGGCCGAGTTATTCGCCACGCGGGTTGCCAAAGCCGCCGCAGCTTTAGAGGGACGAACAACAGTTAATGCCGAAGATTTGCGCCGTGCGGTGGAACTGGTAATTGTACCACGCGCCACAGTTGTGCAGACACCACCACCAGATCAAGCACCACCTCCGCCTCCGCCGCCGCCACAAAATCAAGAAGAACCCCAAGACGAATCAGAAGAGGAACAAGAAGAACAGGAAGAACAGGAAGAAAATCAAGAGCAAGAACCGCCCAGTATCCCGGAAGAGTTTATCTTCGATCCAGAAGGGGTAATTCTTGATGACAGCGTGCTTTACTTTACTCAAACAGCAAAGCGGCAAGGTAAATCTGGTAGTCGCAGTGTCATCTTTTCGGATGACAGGGGACGCTACATTAAGCCAATGTTGCCCAAAGGGAAAGCGCGACGCATTGCAGTAGATGCCACGTTGAGAGCTGCGGCTCCTTATCAAAAAGCACGAAGAGAAAGACAACCAGATAGAAAAGTTATTGTCGAACAGCCTGATATTCGCTCGAAACGCCTGGTACGTAAAGCCGGGGCGTTGGTAGTATTTGTGGTAGATGCTTCTGGCTCAATGGCACTGAATCGAATGCAATCGGCTAAAGGTGCAGTAATGCAACTATTGACTGAAGCTTATCAAAACCGCGACCAAATAGCATTAATTCCCTTCCGAGGAGAACAGGCCGAGGTATTATTGCCTCCAACACGTTCTATTGCTTTGGCGCGTAACCGTTTAGAAAGGTTGCCCTGTGGTGGGGGTTCGCCCTTAGCACATGGTTTAACTCAAGCTGTGCGCGTCGGCTTAAATGCTCAGATGAGTGGAGATATTGGGCAAGTTGTCCTTGTAGCAATCACCGATGGGCGAGGTAATATTCCTTTAGCGCGTTCTTTGGGCGAACAGCTAGAACCAGGAGAAAAGCCAGATATCAAAGGAGAATTATTAGAAATTGCTGCGAGAATCCGGGCTTTAGGAATGCAACTATTAGTAATTGATACAGAAAGTAAATTTGTGTCTACTGGGTTTGCTAAAGAATTATCGCAAACAGCAGGCGGTAAATATTATCATTTGCCGAAAGCGACAGATCAAGCTATTGCTGCTATGACCAAAGGTGCGATCGCTGATTTAAAATCTAGATAATTTGTCATTTGTCATTTATCATTTGTCATTGGATTTTTGACTTAGCTATGACTACGAGCCAGTAGGCATTACCTGTGGTTGTAAATAGCAAATCAAATCTTGAATTCCCTTTTGCAGATAGCGGGTTACTGTCATTGGACTAGTACCAATGTTCTTAGCTGCATCCTTGCGAGAAAGTTCCTTCAAAAATACCATTTCAACTGCCATACGGGGCTTTTCTTCCAACATATTGATTGCGCCTTGGAGTTGTTGGCGTTCTTCTTCTTGTTGCAGAAGTACATGAGAACGAGGACAAGGAAGTGCCTCACCTAAGGTTATTTGGCAATCAACATAGTTAACTGCGGTTGCATCTAAACTCAAGGGCATACGGTTTTGAGCAGCTAACTTGGTTTCTTGCCACTCTTGTACAGATACCCGAAGTTGGCTGGCAATTTCAGCATCCTTGGGCGGGCGACCTAAAGAGATTGACAAGTCCTTGCGAATTTTTTGTCCTTCATTATATAATTCTTGCCAACGACGAGGAATTTTTAATAGAGTACTGCGATCGCGCAAAAAGTGCAGCATCTCACCGCGAATATATGGCACTGCAAAGGAACTAAAAGCATATCCTTGGCTGGGATCGAAACGCTCAATAGCCCTAATCAAACCAAAATACCCAATTTGTTCTAAATCTTCATAAGGTTCATTGCATTGATGGCTGAATTTATGAGCCATCTTCCGTACTAAGCCAGTATGTAACTGTACAAGTTTATTACGAAGTTTAATAGATGGATTCTGGTGGTACAAGTGCAATAATTCTATACCATCAGTTCGTAAAGAGGACTCACTTGTTGCCATATAAATTACCTTTGTTGTAACTCCTATTCCTGAGAAAATGGAGCTGCGTATATTTTCTTCTAAGCTGTTATTATTTTGCTGAGTCAGGGAAGAATAAGCCATCGTCGTTTCACTGAACTTGTTAGGGGTCTAACTCCACAATTCAGTATTTGTACGCATGATTTTGGGAACCCCTCTGTTACAGGTGATTTTTGCTTTTTATATAACTGTTGAATGGTAAATAATCTTTAGCTTTTGCAACAAAAACTAGCTATTTATGCTGAAAAATGCATCACTTACCTAATAGTCATCTGTCATACTGAGTGCAAGTGGATCGGTAGTCAATACTGCACGCTTTGTGGATTTTTAACTCGGAATTGGATTTGGGGAAAAGGTTACTGGGTAAAGGTTAAAGGTTTTTTCTTTCCCCTTTTCCCCAAAACCCGACAGTATTGGATCGGTATTGAATTAATCGCAAAATAGGTTGCAATCAAGGGTAAAGAGTATGCTATCAGTACTAAAGATGCTGTAAAATCCTCAAAAACTGACGACTCTAATTTTCAACAACAAAGCCGCCCTTCAGATTTGGCAACGATATTAAATCCTTGTCCGTTAACGGCAAAGATTGGTAAGAATAGGAATAAGCAGAACGTTTTCCTAAAAAACAGTTTTTCAATATGAGCAATACCAGTAATTTTCGTGAAGCTATCCGTGAGGCTAAATCTCACGCTCTCGTTGGCCCAAACGTGATTGCCAACGCCCTCCCTTACGTCGGTGGTGGATTGGTGCTAACCGCATTAGGAACCTACGGCGGTTTAGGAATTATCCGTACTAACCCCGAAATATTCTTTCCCACCTTCATTGGTGCGGTGATTTTGGAGTTAATTTTGTTCTTTGTTGCCCAAAATGTTGCCCAAAAAGGTAATAAGGGTCTTGCACTACCTCTGTTGGCAACCTACAGCCTCTTGTCTGGATATACTCTCAGTGGCTTGGTGTATGTCGCTTTGAGATCCCAAGGCGTTGGCATTCAAGGCATTGGGTTAGCTGCCCTTGGTTGTGGTGTCACCTTTATTGCTGCCCGTCAAATTGGTTCAAATCTTTCTGAACAAGATGGCATGGCTTTGACGAAAACCATCAATCTTGGTGTCATTGCCTTGGTGGTTGTGTGTCTTGCCCAATTCGGATTTGCCATGTTTGGTGTTTACGCGCCAAATTGGTTAGAAATTGCCATCTCCGGTTTGGGAGTATTCCTGTTTGTTGGGGTTTCTGTTGTCGATTTCTACATCTTGCCCCGCACTTACAGCGATGACCAATATTTGCCTGCTGCTTTGTCGATGTACTTAACTTACATAAACTTGTTTGTCTTTATCTTGCGGTTGCTAATTGCCATCAATGGCCGCGATTAATTGTCTGTAGGCACTAAGACAAGTAAAGTTTTATAAAGTAAAAACCGTGGTTGAATTTTTAGCAACCACGGTTTTTCATCGTTTTAATAGTAGGATATATAGATAAGTTAAGCCTCAAGTGAGCAAAACTATGCTTGAACTCTTAAATATCAAAATTGAAGTAAAAAGGTTGTCTAATATCTTGACCAAGGCTGAAGGCTGTCTTTGACCTCCCAGAACTGAGTGCAAAAACTCAAGAGTTGAATCAATTAATTTCTCAACCTACTTTCTGGCATAATTCTGTCACTTACTATCAGAAACTTCAAGAAATTGAATTCCTCAACGCTAAGAAGAAACAATATCAGCGATCGCACTTCATTCTAGAAGATATCAAAGCTGCACTAGAACTACTAGAATTATCTGCTGATGAAGAATTATTGCAAGAGGCGCAAACCAACCTAACTCAACTCCAAAAAGAACTTGAAACAGTAGAAATAGAACAATTCCTGTCCGGCCCCTGCGACCAAAAGGGGGCATTCTTGGCAATTACGGCTGAGGTTGGAAGTATAGATGCCCAAAAATGGGCAGCTATATTATTACAGCTATACCATCGTTGGGCAGTAAATCATAACCATAAAGTGTATCTAGTGCAAGAGTCAACAGGTGATTTAGGAGGGTTCAAACATGCCACCCTAGAAATTACAGGGCGTTATGCTTATGGCTGGCTAAAATCGGAACAAGGAACTCATGCAAGAATAGAGCGAATTTCTCCTGTTCATGGCAATGGCAGACGGCATACTTGCCTAGCCAGTGTAGAAGTCAGCCCGATTTTAGATGAGTCTATTGATTTTGAGATTCCAGATAAGGATTTGGAAATTACTTTTTATCGCCATCGGGGGAATGTCAACCGAACAGAAACGTGGGTAAAGATGGTTCATATTCCGACTGGGATTAGTGTATCTTGTAACCAAGAGCGTAGCCAGCTGCAAAACAAAGAGAAAGCCTTGGCTATTCTCAAGAGTAAACTGTTTGCGATGTCTACGACGGGCTACGCCTACGCACTAGCCCAAAATGTCCAGCTTGATGAAATTCAACCCGGACAGATAAAATCTCTATCCAGCAAGCTTATCCGTGAATATATCTTGCATCCTTACACCAAGGTGAAAGATTTACGTACCAATGTAGAAACACCTGCTGCGACAGAGGTTTTAGATGGTAAAATTGATTTGTTTATCAAAGCCTATCTGCAACAGCTAAATCACACTACTTCAGTAAGTAAAAAAGCGCTTGATAATTTAAAGTAACTTTTCTAACTTAGATTTAAGTAGTGCAGAAAAAATTTGCCCAATTACAGCTAAAATCAAAAAACATAAGTAGAATAAAGAGCAATTTTTTAATCCAAAGCGCTCTATCTATCATTCAGCAAGCATTATGGATGTCCTAGAACTCAAACGCGAAATCGAAACGTTGTCTGGCCGCCTGGGTAAAACCCAGGACTATCTTTGACGTACCTGCACTGACAGCCAAAATTCAAGACCTCGAAAAAATATCAGCTCAACCAGAATTTTGGGATAACCAAACCCAAGCCCAACAAACTCTGCAAGAACTCAACGACCTAAAAGCCCACCTCCAGCAATACGATCGCTGGCACGCCAATCTCGAAGATACTAAGGCAGTTGTGGAATTATTGGAGTTAGAAACTGATGAGGCACTACTCCAAGAAGCCGAATCTACCATCACTAAACTCAATCGTGACCTAGATCAGTGGGAGTTACAACAGTTACTTTCCGGCCCCTATGATGCCGAAGGTGCTGTACTGACAATTACTGCTGGTGCTGGTGGCACAGATGCTCAAGACTGGGCATTTATGCTGATGCGGATGTACACCCGTTGGGGCGAAGCTCACGGCTATAAGGTAACTTTAGCTGAAGAGTCGGAGGGTGATGAAGCCGGAATTAAATCGGCAACCCTAGAAATTACCGGTCGCTATGCTTATGGTTACTTGCGCTCGGAAATGGGTACACATCGTTTAGTGCGAATTTCACCTTTTAATGCCAACGGTAAGCGACAAACCAGTTTTGCTGGGGTGGAAGTGATGCCACAGATTGACAACTCTGTGCAATTGGATATTCCAGATAAAGATTTGGAAATCACCACAACTCGCTCTGGTGGGAAAGGCGGGCAAAATGTCAACAAAGTAGAAACAGCAGTGCGCATTGTTCACCTGCCCACGGGTCTTGCCGTGCGCTGTACAGAAGAGCGATCGCAGCTGCAAAATAAAGAAAAAGCCCTAAATCGCCTCAAAGCAAAGCTGTTGGTCATAGCCAAGGAGCAACGCGCCCAAGAAATTGCCGAAATTCGTGGCGATATGGTGGAAGCCTCTTGGGGAAACCAAATCCGTAACTATGTATTTCATCCTTACCAAATGGTGAAGGATTTACGTACAAACACGGAAACAACAGCGATTGGTGATATAATGAATGGCGAACTTGATACATTCATTCAAGCTTATCTGCGCCAAGAAAATAAACTAGTAGAAAACAGTCAGGCATAGAGGCATTCATTACATAACATCCCGATTACTAAGGCGTTTCACACAGAAACGCCTTAGCAATATATGGGCGATCGCCATTCTATCCCAGACCAACTGTTACAGTTATAAAAGAGTCTGTAGACAAATAACTATGAGCAACTCACCTTCAACAGAACCTCAACCTAGCTACGTTAAACTCGCCATGCGAAACATGGTGCGGAAGGGTGGAACTTCCCTAAAGCATTTTGGATTGACTGCTGTAGGGCTTTTAGCTCTGCTTGTTGGTCTTGCTTACCTCACTCACTAAACTAGTCATTAGTCATTAGTCATTAGTCATTAATTATATTTAAAAGGACAGATGACCGATGACAAACGACAAAAGACAGTCTTAACGACAAATCGTAAACCTCAGACAAGGAGACTGTGTGCCCCTGAGAGTTGAACTATATGTGGAGGAGTATTTTTATGAGTTGTCCCCGACAACATCTGTAAAAATTGACGAGACTAATGCCCGAATTACACCTGAAACTTGGGAAAACTGGTTTAATCACTGGTTGGAAATACTTCACCCTCAGATTCCACCAGCGCCAAGTTATGAAATCGGGCTGCGTTTGACAGATGACTTGCAAATTCAAGAACTGAATGCTCAATATCGTCAGCAAAATAAGCCGACAGATGTTTTAGCCTTTGCTGCTTTGGAAGTGGATTTTCCTCAAAGCAAAGAAATGCTTGCCTCTGTCCCATTATACTTAGGTGATATTATTGTGTCTGTAGATACAGCACAACGCCAAGCTCAACAACAGGAACATAGCTTATCAACTGAGCTAGCCTGGTTAGCTGCTCACGGTTTATTGCATCTGTTGGGCTGGGATCATCCTGATGAAAAAAGTTTGGAGCGAATGTTAAAACAGCAAGTGGGATTGCTGAATGCAATAGGTATTGCTATTGACATGGAATAGCAGTAATTGAAGTATCTCTTAATGTTAATTTTGGGTAATACTTTTATAATACTTCTGTGGAAAATTGCTTAAAGATTGCCTCAAAGTTAATTCTGCCATTAAGATCGGCGAATATTCCCACTGTAGCAACTCTGTTCTTGTGTTTTTAAGTCTATGTCGCAAAAAATTTCTCCATCACCAACGCCTACCTCGTTACAAACACTGGTGTCTGACGAACGGGAATTCTCCTGGAAAGTAGCCTCTAATTTATTTATTAGTTTTAAATATGCTTGGGCTGGAATCAGCTATAGTTTTCAAACTCAACGTAATTTTCGCATCCACGTAAGTGTTTGTGCTTTAGCTATTGCTTTAAGCGTTTTTTTGCATCTACAAGCGGTAGAAATAGCGGTAATTGGTATAACTAGTGGTTTAGTTTTAGCATTAGAGTTACTAAATACAGCGATCGAGTCTGTTGTGGACTTAACCGTTAAGCAGACATACCATGATTTGGCAAAAATTGCTAAAGATTGTGCGGCTGGTGCAGTGCTTGTCTCTGCTTTCGTAGCGATGCTAGTAGCAGGTACGCTATTGCTTCCTCCTCTGGTAAAGTTAATTATATCGACTTTGTAGAGGTGATTTGCTCCAACGTAGCCCGCACTTCTCTATGAGACGCTGCGCGTAGCGTGCTTTCACGAACGCGAACAGCGTGCCGTAGGCAAGTGGTACGACAAAGTTCAGTGACCACCGCAGGCATCACCAAGTGAGCCAATAAGAGGATCGCATGTCCGATCCCCTAGAGAACACATTATAAGCAATTTAAAATTGAACAAGTGGCTTATCAGAGAGTAGCTGCTTCATATTCACGTGTCCACTTTAGGGTTATTTTTACATCTAGCGAACAAATAAATAAGTAGGCAAGAATAAATCAAACTATGTTATGCAATGTGAAATTAATTAAATTGGTTCATAGCAACCGACTTTAACTCTATTTTAAGGGCTAAAGTTACTTACTACAAACCTTTAATTTATTCACGCCCACTCACTTAGTATGAGATATTTGTCTATGCTGTTGCAACTGATGAGTGATAGAAGCCAGGAGTTATAAACTTTGATTATAGTTATCGACAATTACGATAGTTTTACATATAACTTAGTGCAGTACCTGGGAGAATTGGCATCAGAGTTCCCAGTGGCAGATGATATTAAAGTTTTTCGTAACGACAAGATATCCATAGATGAAATTCAGGCATTAAAGCCGGAAGCTGTAGTTATTTCTCCTGGGCCTGGTCGCCCGGAAGATGCCGGCATTTCTTTAGAATTGATTGAACAGCTAGGACAAGAGTTACCAATTTTGGGTGTCTGTTTGGGACATCAAAGCATTGGTCAAGTGTTCGGTGGTAAAATAATTTCTGCTCCAGAGTTGATGCATGGCAAAACTTCTCAGGTGTCTCACACTGGAGTGGGGGTTTTCCGGGGATTAGAAAATCCTCTGACCGCCACCAGGTATCATAGTTTGGTAATCGAACGTGAGACTTGCCCAGATGTGTTAGAAATCACCGCTTGGGTTGAAGATAACACCATTATGGGAGTGCGACACCGGAACTATCCTCACATTCAGGGCGTCCAGTTTCATCCAGAGAGTGTCCTGACAGCTTCAGGAAAACAGTTATTGCGAAATTTTCTCCAACAGTTACAGTCAAGAGCATAATTAATGAAACGACGACAGTTGATGGGCTATGCTGGGGCGGGGTTGGCCACAGCTTTAGTTACTACCTTGGGTTCTGAATCTCAAGCTGACGCACAATCTAGTGGTTTATCAGTTCAGTGGTTGGGTCATACTTGCTTTCTTTTTACTGGTGGCGGTGCGAAAGTTCTCGTCAATCCATTTCGGTCAATCGGTTGTACTGCTAAGTATCGTCCCCCAAAAGTTGCAGCAGATTTGGTACTGATTAGCAGCCAACTGCTAGATGAAGGTGCTGTGGATGTACTACCGGGAAATGCAAAACTGATCTATGAACCAGGAGTTTATGAGTTTAAAGGCATTAAATTCCAAGGAGTTGCTATAGACCACGATCGCAAAGGTGGTAAGCAGTTTGGCTCAAATACTGCTTGGAGTTGGAAGCAAGGCGGAATTAATATCCTACACTTAGGCGGGGCTGCTGCACCTATTTCTATTGAGCAAAAAATCCTGATGGGGCGTCCCGATGTAGCATTTATTCCAGTGGGAGGCAGTGCAAAAGCCTACAATGCTGAGGAAGCAAAGCAGGCTGTTCAAGTATTAAATCCCAAGTTAGTGATTCCGACTCATTACCGGACACAGGCTGCTGATGCTGCTAAATGCGATCTTTCACCACTAGATAATTTTCTAACCTTAATGCAAGGTATGAAAGTGCGGCGTAGCAGTGCAGATAGTATTTCTATTAGCCCTAAAGATTTGCCGGAGAATGGCGAGATTCAAGTTTTGAGCTACAAGTTTTGAGCAGTAAGGAAATGAAGGAATCAGGGAGCAGAGGGCAGGGGGAAGAATAAAAATTACCTCTTTCTCCTCTGCCCAATGCCCAATTCCCAATGCCCCATGCCCCTAACTTTTAGAACGTATACCACTCTCCGGTCAGCTTATCTGCATCGCTGATGGGAGTCTCAACTGCTGTCGTTTCATTTATAGTCCAAATGTTGTCTGTACCTGCTGTCTGATCGCGCCAGTAGATATCAGTCTTGCCATCGCCGTTGAAATCGCCAAGAGATGGTGTCAAGGCCGCGTTATTAGCTGGTAAGAAAGCTTCAGTTGCAACTGTTGTGCCATCCATCAACCAAGCAGTGTTCTCACCAGTTGTGCCATTGTGCCAGAAGATATCGGTCTTGCCATCACCGTTGAAGTCACCAATTTTGGAAGTCCAGGATGAGTCAAGTGTGCCCAAAGCACCCTCTGTGACTAAAATACCATTTATCGTCCAAACCTTGTTCTCACCGGTTTGAGCGTTTCTCCAGAGAATATCAGTCTTATAGTCGCCGTTGAAATCACCAAGGGTAGGAGTCCAGGCGGGATCTTGTGATTGCAGCGCCAATTCAGTCTTTTGCGTACCATCCATAAACCAAGCTGTGTTATCGCCGGTGGTCTGATCGCGCCAGAAGATGTCACTCTTACCATTGCCGTCGAAATCAACAATTGTAGGAGTTAGTGCTGTGTTTGTAGTGTCTAGAACAGTTGCATTCAGAACAGTAGTGCCATCCATTTCCCAGATAGCATTCTCGCCAGTTGTGCCATTATGCCAGAAGATATCGGTTTTGCGATCGCCATTGAAATCTCCAATCTGAGGACTCCAGGCTGGATCGACGCTACTTAGAGCAGCCGCACTACCAACTTTGGTGCCATCCATTAAGACAATACTATTCTCACCGGTTGTCTTATTGCGTAATAAGAAGTCGGTTTTGCCATCAGCATTGAAGTCAGCAATTTTGTAATCATAGGCGGATAGGTCAAATTGACCTAAAGAACCCTGTTCGATAACTTTTGTGCCATCCATCAACCGAATGATAATCTCACCTGTTGCAGAATTGACCCAAACTTTGTCTGTTTTACCATCCCCGTTAAAGTCAGGAGTAATCGCCGCACTAGTTAAGTAAGGATTAGGATTGGGATTTGCTGACGTTTTAACAGGCGCAGTTACCGGTTGACTTTCTAGTGCTAGTGAAGAACTCTTATTTCCAAACCCCAAATCATAATTTAAACTCTTAAGAGAAGTTGTCAAGATTTCTGATTTTGCAAAAGAATCTGATAACAATCGAGATGTATTCAAAGCTAAGGGTGAGGAATTTGAATTTGCCGGCATGGTGTATTTTTATTATTGGTTGTTATATTCTTTTAACTTTTTTTTGTAATCTCTTTCTGTAACGAAATAACATTTGCTAGGGTTTCAATTTTTCTTTATAACTATTTTTTATTTATTAATGTCATTTCTGGAAGATAAATATTTGTTTGTTTTAAACTATTATTCTAAAATTTTCAAGTTCTATATAAGCATTTGCAAAATATATTTTGTAATTGCTTATATGATTATTTATAGATAAAAATGATTATTTTATCTATTTTCTTTGACATTAGGACTTACGCAAGTGTCACCAAAAAATCGGATTTGTAGTTTGTAGTAAGCGGCTTTAACCCTTATTTTGAGGACTAAAATCCTCTCTGCGAGACGCTACGCGAACACTACGAACTGAAAATAATATGCCAGTTGCGTAAGTCTTGGACATTTGAAGGTTGTATCAAAAATATATCTACAAACTAGAAATTTATTTTATGTTTAATTAAACCGACTTAATTAAGATAGAAGCGAGCGCTACATTATTCCTAATATATTTTGTATAATTTTACCTTTGTTTTCTTGGCAATTTCTTAAGTAATAACTGAATCCTGACTATTTTTTATTTTGTGAACAAGCTTAGATAAAAAATAACCTTGACCACCGGCTAGTCCTAAATTTGAGCTATCTAATTTAACCCAATAAAAATCAAAGGCTATAGGGTTTTTGCTTGTACTTGGATGTATTTCCCAATGCCGCCAAGTAGATGGTGTAGACTGAGTTAATTCGAGATGATAAACATAACGTTCTTGAATTTCATCCCGATAGTGAGTCATGTTGTATTGATAAATACCCAATAACTCAATAATGCGAACTCCCTTAACCCCAGATTCTTCATAAATTTCCCGCAGTACAGCTTCAGATGGCTCCTCACCTTCTTCAACTGTACCAGCAGGTACTTGCACGCCAGCTTCAGGAAAATCAGTATGTGTAAACACCATTAATTCATCTTTGTTAGTTACGTAAGCGATCGCTTTTTTTATTATGGGTTGAGTAGACATATTTTTTACTGTGTGTTGTTAGCTTGATGAAATACCAAAATTTGTATAAAATAAACGTTTAAAACTTATTTAACTTCATGAATATCCTAAATCACTCGATAAGAACAAGATTTTTGAATTGTTTAAAAATTAGTAAATCTGAGTCTTTAGAGATAATTGATTTTTTTATAATAATTTATAACTTGAGTAGAAACAAATATTGGTTAGAATAACTTAGATTAGCAGCTATTAAGAGGCATCATCTGTGCATTTGTTAGTTGTTAAAAGTGTCAAATAATACAATACTTATTAAAAGTACATCAACTATGCAAGCAGAATATCGGCAGCGTCGCGAGCAATTAATGGCAAAAATTGGTGATGGTACAGCCATTTTTCGCAGTGCGCCAATGGCAGTGATGCACAACGATGTCGAGTATGTTTATCGTCAAGAAAGTGATTTTTTTTACTTGACTGGTTTTAATGAACCACAAGCAGTAGCAGTGTTAGCGCCGCATCACGCAGAACATCGGTTTGTGCTGTTTGTCCAACCGAAGGATCGCGAAAAGGAAGTATGGACTGGTTATCTTTGTGGGGTAGATGCAGCCAAGGAAATTTATGGTGCTGATGAAGCATACCCCATTAGCGAGTTAGATGAAAAGTTGCCGCAGTATTTAGAAAAAGCCAGCCGGATTTACTATCACTTAGGACGCGATCGCAATTTTAACGATCAAATCTTGAAACATTACCAAAGTTTACTGCGGACTTATCCGAAGCGTGGTACTGGGCCGATCGCTATTGAAGATACTGGCCCTGTCCTCAACAGCATGAGATTGATCAAAAGCGAAGCTGAGTTGGAATTGATGCGTGAAGCAGCTGCGATCGCCACCGAAGCACACAATTACGCCCAAGAAATCGCCGCGCCAGGACGTTATGAGTACGAAATTCAGGCGGAGATGGAACGCATCTTTCGAGTCCGGGGTGGAATGGGGCCTGCTTATCCTTCGATTGTGGCATCTGGTGTCAATGCTTGCGTACTCCATTACATTGAAAATAATCGTCAAATGCAGGATGGAGAATTACTGCTAATTGATGCCGGTTGTGCCTATGGTTATTACAACTCCGATATTACCCGGACATTTCCTGTTGGAGGTAAGTTTACGCCAGAACAAAAGACATTGTATGAGATTGTTTTGGAGGCGCAAAAACAAGCGATCGCTCAAGTCCAACCAGGTAATCCCTTCAAGTTAGTTCACGATACAGCAGTGCGCGTTCTCACGGAAGGTTTAATCGAACTTGGCATCCTCAAAGGTGAAATTGATAAGTTAATTGAAGAGGAAAAATACAAACCATATTATATGCATCGTACCAGCCATTGGTTAGGTTTAGATGTCCATGATGTCGGTGTTTATCAGCATGGTGAAGACAAACCACAAATTTTACAACCAGGTCAAATTTTGACAGTGGAACCAGGACTATATATTGTGCCAGATACCAAACTAGCAGAAGACCAACCACAAACCGATCCTCGATGGGTTGGCATTGGCATTCGGATTGAGGATGATGTATTAGTTACGCCTGGGGGACATGAGGTGTTAACTGCGGGGGTTCCCAAAGAAATAGATGAAATCGAAAGATAAAAAATGGGGATGGTAGACATCATCGCTAAGAAAAGCCCTGGCGTTGAAATCGTGGCTATACAGACAAAACCCTTGATTTTGTATAGTCCACGGAGGTTGACTTTGCTTGTGTAACCGTGACTTTTAAAACTCCACTTCTAAAGGAAAAATTGCGGTGAAAGTAGAACCAACGCCTACCTGTGAGGCTAGGTTAATTTGACCTTGCAATAGTTTTACTAAACGCGAGACGATCGCTAATCCCAATCCTGTACTATCAGGAAGATATGGGCGATCGCTAGAACTGACGCGAAAGTAGGGTTCAAATATCTGGGCTTGGTTTTCGAGTGCAATGCCAATCCCAGTGTCAGAAACTGCGATCGCCCATCTCTGCTTCTCCAACACCTGACACATGATAATAATAGTCCCCGACTCTGTATAACGAATCGCATTACTAATAAGATTTGTAATAATTTGTTGCAACTGAAACGAATCTGTGATTAATTTTTCAGGGATGCGATCGCAATCGACTACAATTTGTAAATTTTTTCCCGCAGCTAAAGGTTCCAACATTTGACAGATATTATCGATTAATTCCCGCACATCGGTAAGCGCTAATTGGATTTTTGTCTGTCCTGCCTCATAGCGGGAAAGTTCTAGTACATCATTGATTAAATGGAGTAACTGTCTACCATTGCGTAGTACCCGCTCAATATGTTCTAAATTCGTATAGTTGTCTTTTATATCAGCCTTTCGTCGTTGTTGGCGTAAAAACAGATCCGAATAACCAATAATAGAAGTTAGAGGATGTTTTAATTCGTGGGCTAGTTGAGAAAGATACTCTTGATTGGCGCTAATTAACCGCGTGAGTTCCTCGTTATGGAGCCTTAGTGATACTTGCAACTGCTGTAATTCCCGCAAGCGTTCCTCAACATAACTCTTGAAACATCGAGCGATCGCTTCGTCTAGGATAGCGTCAATCAAACGCATAGAACGAATTATCTCTACAGGTGTTCCTTCCAATAAATCTGCTTGTAGAGCATCAAGTATTATTGTTCGCAGCAGATGATATTCTCTAGCGATTTCTGCTGCATCAAAGCCTTGTTCGGCACGAATAGCTCCATGCTGAAAACTGGCAGTAACTATTGACTGAATATCATTATCTTGAGATTTTGAAAGCACTGTCACCATAGCTTTCAAAACATCAGGGACGTGATCCTTTACGGCTGTATAAGATAGGTCATCAGCACTTTCAATCCGTCTATCCTTGCGAACCGCTAAAATCCATTTATCGACGATGGTATCCGTTTTTTCAGCCAGTACTTGACTAAAATCCATTATGTTAAATTCAGCTAGGAGATAGATGAGTAAACTTCCATATCCAATTAGTTTAGCGAGTGCAGTGGGTTTTTACCAAATTTAACAATTTAGTTCACCTACCAAAAGGAATAGATTATATATGTTATTTTGTTTGCTAATTAAGTAGCCGTATATAAAATTTTATCAGTATATTCCGTTTTATATTAAAAAATATTAATCAATCACGTAATATTTTTGATACTTTGCTTAACTATATTGTTTAGCTGTCTGTGCAAGGAGTTAACTCACAACATAACTAGATACACAAGTCTTATTTGTTGCCATTGACTAGTTATTAACATTTAATTTAAGTATTAAAATAAACAATAGTTATCATAAGATAGATGGCTTTTACTGAGGATCGATGTTATATTGTGCATAATTTAGTATCCATTAGAGTAAGTCAGCCTAATTCAGCGTGTCACAGTGCATAACGCTGGAGCGGAGGAACCAAATTGTGGGGCGTATCTCATAGAAAGTGAGGAGTTGAGAGTGAGGAGTTGGAACTTACTAATACTAATATTTAATTCATAACTCATAACTCATAACTTTCTTGTGAAGGGCATCTCTCAGCCCTAGCCCGTCAGCTAACTTCGTAGGCATTGAGAGGAGACTGAAGAGACGGCATTTTTATAATGTTCCGATCTCATCGGTGTCCAAGGCTGGTACTGCTCGGATTTTTTGTACCTGCACTTAAATCTGTTGAGGTCGTAAATGATATTTCAACTAAATTTGGCTGCGATCGCTGCGATCGCTGGACAAGCTGCTTGGAAAAAAACAAAACCTGTTATTGTCAGGGATGTCTTCTTTCTACCTGTATTAGGCTTCTTGGGAATAATTGTGTTGTGGTGGATTGTTGCACTTGCCAACCATGAATTGATGCCCACCCCACCAGAAGCGCTAATCGCTAATTTAGACTACATCTTAAATCCTTTCTATCAGCGAGGCCCAGGGAATTTAGGAATTGGTTGGCTATTGATCGCAAGTCTGCGCCGGGTATTAATAGGCTTTTTGTTGGGTGCGGTAGTAGCGATTCCTCTGGGGTTTCTAATTGGCATGTCCAGACCGGCAATGATAGCGCTTAATCCGATTATTCAAATTTTTAAACCCGTATCGCCCCTAGCTTGGCTACCCATCGCCTTAGCAATTTTCAATTTAGCAGATCCTTCAGCCATTTTTGTCATCTTTATTACTTCCTTATGGCCGACAATTATTAATACCGCTTTAGGAGTTTCTAGCGTTCCCAAAGATTATTTAGATGTGGCACGAGTGCTAGAAATGCCCCGTTGGCGACGGATTACAAAAATCATTTGGCCTGCAAGTTTGCCGTATATTTTTACAGGTTTACGAATTAGTTTAGGCATAGCTTGGCTGGTAATCGTCGCCGTGGAAATGCTCACAGGTGGTATTGGTATCGGCTTCTTTGTCTGGGATGAATGGAGTCGCTTAAACCTGAGTTCAGTCTTTTTAGCTGTGTTGGTAATTGGTGTAACTGGGTTAATTCTGGATTATGCCGTGGGCAAAATCGAAGAACTAGTAACCCATCGCCCTAAAACTTCTAACTAAGAAAATTCGGCTGCTATCAAAACAGCAAGATTTAACGAGACTCTGCGCCTGGAACGCGAGCAATCAATCACCAATGGAGCTACAAGAATGGGTGATATTAACTGGACTCGACGAGATATTATTAAAGGAATAGGAGCAACAACGGCGGGAATGGCGCTGTCTTCCTGTGGGATTTCAGGAGATAGATCGGCCAAAGGATTGACAGAAGAAGCCTTAGCTGTGCAACCAGTAGTTAAAAGCGGCGACCTAGAAAAAGCCGATCTTACAGTTGGTTACGTTCCTGTTAATGATTGTGCGCCATTTGCGATCGCCTGGAAAAAAGGTTTCTTCCGCAAGTATGGTTTAAACGTTACACTCAACCGCGAAGCCAGTTGGGCCACCTCCCGCGACGGTGTAATTTTTGGTCGCCTGGATGCTTCACCCGTAGTATCTGGTGCAGTTACCAACGCCAGAATTGGTGCCGAAGGCGCACGCCACGCCCCATTGTGTGCAGCGATGACCATACATCGCCACGGTAACGCCATGACCATGAATAAAGCCATGTGGGATTTTGGGCTGCGTCCGTGGTACGAGTATCAAGAAAAATATGGCGATGGTGCTTTAGAAGCCTTTGGGCGTGATTTCCGAGGTTACTTTGACAACCAACCGCCAGAAAACAGAGTTTGGGCAGTAGTATTAAGTTCCTCCATTTACGAATACTTTATCCGTTACTTATCCGCCGCCGCAGGTGTCGATCCGCTTAAAGAGTTTCGCATCATTATCGTTCCGCCTCCCCAAATGGTAACAAACGTGCGGATTGGAGCAATGCAAGCTTACATGGTTGCGGAACCCTGGAATACACGAGCAATAACTGGTAATGAAAATATTGGCTTTACCTTTGCACAAGGTAAAGAAGTCTGGTTGGGACACCCAGATCGACTTTTGGGCGTGATGGAATCTTTCATCGAGAAATATCCCAAAACCTATCGTTCTCTAGTCAAGGCGATGATTGAAGCCTGCCAGTATTGCAGCAAAGCAGAAAACCGCCAAGAAGTAGCCGAACTGCTTACAGACCGTTCCTTTACGGGTGCTAGACCCAAAAAGAAAGGTGCGCCAATTGCGAAGTTTACAAGTCCGGCAATTCTCGGCAATTACAACTATGGCGGCTTTGATGGCAAAGACCGCACCATTAAAGCTGCTGACACCACGATTTTCTTCGATATTCCTGACAACCTTCCCAAACAGCCAGGAGAACACTCCACATTCTTATGGCGATCGAGAAGTCTCTGGTTGATGACACAAGCAGCACGGTGGGGACAAATCAAGGAATTCCCCAAAAATGCCGAGAAACTAGCTGGACAAGGCTGGAGAACGGATTTATACCGCGAGATAGCATCGGAAATGGGCATCCAATGTCCCAAGGATGATTACAAGGTCGAACCACCAGAGGTATTTATAGATAAGAAAGGCTTCGACCCCAGCGATCCGGTGGGTTATTTGAATAGTTTTGCCATCAGGGCTAACGCTCCCACTCGTTTTTTCATGTCTTAAATCCCAAGTTCAAATATTGATTGACTAAATTGTTTCCGGAGCCTTTGATGATGGAATATACCTCATTACCTATTAATACCCAGACCGAAGTTCTGCCCCGCGCTGGATTTTTAGAAATTGAAAATTTAGTCAAGTCTTATCCGACACCTGATAAAGATAACTTTGTCGTTTTAGATAAAGTTAATTTAACGATTGATGAAGATGAATATATTTCTGTAATTGGTCACTCAGGTTGTGGGAAATCAACTCTAATCAAAATAGTAGCTGGTTTAGAAAAAGCCACTTCCGGTTCAGTCAGGCTAGATGGGAAAGAAATTCGTCAGCCAGGAGCCGAAAGGATGATGGTATTTCAGAACTATTCTCTGTTACCTTGGTTAACAGTGCGAGAAAATATCCGTTTAGCCGTAGATGAAGTGCTAAAAAATGCTAATCGCTCTGAAAAAATTAGCATTGTAAATGAACACTTGGCAATGGTAAACTTGACGGCGGCGGCTGACAAATATCCTGATGAAATTTCTGGAGGTATGAAACAACGAGTAGGTATTGCCAGAGCCTTAGCAATTCGTCCCAAAATGTTGCTGATGGATGAACCTTTTGGGGCATTAGATGCACTAACTCGTGGCAAATTGCAACGGCAGGTATTGGATATTTGGGAAAATAATCGTCAAGCAGTGATGATGATTACCCACGATGTAGACGAAGCAATTTATATGTCCGATCGCATCGTTTTGATGACCAATGGCCCAGCTGCTAATATCGGGGAGATTTTAGAAGTTCCTTTTGAGCATCCGCGCGATCGCGCCGCCATGCGAAACTCAAAAGAGTATTTTGAACTCCGCAACCACGCCTTAAATTTCCTCGATCGATATTTTGCCCAAGACGAGTAAATTAGATTATCATTTTTTTAGTGGGTAGCCTAATTCAAATCCATGAAAGCTGAATTTGGAACGGAGGAACCATATTGTGGGGCGTATCTCATAGAAAATGAGGAGTTAAGATTCAGAAGTTAAGAATTATTAATATTAACTCAGCACTTAGCACTCAGCACTTTTAAGAGAGAGACACCTTCCAGTCTTAGCCCGTCAGCTAACTCCGTAGGCAATGGAAGGAACCCCCAAGACCTTGGCTGTAATACAGTTATTATTGGGGTTTCCTTGACTAATTTTAAGATTTGAAATTTTGGTTATCATCACTCAATCTAAGATCCAAAATCCTTCGACTGAACCTAGCCGAAGTCCAAAATCTAAAATTGGTCGCCCTGCTTCTCATTGCTAATTCATTTCATTAGGAGAAGTAAAGCTGTGCAAATAAAGCCAATGTTAGCACGTCTGCAAAGTGCCACAGGCCGAGATGACTTAATTGAACAAATGGTACTACTGCCAGAACCAAAAAAACCTTTTTCTAAAAAACTTCAAAAGGCGAAAGCAGTTAATTTAATTGTTGCTTATGATGCATCTCCCAACAGTCATACGGCATTAGATATTGCCTTTTGGGTTGCCCATCAAACGCGTTTGGCCACCAATACAGAAGTTACAGTTCAAGCCGTTTATGTAGTAGAAGATAATCAAAGCAATCAGTATTCAAATATCTTGAGTTTTCCCCAACAACAATCTTCATTAGAATGTGAAGTTAGTGAAGTATCAAAGTCTGTCACACAGGTATTAACTCAACCTAAATTACAGAGAGCGATCGCTCCTCTACAACAAGCAGATATAATTCTCTGGCAAGCCCGAAGTTTGGCTGAAGAATGGCAGGGTTCTTTCAAATCTCATTTGCGATTTGGCTGCATTTCTACAGAACTTCGCAAAGTTGTTGAATCAGAAGCGGCTGATATTCTGTTTCTAGGTTGCAACTCTGTCAATCATCCAATGATTGAAGCACTAGGTTCTAAATTTCCCTGTGCTGTTTTGGGTATTCCCAGTAGTATTGATGAATAATCACTCTTTAAAATTTCAGTAATTTTTGTCAAATTTTGATCGGAGAAAAGTCACCTACTTGTAAGTGACTTTTTTGCTACACAATAAATAAACTTTCAAAGGTCGTATGTGGAAAACTGGCAAGCATTTGTAGAAGCCAATGCAATACTGCTAAGGCTAAAAAATAAAAATGTATAGGTTGGGTTTTGTTACTCAACCCAACCTACGAATTAACAATCTTGGTAAATTTGCCAAATTGGTGCAATATTGTACCGTCTCTGAATGGGAAGCGCTATAAGCACTTAAGTGCTTACTACAAACATATCTTAACCTGTCATAATGCTTGTAGCAGACGACTAGTAGCCAATCAGATGTAAAACGTCGCGCAGGACACTATAACCAGCTAAATCCCAAAGCAAATAAGCAAGGAAACCAATAGCTGCCAAGCGACCATTCCAAATTTCGGCTTGAGGAGTCCAACCAAACAAAAATGCATTCCGGTCTATACCGTTGTATTCCGGTGCAACAGCTGGTAAATCAGTAGAAGGACGAGTTTCTTGAGTTGCCATTTTTTTCTCCAAAATCTAATAGTTTTTTAGGTGTTTAGTTTCTAGTAGCTAATCAAATGTAAAACGTCACGCAAGACGCTATAACCAGCTAAATCCCAAAGCAAATAAGCAAGGAAACCAATAGCCGCCAAGCGACCATTCCAAATTTCGGCTTGAGGAGTCCAACCAAACAAAAATGCAT
>NZ_JAVRCD010000011.1:129294-161019 GCF_034530895.1 Nostoc sp. DedQUE08
TCTATACCGTTGTATTCCGGTGCAACAGCTGGTAAATCAGTAGAAGGACGAGTTTTCATTGTTTTTTCCTTCCTAATCAAGTTGGTTTTTATTCTTTAAATGCTCTCGTAACCAATCAAGTACAAAACTTTATAGCCAACTAAATCCCAAATTAAATAGGCAAGAAAGCCAATCATTGCAAAACGACCGTTTAAAATTGAGGCTTGAGGAGTCTAATAAAACAGAAAATCATTGCGATCGCAACTATTATATTCTGTTGACATTATTAGCAAATCTCTAGAAAAAGGAGTTGCCATTTCCTTGCCCTCAACAATTCGTTTGTTAACTTTAATGTAGCTATTAATAACTAGAATGCTTTCTGTCTATAGACACAAAAGACAAGCACTTCTTCTGACCGATGCTTAAACGTATTATTATAAATAAATCCACCTAGAGAGGGTGATAAAAACAGATATTGAAATAAATCTAAACTATTTGAAAGCAAACTATTTTGAAAATAGAGTTACTCACTATAAATTAAACAATTAAAATTAAAATTAGCAGTAAATTAAGTAAGATTGCTTGCCATTGAATTATGTTCTTTACCAAGAGCTAACAAAAGTTATATCTTCCGCTGTATGAGGGTTTCAGCCTTTGGAGAGATGCTTTAAAGACGTAAATTCTACGATTGTGATCTAAAGAGTTAGGTATTGCCATAGGTACAAACATAATAAATACTAAGAGTTGCTTCTCAAGAAATTCTTAATTCCCCAAATTGAAACTTAGTAGGTAGAAGGAAATCCAATGTTCCAAAGTACGGAAATCATGGTGGGACTCTATAAACCACTATTGTGGTTAGCACAGGTTCCATTAGAACGCTCAAACGTCACACCAGAACAAGCATCGGTTCTCATTTCCGGGCCACGCTTTTTTGTGGCTTTAATCTCCGGCGTGATTCTTGCCTTTGCTTTCCAATTAGTTCTAACTAATCTCTCCCTTGCATTCGGTATTTCCTACCTGGGGCACTCATCTGACTCGGATTCAGATAGTAGGGAGGTGGAAAGTTTGGGCGGTAATATTCGCAAAATCGGTACAGCAGTGGGAATTTGGACATTAGCCACTGTGACGATCGCCTTATTAATCGCTTCTTACCTAGCAGTAAAATTGAGCCTTGTGATCTCAGACCGAGGATTGGGAGCGATTCTCGGTTTAGTGATTTGGGGTGCTTACTTTTTGCTCTTAGTTTGGGTAAGTTCCACCACCGTAGGCTCCTTAATTGGCTCAGTTGTCAATACGGCAACATCTGGCTTTCAGGCGATTATGGGAACTGCTACCGCCGCACTAGGTGCGAAAGCTGTAAATAACCAAGTGGTAGCCACAGCTGAAGCCGCCGCTGCTGCTGTCCGTCGAGAACTAGGAAGCGCCATCGACCCCGTAAGTATCCGAGAAAACATTGAAGATTACTTAGAAAAGATTCGTCCTCCAGAACTCGATGTATCAAAGATTCGGAGTGATTTTGAAAATTTACTCAACGATCCGCAATTAAAAGCGATCGCTGGGACTCCAGATATCCGCAACATCGACCGCCAAAAGTTTATCGAGTTAGTCAGCAGCCGCACCGATCTTTCCAAAAAAGACGTTAGCCGGATTTCTGATACCTTATATAAGGTTTGGCAGCAAGTGGTAAGTCAGCAAGCACCCACCGCAGATCGGCTGGGTGAGTTAATGGATTATTTGAAATCACTCCCACCAGGACAAACCAAAACAGATGAACTAAACGCCAAACTGGATCGGTTATTAGCAGAACAGGGTGGTTCCAAAGAAACTGACCAAAACCAAAAGGCAGGCTCTGGCCCAATGCAAAGTACAATCCAGCAAGCACTATCCGCCTTAACCGCCACTGTGCTGGGACGGGCAGATTTGCCTGATTTGGATGTGGAAAAAATCTTGCGTAGTCTCACCACCGCCAAAGATAAAGTCTCTCAACAAGCAGATAAGCTAGGTTTGCCAACACCATCACAACCCTATAGCCCAATTCGGGCTGATGTCGAAAACTACCTGCACAATACTTATGCTTGGCAACTAAGTCCAGAAAGAATTGCCCAGGAATTTCATGATGTCATCTACGACCCAGCAGCCGACCCTGGAATCGTCCGCCGGGAACTAGAACGACTATCCCGTAATGATTTTGCCAATATTCTGCAACAACGGGGATTGCTTACCCAAGCCCAAATTCAGCGCATTGCCAATCAGCTAGAAACAGTCCGCCAAGAAGTGCTAGTAACAGTCAGAGCTATTGAAGAAAGAGATATAGTTCAAGACTTGCAACGCGCAGTAGAAAGTTATCTGCTCGTTACTCCCAAGGCAGATTTGACACCCGAAGGCATTGAGCAGAATTTTAAACCACTGCTGGAAGACTCAGAAGCAGATTATGAAACCCTGACATTGCGGCTAGCGCACCTTGACCGCCAAGAAATTCGGCAGATATTGCTACAACGTAACGATGTCCAGTTATATGAAGTAGATAGCATTGTCGATGAGTTGGAAAAACAACGCGATCGCGTTTTGGTAGAATCCAAAGGACTAGCAGAACAGGCACAATATCAAGCAGAAACCCTGTGGCTGAATGTAGAATCATATCTGCGTAACACCGGAAAATCAGAATTGAATCCTGATGCCATCCGCGCCGACTTCAAAAAGCTACTGGAAGATCCCCAAGCTGGAATTAGCTCAATTCGGGCACGCTTGTCTCGCTTTGACCGCGATACCTTAGTCCAATTGTTGAGTCAACGGGAAGATTTGAGTCAAGATCAAGTTAATCAAATCATCAATACTACTGAAGAGTCATGGTACAATATTCGCCACACGCCCCAAATTGTAGTCGATAAAGCTAAAGAGCAATACGACTCTGTGACGACAACGATCGCAGATTATCTCCGAAATACTGGCAAACAAGAACTCAATCCAGAAGGTATTCAGCGAGACTTGACCAGATTGTTTGAAAATCCCAAAGAGGGAGCCGTCGCACTGCGCCGTCGGTTGTCGCGGGTAGACAGAGATACACTGGTGAAATTGCTCAGTCAACGCCAAGACTTGAGTGAAGAACAAGTCAATGAAATCATTGATTCCACCCAAACTTCGATTCGTAACTTTGTGCGTGCGCCTCGTCGTCTAGCTAGCCGTACACAACAAAGAGTGGAATCATTCAAAGGTTATTTGGAAGAGTATCTGCGTCAAACGGGTAAAGAAGAACTCAACCCAGAAGGTATCAAACGCGACTTGCAATTATTGTTGCACGATCCGCGAGTTGGAGTAGAAAGTTTTGGCGATCGCCTTTCCCAGTTTGACCGTGATACCATCATCGCCCTGCTGAAAATTCGGGAAGATATTTCTGATGAAGAAGCAGCGCGGATTGCCGATAATATGGTGTCCGTAAGGGATCAATTTGTCGAACAAGTACGCAGCATTCAACGGGGCATTCAAGATGCAATTGATGGGGTTTTCGCCCGCATTCGTAACTATCTCAACTCCCTGGATCGCCCAGAACTTAACTATGATAGTATTAAGCGCGATCTTCGCACAGTTTTTGACGATCCCCAAGCTGGTTTTGATGCCCTGCGCGATCGCTTGTCCTCCTTTGACCGTGATACCCTAGTGGCAATCATGAGTTCTCGTGAGGACATCTCCGAAGAAGATGCCAACCGAATCATCGACCAAATTGAACGGGCACGCAACACAGTATTACAGCGTGCAGAACGCATACAGCAGGAAGCCCAACGCCGTCTAGAACAGGTAAAGCATCAAGCACAGCGGCAAGCAGAAGAAACCCGCAAAGCCGCAGCTACAGCAGCGTGGTGGCTGTTTGCCACAGCATTCGTCTCCGCCATTTTCTCTGCATTAGGAGGAGCGATCGCTGTAGTTTAACTAGTTGTCTCCGCTAACTTTTCAGCCTCCCATAATGGGAGGCTTTTCTATTTTAAGTACGTCGAGAATAAAGAAATACGCATTGGCATTTGTGTAATTATGTCTTTCAATATAGTCATATATGAATATCCTTTACTGCTCTAATCTCAGCAATTAGATGGGTGAAAATAGAATTGGTTTAATGTTTTAATTTTTTTTAATAACTTGCAATTAAATCTCAGCCTATTATCAATAAATTACTGCGTAATTTTTGCAAGTTAATAATTTTACCTAAGTAGTAATTTCAAACAATGGAAAACACGTTAGTTGATAAAACCTTCCGTGACAGCAGTGGCAAAATTGTTGTGGCTCAAATGCCAAACCCACCACTTATTCTTTGGATAGTAGCTAGTTTACTCACTCTAGTTTTTACAAGTGGTAAAATCAATACAGTGTTAGACTTTGTGGCAAATGGCGCATTGTTTACTTGGGCGTGGATGGAGCTATTTCAAGGCGTTAATTATTTTCGCAGAGCGCTAGGTCTTGCCGTATTGATTGGAATGATTGCATACAGAATTCAGTAATTATACTTTATTAAGTAATAAATAAGACTCAAGGGAGAATTCTAAACTCCTTTTTTTTTGTCCAAAGTTTAAAATGTGAATAAAGTCATACTGACATTATGACTTTATTACACTGTGTTTTCTTATTCAGCATTTTAAACTGAGAGCAATACAGCAAATCAATTAAGTTGTGTAACAAACAAAGCTTACTGTAAAGCTAATGAGTAAGAATATTTGTTCGCGAATTATTGATAAATGCTGTATAAAACTCAAGCAAATTAATTGATGGAGATTTAGATATGAAACGTATTTTATTAGGTACATTACTTGCTCTCCCATTTGCAATTTCCTCCTTACCGTCACAAGCATCAGCAGCAGAAATCATTGTCAGACCCAATGTTCATAGAGCTGCTATTGTGCGTAGACCTGTTGTTGCCCGATATCAACGAAAGTTAATTCCTGCACATTGGGAAACAGTACGACGCGGCCACAGGTGGGTTAAAGTTAGAGTTCCTGCTCGTTATGTAAATGTCAGAGTTTAATATCTAAATAGAGGCTAACAACTTTAGTTGTTAGCCTCTATTAGTTAAAACTTTGTTGCTGAATAAGACTTATAATTAAAGACAAGTAGTTAAGATAAGTCAATTTAATCAACATGAATATATCTCAAAATTCTCATCTTTTAAAAAAAATTTTAATATTTATACTAGGAATTAGTTTAGTAACAGCCTGCGATTCCATTCAGGCTGACGAAAAAAATATAACTAAAGAAAAAATCTTGATTGGTGATAATTATGGAGAACTATACGATCAAGGAAAGTTACGGACTTACTATTTTTACACTCCAAAATCTTATAACCTACACCACCCGATACCATTAGTTTTAGTGTTTCATGGAGATGATGGTAATGGTCGGTCTATCAGTAATGTGACTCGCTTCAATAAATTAGCAGACCAAAAAGGATTTATTGTTGTTTATCCAGATGGAATTGACCAAAAATGGAGTCTTAGAGGTAACGCTCAAGGAAAGGTAGATGATGTTTTATTTGTCAGTGCTTTGATTAATCATCTTCAGCAGCAACTTAATATTGATAGTCATAAAGTTTATGCCACTGGTTTTTCTAGAGGTGGTATACTTACCCAAGCACTAGCTTGTAAGTTACCTGATAAAATTGCTGGCTTTGCATCAGTAGCTGGTTCGCTCCCAGTTAGACTCAAACCTAGTTGCCAGCCTCAAACTCCCATATCGATGTTAACGATCAACGGTACAAACGATCGCGATGTACTTTATGAAGGTGACGATCGCACTCAACGAGGAGCGCTGGTTTCGATTTCAGACATGGTACAGTTTTGGCGATCGCACGATCGATGCACCTTATCAAATGCATCTTTGAATTTTTCTGAAGATAAAGTGAAAACCGCTATCTACACAGGTTGTAATGGCAACTCCGAAGTCTGGCAGCTAGCGGTAGTCAACGGTGGACATTTCTGGCCTGGTGGTTCTTCAACTGACGAGAACCTAAACAAATTCAATGCGAAGTTAGGGCTGAACGCCAGTGAAACAATTTGGAACTTTTTTCAGCGTCACAGTTCATAAGTAGCTAATTTTTTAAACACCATTTTCCTTAAACCATGCCAAGAGGCGTTTCCAACCATCTTGAGCTTCTTGCTGGCGGTAGGAGGGGCGATAATCGGCAAAAAATGCGTGGGGTGCATTGGGATAGACGATAATTTCAGATTTGCTACTGCTGGACTTTAAGCGATCGCGCATCTGCTCTACTGTATCAAGAGAAATACCTGTATCTTTCCCACCATAAAGTCCAAGAATCGGGACTGTCAGTTTTGATGCAATATCCACGGGATACTGGGGCTGAAGTTCGGTAGCATCGCCCACAAGCCGCCCATACCAAGCTACACCAGCCTTTACCTGGGGATTATGTGCAGCATATAACCAAGTAATACGACCGCCCCAACAGAAGCCTGTAATTGCCAACTTCTCGCCATTACCCTTAGCTGATTTCTTTGCCCAGTTTACTGTAGCATCAAGATCGGATAATACTTGGGCATCTGGTACTTTGGCGACAATTGGACGAATTTCGTCTATATTGCTTAACTTCGAGACATCGCCTTGACGGATAAATAATTCGGGTGCGATCGCTAAATATCCCAACCGAGCAAAGCGACGAGTGATATCCTGGATATGCTCGTGTACACCAAAAATTTCTTGGATTACCAGAACGATGGGGAAATTATCACCAGTTGCTGGTGCTGCTCTATAGGCAGGAATTTCGCCATCTTTGACGGGAATTTTCACTGCACCAGCTACTAACCCTTTGGCATCAGTAGTGATGACTCCGGCAGAAATGGGTTGTACTGCAAGGGCAAAACCTGTCGCCACCGTAGCTGTTGCAATAAATTTGCGGCGCGTTATTTCTTTCATCATCTCTACGTTGAATTACTAAGTTCCCTTATATTTAGGTTACTGTATGGTGAAATGCGCAAAGGGGTAGGTGTACAAATTTCACTCCCGAAAAAAGTGCTTCTATTTCAACACCAGCAAGCGTTTCACCAAAATTTCCAATAACCGAATATGCTTGTTTTTCAATGCCTTTGGCAATTCCTTGCCCTAACTTGGCAGAGATATCCCGCCCAACACCTTCTAAGACCCAGTAGCGATTCGCTGAAATGGAGATGCGATCGCCCCCACGATTCTACTAAATGCAGAGGGTTTAATTTTCTCAATAGATTTGCCAACGCGATCGCCTATGTCATCCCCTAGCTTGGTAGTGACATCAGAAAAGGCGGGTTTTTTTAGGCTACCAGACAAGCTAACTGTGTCCATGTCTGCTTCTACCTTTACTCCAGCGGTAATCCCCGTATTTAATCCCATTGGTTTGAGCTTTACCGGGACTTCTACTGGTTTAAAGGTTTGCGATAGCCCATCAACTTTGCGGCTAAATGCCTCAGAGTCCAGTTTTAGCTGCACATTAATGCCAACTCTCTTATCAGCCATAATTGGACTCCGGGAATACTAAATTGTTAACTAATAATTAATGACTAATGACTCAAAAAGTAATAAAACGCGGGTGGGTAGATTGGGCTGTAATTGGGGTAATGCTTTTAATCCCTACGTCACTCGCTGTACTCTCTATTGCATATCCCAATCCTGAAACCAAAGCTGAATGCATCCGCCGAGTAACCAAAGACATACGCGATCGCTACTACAACGCCGGGAAACTAACGATTGACACAACAGAAGAGATAGAAGCGCTCGCTTCTGAGATTAAATCCAAATGCCCTAATTAACCTTTTTTGCTGACTTGAGTAGTCTAAGTTCTTCCCTTAACTCCTCAAGTTCAGTTTTTCCGTTTGAAGTTGCTGAAGTAGATTCAATTGTGACAATTCCTTCTTCTTTGTGGTTGGGATTAAGGTATTTGTCAATTATTTGTAATCCTTCAGTGTGTTCAGCGATCGCTTCTTGGTTGCCCTTGGTTTTAGCATTGCAATTCATCAAAATCCCTATTAGGGATTAAAAAATTTTACCGCCTACCCGCTTTCCAATCTTCTCCACCGGATAACTGAGTTAAATTTTCAGCCAAAACTGCCGGTAACTCCTTAGCTGAATAGGAATAGGTTAGTGCCAAAAATTTCAATGCAGTCTGAATAATTTGGTTTCTATCTACTATTTCAGACAGTTGGAATTGATTATATACTCCATTCATTACTTCATCACTAGCATCAGCGATCGCATCTTCAATCACTTCCTCTTTTATCAAGTTCTCCCACTCACCTAAATTAATATAGTAAGATTTTTTATTATCTTTGATATTAAGACTTTTAATTTCCCGAATTGAATTACGAATAGAATTTGCCCAAGAACCAGTTAATCGTTGTTCTACTTGGTTTTTAATCAAATGAATCAGTAGAATCCTTAAATAAGCTTGGATATTCCGCAGAATAGCTTGTTTACTCATGCCTTCTAATTCGTCTACAATTGCTAAGGCATCTGCATAACGCCCTTCCAAAATACTCTTTTTGAGGTCTATTAGTTCCTGCATCATTTTTTCTCCGCCTACCTGCTTAAGTATTATATAAAAACAACCTATACTTTATTAATAGCAGAGTTTATTAGCTACCATTAATAAAGTAGTATTGTTCATTTATTAGCCTGTATAACTTGCAAACTCCCACCTGCATATAAAGTAGACTTACTCACTTTAAAGCCAGTCTTAGCTAACAACTCAGCTAAATCAGTTTTCAGTAATTTCCAAGCTGTTTCCGTCTCAAACAACAACAAAAACACCGATATCCCAGGCCAAAATATCGGATTTGTCGGAGCGTGAAAATCCACCAGCGTAAACACTCCTCCTGGCTTCAGCACCCGATAAACTTCATTAATAATTTTTCGTAATTGCTGAGGCTGCATCTCATGTAATGCAACGCTGGTATGCACCACATCAAACAAATTATCTGCAAATGGCATCTCTTCAGCAAAAGCTTCTATGTATGAAGCTTCCGGTACATTTAGCCGCGCCCGTTGCAAAGACTTAGGTGAAGCGTCTAATCCTGTTACGTTTTGTGAAGTTTTTACTAAAAACTCCGTCGTTTGGCCACTACCACAACATAAATCTAAAACCTGAGAATCTGAGTGAATTGTTAAGCCTTGCAAAGCAAGTTGCCGAAAACGGGCTTCACCACCTACACTTAAGGCTGCTAAACGAGAGATACCATCATATAACCACTGATAACGGTAACTCCAATCTCTTAAAATTGTTGCCATTGCATATTTCCTTGCTATTAAGCTTTATATTTAATAAAGATATATTGTTAACATTAGTAAAAAACCTGAAAAGATTGGGGGAAAGTAACTGCTATGGGTCGTGTAGGCGTCTTATTACTCAATCTCGGTGGCCCTGATAAGCTAGAAGATGTTGGGCCGTTTTTGTACAATCTATTTTCCGATCCGGAAATTATTCGCCTACCATTTCGCTGGTTGCAAAAGCCCCTAGCCTGGTTTATTGCCACACGGCGAACCAGAACATCTCAAGAAAATTATAAGCAAATCGGTGGTGGTTCCCCATTGCGGCAGATTACAGAAGCCCAAGGGGAAGCTTTAAAAGAACAGTTAGGTTTTTTAGGGCAAGAAGTTAATATTTACGTGGGAATGCGTTATTGGCATCCCTATACAGAAGAGGCGATCGCACAAATTACCCAAGACAAGGTAGAACACCTGGTAATATTACCACTATATCCCCAGTTTTCTATCAGTACCAGTGGTTCCAGCTTCCGGCTTTTAGACAAGCTTTGGCAAGAAGATCCAAAACTCCAACCTATTGATTACACCGTCATTCCTTCTTGGTATAAACAACCAGGCTATCTTCAAGCAATGGCGCAACTCATAGCCCAAGAACTTGAGCAATTCCCCAACCCGAATGACGTTCATATATTCTTCAGCGCTCATGGCGTTCCGAAAAGCTACGTTGAAGAAGCAGGCGACCCTTACCAAGTGGAAATTGAAGAATGTACTGCGTTGATTATGCAGACTCTCAATCGACCCAATGCTCACACCTTAGCTTACCAAAGTCGTGTCGGCCCAGTAGAATGGCTCCAACCCTATACTGAAGATGCCCTCAAAGAACTAGGCGCAGAAGGCGTGAAAGATTTGGTTGTGGTGCCAATCAGTTTTGTCTCAGAGCATATCGAGACACTACAAGAAATTGATATTGAGTATCGAGAAGTAGCCGAAGAATCAGGAATTCACAACTTCCGCCGCGTACCTGCTCCTAATACTCATCCAGTATTTATTAATGCACTAGCCGAATTAGTGATTGATGCACTGAGAAACCCCAGTTTCAAGCTTTCGCAAGCTGCTCAAATGAAAAAAATGGTCAAGATGTACCCTCAAGAGCGTTGGGAATGGGGTCTGACGACTAGTGCTGAAGTATGGAATGGTCGGATTGCGATGCTGGGTTTTATTGCCTTAATCGTAGAACTGATTACCGGTCATGGCTTCTTGCACATGATTGGGCTTTTGCGATAAAGGGAATGGGGCATTGGGCATTGGGCATTGGGCATTGAGCAGAGGCGAAAAGCTTAGTGCAAATCTCCCCTTAGTTTTCCTACTTCCCATACTTCCTCATCTCACTTGTCTGTCATGCCCCATTCCCTATGCCCCATGCCCTTTTCTGCCTTTGTTATACCAGTCATACCACTGTTTAGCACTACGAACTGCGAACCAGAGCAGTATTAAAGCAATTACTCCTCCTTGCCAAGGAGCATCAAAGGCAAATAGTACTAGAGCAATGCACAAGGTATCTTGAAGAAAGACTGCCCACAACGGTAAGCCACGTAACCGATAGAACCAACCAATTTGGACGAGCTGGAGTACCAAAGCTAATAAACCTCCAATTATGGCAATCAGCCAGTTTGGGGTTGCTGTTGCTGTAGCTACTCCTAACCCCATAATCGCCCCTACAAGGGGAGACATGAATAACTGAACCACTTGGAGCAATCTTTGCCCCCAAAGCTTTTTTGAGGCTAATAATTCAATTAATGACCAACTGGTGAGGCAACATAATAATATTGGTGGAGAAATGTGAGATAAGATTGGAACTTGTGACCACAAGTTGCTACCCTGCAATAAGCCAATAATTAGCAAAGGTATGCCTATTCTCATTCCTGCTGCCGCAGAGGCAGAAAGTGTGGCTAGGATTTCAATCATCAAAGCACTCGTAATATTAATACATAAGTAAGTATTTGTTATGTATACTACCCAGTGCTGGCAATAATTCGAGCATCAAACAGATTACAATATTAAATTTTGTTGGTATCTTTATACAGCAAAATTTAGGCGCAGTTTTTTTAACAGGCTCATCCTAAACATTAGACCTCTTGCAAAAGTAACTTTTGCACTCTTGCGGGAAAAAGGACTCATCTTTATTGGGGAAAGGTTTTTTTTATTCCTTTTCCCTTTCCCCTTTCCCCTTTACCCCGACAAATGCCAAGAAGTCTATTATCCACAGTTCTTCTCAAACTCCTCGTACTCCAAAGGCAGCATGATGCCGAAATGGTAACACAGCGCCTTAACATCGCGGTAATCGTTTTCATCAAACGCGTATCCAGTATGGAACCTCACCATCCACTTAGGCGATATACATCTTACAGGATATCCAGCTATCAAGCCATGTCCGGATAGTGAGTCATACGGATATTCAATGCCATAAACATGATTACCCGTTGAATCAAATGTATACGAATGAATATCGATTTCATTCCCTTGGTGATTTACCAAAACAAAGTTGTAATCGCGTGTATCGTCGCAAAGCCTATCCTGATAGCCTCTAGTTTCAAGTAAAACTCTTATTTGAGCCACATCTTTGTGCTGAACAGCTATATCTAAGTCAGTATGGGTTCGAGTTTGCTTTCCAAGCAAAGCATCAACTCCCCATCCCCCATCAATGTAAACTTCAATTGCATTCTCCTCAAAAAGCTGCACTATCTTAATCACTTCCTGTGCAGTCATTTCAGGCTCATATTCTTGCATCTGAGTACTCTCTCCAATACTAAATCACAATTAAAACTTGGTCTTCAATAATTAATGGAGGACGACCTGTTTTTTTTTCTTTTGAGCATCAGCTTTAACTAACTACATCCAGCATTAACTCAAAGGTTTGACGGCTTACTCCAGTCATACGCTTAAATTTTATTGAAGTAAAAGTAAAGTGTTTAGCTTTCTCTATTTTCACTGTTAATCAAATTTCCTAATCGCAAATTGCCAAATTTTTAATCATACGACAAAACATTTTTGCAAGAGATTCTATGAGCTGCGCTCACAAGGAACAATGAAAATGTCTTTTCCTCCAGCAAGAACTGCCTTCTGCCTCCTGCCTTATTTTCAAGGCAGTTCTTGAGTATAAACAAGCGTGAAATCAAGGCTTTTAGCAATCAACATTTTCCTAACCTATGTAGCTACGGCTATATATCTTTTTTGATGATATCTGCATATTTTTGGGGTAATTTACTTATAGTAAGTGCCTAAACGCCTACTACAAGTAAATTAATCTTAAATACCTAATCGTTGGTAAACTTCTTCTAAATGCCGCAGATGTTGCTGGGGATCAAAACAAACCTCTAGTTCTGCTGGAGACAACTTTTGGGTAACACGCGGATCTTTGCTAATCAAGTCTTGGAAGTTTCCTTCTGGCTGATTCCAAGCGGCGTGAGCGCTTTCTTGAACGATCGCATAAGCCTCTTCTCGGCTGCTTCCCTTGTCTATCAAAGCCAGTAAAACTTTTTGGCTGAACACAACGCCGCCGTAACAGTTGAGATTGCGTTTCATGTTCTCAGGATAAACCAACAGGTTTTTGACCAAATCGGTTATTTCTGACAACATAAAATGCGTCAAAGTACAAGCATCTGGCAAAATTACCCGTTCTACAGAACTGTGAGAAATGTCTCGCTCATGCCATAAAGCAACGTTTTCTAAAGCTGCTCCGGCATGACTTCTGACGAGTCGTGCCATTCCTGTCAGTCGTTCCGAACGGATGGGGTTGCGTTTGTGTGGCATTGCTGAGGAGCCTTTTTGACCTTTGGCGAAAAATTCTTCAACTTCTAAAACGTCTGTTTTTTGGAGATTGCGAATTTCTACAGCAAAGCGTTCAATGGTTGCGGCTACCAAAGCTAATTGTTGCACGTAGTCAGCGTGGCGATCGCGGGAAATAACTTGGGTTGAGGCTGTATCGGGTTCGAGTCCGAGTTTTTGACAAGCGATCGCTTCTACACGCGGTTCAATATTCGCGTATGTTCCGACTGCACCAGAAATTTTACCGACAGCGATCGTTTGGCGAAGAATTCTCAGGCGTTCTTGGTGTCGCAACACTTCTGCTAACCAACCAGCTAGTTTAAAACCAAAAGTAATCGGTTCAGCGTGAATACCGTGCGATCGGCCAGCCATTACTGTATGACGATGTTCCCGTGCTTTTTGGCGAATTACCTGAATCAAATCTTCCAGACGTTGCAACAATATATCCAGACTGGCAACTAATTGCAGTGCTAAAGCTGTATCCAAAACATCCGAACTAGTTAAACCCAGGTGAATGTAGCGTCCGGCATCACCAACATATTCATTGACATTTGTCAAGAAAGCAATGACATCATGGCGGACTACAGCCTCAATTTCTAAAACCCGCTTTGGATCAAAATCTGCCTTGGCCTTAATTTCCTCAACGGCTTCAGATGGAATGTAACCAAGTTCAGCTTGAGCCTCACAAACAGCAATTTCGACTTGCAGCCAAGTTTTTAGTTTATAGGCTTCACTCCACAGATTAGCCATTTCGGGCAAAGTATAACGCTCAATCACAGTTCGGCACAGAATACAACCGTCATATTTTACAGTCTAATTAATGTCTAATTAATGTAGATCGCTTTTTAACGCGACTTTTTCCTCAGGGACAGCAGTAGTTTTTGAATCCGACGTGATGATACTAATCCTGCCATCAGCCTCCATATATGCGAACTTCACATCAGCTAAAAATTCTACACCTTGCTGACGTAACTTGCTCATCAACTCATCATCTGTAATTAACTCTCGTTGCAGATGGCGCTCAATCATCCGACCGTTTTTTACTAGTAGCAACGGTGGCGGATTCAGGAAACGTTGAAACTGGGGTAGTTTGTAACCCAACCAGTTCAGCAAGTAACTCCAAAAAATCACTGTTCCGACCAGAATAGCGCCTTCAGTAATTGATGTGTAATTACTTGCCATAGCATTTTGAGCAGCTTCCGCAAATAGCACAACTACGAGTAAATCAGTAATTCCTAGTGTTCCTAGTTGTCGGCTAGGAAGCAGGCGTAGCACTGAGAACAGCGCTAAGTAGACTAACGATCCGCGGATAATCAACTCAAAGATGCTGATACTAGGAATAAAAATTGCTTGCCAATTGATAAAAAACCATTTTTCCATTAGCACTGATTTTCTTCCTTGTTCAATAGACTTCTGGAAAAAATCCAGTATAAAAAAGAGTCAGAATTCAGAATTGCTGAATACTCTACTCATCAACTGTAGCAATAAAAACTAATTCACTGGACTGGATATTAGGTACTTTCATATCTATCAGATTTACAAATATAAATCTCCAGCAATCAAGCATTAAAATCGCTGATTTTTTCTTCTCTGTTTTAAGCGTTTGGGCTTCCTAAAATACTGGAATAAGCGATTAATCAAGCGAGAAGATGGCTTCTTCTTATTCGATACTTGTTCTGTTGGCGCCTTGCCATTATAGTTTGTGTTATCAGATACATGTATAGCATTTTTAGTTGGGACTATGCCGCTGCCATGCCTTCGGGAATAAACTTGAGTAAATTCTGCACCGAAGAAAAGAATTTGTGCGGCATAGTTAACCCAAGCTAAAATTACCACCAGTGAACCAGCAGCACCATAGGTCGATCCAAAACTACCATTACCTAAATATTGTCCTAATAAAAATCTCCCAATAGAGAACAAAACTGAGGTGATAGACGCTCCAATTAAAACATCACTCCATGCAATTTTGACATCTGGTAGAACTTTAAAAATTAGTCCAAACAGTGCTGTAGTTATTGCAAAAGAGATAACTAAATTAGCAATCTGCCAGATGAAATCAAAACCTGGCAATAAATTACTAAAGTATGTTACTAAGGTTGCTAATATCGTACTAATTACTAGAGAAACTAAAAGTAAAAAGCCAATTCCAATCACCATTGCAAAGGACAAAACGCGGAGGCGAATCATGTTATTTATGCCACGTCCAGGTTTGGGTTTCACTTCCCAAATCGTGTTCATGGCATCTTGCAACTCAGTAAATAAGCCTGTAGCACCCACTAGTAGAACTAGGACACTAATAGTCGAAGCGATCGCTCCTGTCTTTGGTTGGTTAGCATTTTGGATGGCTGTTTCGAGAAACTTTGCGCCATCTACCCCGACTAAACCTTGAATTTGTCCGACAATTTGACCTCTTGCCGCTTCCTCTCCAAATACTGCACCTGCGATCGCAATTACAATAATTAGCAATGGTGCAATGGAAAAAATCGTGTAATAAGCTAACGCCGCCGCTAACCGCGAGGCTTTATCGTCACTCCATTCTTTGAATGTCTCTTGTAATAACTTCCAAATTTCTTGCAAATTCATCCAATCAGTCTCCTTGTAAGGGATGTTGCTTAGTCCCTGATATATTGGATACTGATTTGTTGAGTTGCGGCATCCTCCCAAGGGTGTTTGTGAAGCGTTCTTGGGGAGTAATTTAGAATTTTATAGTGACATGACAATGCGATCGCGCTAATTGGCGATAATAAAGATGCGCTGATATCGATCCTATAGCAAAGCAATTTTTACCTAGAAGCAATGACACAGACCGCAGCAATTGCAGAAGCGATTACCACTTTTCAGGATGTAGAAAATCGATTTGGTTTTGTCCGTGTTGAAAACGAGCAATTTTTCCCAGAGTGGTATGAGGAATTGTCTGAAATTACAGAAGCGGAAAAAGCTTCTGTGGATGTTGTGCGGCGCAGGTATCTTTATCACCGTGCCGGAGGTGATTTACTAGAAGGGACAGTCATATTGTTGTTGGTGTCACCAATACTTGCACTCTCTGGATTTTACGATCCTCCTTTCAGAATTAAGGCTGAATCATCTGTGGAACTAATGCTTAATGATGACGAGGAAATACTGCGCGGACGAATTGATGTTTTAGTGTTACAAGATCGGTTATGGGTGATGGTGTTGGAGTCGAAAAAAACCACACTCTCAGTTTGGTCGGCTGTACCGCAAGCTCTAGCTTATATGATGGCTAACCCCAATCCCAGTAAACCTGTGTTTGGAATGGTGACGAATGGAGACGATATTTTATTTATCAAAGTGATGCAAACAAATACACCACAGTACGATTTGTCAAGAGTTTTTGCTCCGTTTGCATCCGCGAGGGAACTGTACGCCGTTTTGCAAATTCTCAAACGTATTGGTCAGTTAATTTCTCCTACGTCTTAGCGTTCCCTTTTCCCTTTTATTGCATTCTATCAATTGTGCGATATTGAATTGCTTCCGCTACATGATTGGTTTTTAACTCATCTTCTCCTGCTAAATCTGCAATAGTCCGTGCTACTTTGAGAATGCGATCGCTTGCTCTTGCCGATAAACCTAATTTTCTAATTGCTGCTTCTAATAAATTGCGGCTAGCATCATCTAACTTACACCATTTCTGGAGATGACTACTTTGCAAATGGGCGTTGCAACGCAGATTTGTTTCTCCTTGAAAACGGGTAATTGCGCGATCGCTTGCTTGTTGCACTCGTTCGCGTACTGATATTGATGTTTCTCCCGTCGGTTGTTGGGTAATTTCTTCTGGTTTCAAGCGATTCACTGCAACTTGTAAATCAATTCGATCCATTAACGGCCCAGAAAGTTTTGCCCAATATTGTTCGCGTTGGCGGGGAGAACAAGTACATTGTTGGATGGTATCGCCATAGTAACCGCAAGGACAAGGATTCGTACTCGCCACCAAAGTAAACTGCGCGGGAAACATTACCGATAGTTTGGTGCGGGAAATTGTCACATAGCCATCTTCTAGAGGTTGACGCAAAAATTCTAAAACATCTCGTTTAAATTCTGTCAGTTCATCTGTGATTTTTATATAGTTATTTCTTATAAACCTTGCAAAATAAGCTTTGTAGCTGTATATCATTCATATAAACGATAAATAATGCCTTTTTTCTGTACGTTTCTCTTACATTCAAATAAGACACGCAATTTTGACCAAACTGTAATTGGCATTACCCGATGGCTTTGTTTATACCAAGCTAAGTAGTAGCGAAAAATGCTACCCAAATGGACTTACCACCCTAAAAGCATAAATGGCTCAAAAATTCAAGTGGAAAACTCAAAAATATAGGATTGATAAAAAGCTGCGATCGTTAAACTTAGCTGGACAATCCGCAGATATAGCAAAAGTTTAAATACTACGCGGTTACAACGCCATACAGTTGGAGAATATCCACATGAATCAACTTCAAGAAATTTCCAAGCAAGAACTTGGTTATTGGTAGTTGTAACCGCAAGTATAGGACTCCGATTTGATTTCTGAAAACATACTGAGACTGAAAAGCTCGTTTTATCAGGGTTTTATCTGAAATCTTGTTCAAAAATCAGATATGAGTCCTATATAATTAATTATTTATATAAGATAGCGCTAAATTGTAATTTAATAATCAAGCATAAATTTTATATATAAATATTTAGAGAAGAATTAATTATTTTTAACTGTTAAATTCTAAAATGTCTAGGACAAAACAGTTAATTAAATATTTATAGATATTCGATACACCATCTCAATTATTGGGAAGACTAAAATTACCCTTCTCCCACCATAAATATATTTAATGGGTGTCTCTGGATAATGAACAGTCTTTTGAAAATCCCGTCCTTACTGCTAGGACTGATAAAGCCAAAATCTAATAAGCTTGAAATCGAATGCTACGGTCAAGGTGATAGTGCGATTGAGATGCAACAAATTCAGCAGATTATAGAGTGGCTCTTTGCTAGTCTAATGAATGCAGGATACCAAGGTATGTCGCATCTGATTTGGGATTTAGGCGAACAGGACTGGAAACAAGTGGCACTGACAGGACTTCTGAGAGATGAGCCAGTATTTTTATATCGTTGTAATGACAGACCTTCTTTACCACCAGAACACTGCTACTGGCGCTTAATGACAGAATATTCATCTTTGAGAATTTATCAGTTAGAAGTATTGGAGCGGTAAATTCTCATTTTATTATTTAGTTGTTATTTTAGTGACGGCGCAAACTTGAAGAGAAAGAACGGAGAAATAAAAAGGGAAGCTTCGCATTTGTAGTTTTTATTGATTCGTCTCCACTAATTATGTGGAGACGATTTGTGGATTTCAGTTTATCGAGTAGGTTAATAAGTTTCCATTAATTCGCCTCCACATAGTTAGTGGAGACGAAGGTATATTTCTGGATCAAGTCAGCCCAACTTTGTTTCCATTAATTCGCCTCCACATAGTTAGTGGAGACTGGTAGTAATTGCTCTGCTTTGAATAATCTTGGTGTTTCCATTAATTCGCCTCCACATAGTTAGTGGAGACGAGTGGTCTTGGAGTCACTATCAAAAAGATATTTTTGTTTCCATTAATTCGCCTCCACATAGTTAGTGGAGACACAGTTGATAAAGATACAATCACCGATTTTTACGTTTCCATTAATTCGCCTCCACATAGTTAGTGGAGACCAGACGGCGATAACCTAGTCAGCATTTGCGAAGATTTGTTTCCATTAATTCGCCTCCACATAGTTAGTGGAGACGTAAATGCTTTGTGGGATGATGTTGCTGGGTACGATCCGGTTTCCATTAATTCGCCTCCACATAGTTAGTGGAGACTAAAATAGCAGCCAAGCTTGTTGAAGATAATCCTGTTTCCATTAATTCGCCTCCACATAGTTAGTGGAGACACTCGCTCAATTTGAAGCAGAGCGTGCGATCGCTCAGTTTCCATTAATTCGCCTCCACATAGTTAGTGGAGACAGCAATTCAACCGTGTCTAAATGTATTGATGTCCGTTTCCATTAATTCGCCTCCACATAGTTAGTGGAGACATCGTAACCTTTGTTGGGATCGATTCTGTCTGTTTCCATTAATTCGCCTCCACATAGTTAGTGGAGACGACAGTCCTTGTCATCCGTTGCGGCGGATTGCATAAGTTTCCATTAATTCGCCTCCACATAGTTAGTGGAGACTATTGCGATCCATGTTGGTAGATGAAATCGACATGTTTCCATTAATTCGCCTCCACATAGTTAGTGGAGACAAAATCCTAATAGTAAGGATGTATCTGTAGTAGCTGTTTCCATTAATTCGCCTCCACATAGTTAGTGGAGACATCATGATGGTAAAGTAGCTGTTGTATGGTGGCGAGGTTTCCATTAATTCGCCTCCACATAGTTAGTGGAGACTTTACCTAATCAGAAATTAGAAAACTGCTTACCTAGTTTCCATTAATTCGCCTCCACATAGTTAGTGGAGACTACACAAAACTCGAACAGTCTGATTCTGGAAATCATAGACGTTTCCATTAATTCGCCTCCACATAGTTAGTGGAGACTGCTGGGGGCTAGAAGCCATAAAATAAAGGACTTACAGCGCCTATTTCCGCGAACCTGATCCAAAAGTACTGTTTCAGCCATTGCCTGTCAAGTTTCCCTTTAACAAAAATGCTTTAAACATCGTCAGTATAAGCTTTTCAGGTTTTGCGCGAACCTCCTTTAGATTTGTAATCGCCCAAGAATAGTTGCAGTAGGAGTTTGAGGCTCGAAAATTAGCATCTTTAAAAAAACAGCTAGGGGTTCGCGGATTTTCTTACGGTTATATAGCTATGGTCAGATAGGAGACGGGACTACATTGTTTCCATTAATTCCACTTCTCCGAAGAGAAGCGACCTTAAAATTGGCTCCATCGCTTCCGGCATGGGAATGCATCTACAGTTTCCATTAATTCCACTTCTCATTGGAGAAGCGACCCCTCTTATTTAAACCCTTACGCAGCCTGATGTCCAGATGCCATTGGCATAGAGCGCCCACGTTTAGGGATGAACTACACTTGTTAACGTTGAAGAGCATCTAGACTACTAGCACCGTGATATTGACCATCATCTGGACAACGCAAAGTCGTGAAAAACTTAGAAAGTTTTTAATTCATAATTACTAATTGCTGCTTGCAACTCCTGCTCTACCTGGTACATAAGACTAGCTTTTTTTAATGAGGTGAATTTTTCTCCAGAAACGAAGTTTAAACAACCTAAAATGCTCTTTTTCCAATTTTCTTTATCTTTATTTGAAGTATTCCAAGCTGCAAATACTTCTTCTTCTTTTAAACCTGACAAGCGATGAAATAAAATATTTCTTTCTAATCGCGTATGGTCGTTAAATATTTTCATGTCTGAGTTTGATTCCCAATTTGGGAAAACTTTGGGAATTAACTTAGAAATATCTTCTCTCGTTGGTCCAGCCTTATATCGAATAAGACCTTCTACAGCACGAAAACTATGAAATAGTGCATCAACAGTGTTTCCCTGTTCTAAACGTACAACTGCTAAATAAGCAGCTTCATAACCCATCCACCACCATTTTTGAATGTGTTCTTGAGCGATTGTGCCCCTAGCTTTAGCAAAATCCTCAAATTTAGCACAATTCCAGGAAATAGCCATTGTCAGCAATTCACTAATTCTCTGTTCCTGAGAATTTAATGGTTCCTCTCTATTTTTCAAAATATTAGTTAATATTTCTTGAACTCCTGAATAGTCATACCTTTCTAATAATGCTTTAGCTTCCTGTAATTTAATTCCTTTTAAATAATTTGAACTGGGAATATGAATAGAATTACCTGGTTCATACTCATTGCTTACTAAAAATTTTACTTGCTTATCAAATTTTGCCAAACTTGCAAATTGAACTGCCGAAAAAATTGCTGGAGTTCCAGCCTGATGACTTACATAAACATTTGCAGTTTTATTATGTAAAGTAGATATTTCACGCTGCACTAACTGCTGCACTAATATAAAGCATTTGTCCCAATTATCAAGACCTTGTTCTTTAGACTCCGGTTTTAGTTCTAAATATTTAATATCTTCACTAGGTTTAAGACGATATAATTCTTTGTGGCTTTGAAAATACTTCTCTAAAATTGGCTGAAGTGTGCAGGTATCTTGCCAATAAGGACATTTATAATCTGTTTTATCTTTGGCGGAAAATACATCTTCTTGATTGGTTAAGATGACAAAAATTTTATCAGGACGATTTTTACCTTGTAAACCTTTAGTAAAAGTATCAAGTAGAGGAAAGTGTAAATTATTGTAAGTGTCAATGTCTAAATCAGTACTATAAACCATACCCAAAACTCTTGCAGGAACAGTATAAGGTTCTTCTGTACGGGCATTTTTAGGGCGAGATGGCTCAAACAGATGATTAGATAGTTGGCTCCTCACAACTCTATAACGTTTCTGCCATTTATTCTGATCGTAATCATATTTTAGCTGCACATCGCTATTACCAGTTGTGACAATCCAAATATTCATGATTAATTATCCTTGGGGAAATATTTTGATAAATTTTTTATCGTTATTTAAGAACTGGAGAAAATCTTGTGTGTTCTGAGAATCGTCAGGAAAGATGGTCAGCAACTCTACATATTGATTAGTTCTGTGTAAGTTTCCATCTTTTATGACATATCTAGGATACATTCGATGCCAAATACGTCCTACTTTAGCTGGTGGATTAATTTTACCTGTTAAATCTGTTCTTTTGATAGTTTGATTATTTGAATAATCTCCATGAAACCATTCAACAGCTTCACTAATTTTACCAATTCTTGCCCATACTTGTACTTTATTGGGATGCCAAACTTCTCGCCAATTTTGAACGTAATTAGTATTTGATAATTCCAATAGATTTATTAAATTTTGTCGTATATCTTGAATAAATTTAGAGATATGACCAATATCCGGTTTCCCACAAGTTAAATAAAATTCCTCTGATTCTTCTGTAAATTCCCAATGACAACCAATCATAGGTTTATCATGGTTAGCGAAATATTTAGGGTAGAATATTCGATGATCTGCTCTCCGCCAAGATTTCCCAAATCCTCCTAACAAGACAGAAAATTTAACAATTTGAGTAACGATTTTTTTGAGTTTAATTTTTTCTTTACTGGAATTACCGATATAAATAACGTCTAATTTTCCTGCACCTAAATCATAAGTGGACATGGAATTGGATCTTTTTGGAGCAGGATTGTATGTGTGTTTACCTATGTTAAGTTCTTCAACAATAAAATTAATACCTAACTTTCCTATAAAAGTACCATTATCAATTCCTCCCCAAAGTTCTTGAGTAATTCTTTTTGCTGTTACTTCATCAGTAATACCTGCAAGTAATCTGAGAGTATGCCCCCTTAATACTGCTTTAAACATATTGGGGCGAAACTCTGGAGTCTTATTTAATAATTCAGAAGTTAATCCCTGTCCACAGAGATGAACAGAAAGGATGACTTTATCTATATTTTCATGAATTTCAATAAAATGACCATAACCAGCACTGACTCTAGAGCCAATTCCAGTTCCTAAAGCTTGTTCCCAAATCTCCCAAATCTTTTTCCATTCTGTTGCTTCTAAATGTTTAGTGCTGGAAATCCCAAATTTTAATGTAGCTTGATAGAGAGATATTTGAGGATTTGCTGTGGTAATAACATTCTCTTCTACTTGACGCTTTTGTTGGGAATGAATGATATCAACTAGGCGGTTTTTATTTCCCCAAGACATATCTAGAGGATATGCACCATGAAAGCGCAAGATTCCTGGTTTAGTCTTAGTTTGTCCATTTTCTGTAATTTCTTCACCACAATATTTTGCTTGCTGTTCCTTTGGGCAAACTCTTAGGAATGCACCTTTCATACTCGAACCTGGATAAAAAGGTAATCCTTTAGCACCAATAACAGGTCGAATAAAACCTTCATCTTGTCCACTGTTTGTTACCAAACGCCAGTTAATCGTATATTCCTTAGTTTCAACTCTACGACCGAACGCAGGCATTTTCACTGTGGATTTACTTTGATTACGCTGCTTCCAAAGAGGAACGTTTTCTTCTTCAACAGCAGGAACGGGAGGACAACTTTCTAGCCACTCTTGAACCCATTGATAAACTGTTTCTGATTCACGAGAATAGTGTATTTTACCTCGATTTGATAACTGTGCTTGAAACATCAAGGGAATGTAATCGCTATCTGGCATTATTATTCTCCTTCCTCAGTAAGTTCACCAGTACGAGTAGGCTTATAACGTTGAGTCCACCACACCATACACTCACAAAGTTGTGTTAGTACAGCTAGAGTAACTTTGCGTTGTTCTATGGGTAAACTCCATAGTTCGTCTGCGATTTCTCGAATGTCTCTATCTGAATCAGTAGGAAGTTGAATACCTGCCGGAGAGACAATTTCTGCTAGTTTATTCCAAGTCTCTTTCCAATAATCTGCTTTTACCCCTTTTAACCGGAGATGCTCTCCCCAAAACCTTTCTAGACCATACACTACAGTCATACGCATTTTGTAAGTCTGATTGAGTGCATCTTTATGCTGACTATGCTTACTAACTAAATCGTGAGCTTCCTGATCTAACTTGTATAATTCTAAAGCCATATTTATACCTCTTTTAAGGCTAATCTACAATGTCCGAAACCGATTGATTCCAGCCCTCCTAAATAAATTTCATCGCTATTGTTTTGATTAAAAGGTTGCCATTTTTTACCATCCTTCTCTTCTTTAAGTGCGATAGGAAAAGCTAAGATAGTTTCTTCTGGCAATGCTTCTGTATTAAAAAAAGCTTTTTCTTTAGCTTTCTTTTCGTTCTTATCCAATGCCACCCGACTCTGACGATATAACGCCATATCATGAATCATAGCTATTTCATCATCAGCAACAATGACTGCTGGTAATTCTTCTCCTAAAGGAAACCAAGGGGATAAATTATCTGTGGATTCAATAGTTAAAAAACCAAAATTGAAAAATAACTTATGTTGTCCATCTATAGATAAAGCCCTTAAGCTTCTTGAAGCTGTATAAAGACTTGGAAGGTTTTCTGTTTGGAGTGAGGGAATAAAGCTACCTGCTATTCGTTGATAACGTTTGAGTAAACGGGGAGAAGTTACCCAAACTATCGGTTGACCTGGACAAAATACTGGCAACCACACAATAGAGGCATATTCAAACTTAACAAGAGATTCTGTGGTACTGTTTGACTGTTCTGTATCTGCTTCATGCCCATACCATTTATTTGCCTCTGCCTCTCCTTGAGTACGACGCATTTCTGAACGCAGACGACCACGGATAGAACTACCAGGAATAATACCTGTTTGAGTAAATTGGTCACGGAAGATAAGGTTTAAATTACCGCTTTCTTCTCCGGCTGTTGCTCCTACATGAAGTGGTGCTAAGGTTTCAATGATGCCGTAAGCTTTCTGATACATTAAGCAACTCCTATAACTTCAATATCTATTGGTAGACACAAACCACATCCCATTCTTTTGAGGCTGAAACCTTCCTTGGGAAACCATTCTTCATCCCAATCCCACCAAGGTTTACCTATTGATTTTTCCAAAACATAAACACTTCCAGATGGAACAGCATAACGTCCCCTTCCTAAACGCCCCCGTTTTGTCTTTCTATCACCTACACGGTAACGATAAGGTAAAGGTTTATCTGTAAGCATTTGTATGTTTTTCTGGTGAGGGAAAAATTCATTTTGAGGATAACGTTGAGAGAAACGATTTGAACCCCATACACCTGGTGTAATTAATGCAAAAGTAGATTGAATAGGCTGGCGTAAAAGCTCTAAAATTGGACTATCATCTGGCAATTGTAAACTGTTGATTTCTACAATATGATTTTCACCACCAAAGCGATACCAACCTTCAGGTAGCGGATGAGTAGATAGATAAACTAAACAATGATCTGGGTTTATCTGTACAGAATATTCTAGGAATAAGCCATCTTTTTTAAGCGTACATCGTTCATCATCTTTTGTTCTAGGATGTAATACAGATAAAAATTTCCAGGGAGATTTTTCGGCATAGCCATTACTACGAATTGATTCAGCTGGATAATTCCAAAAATTTATCCTTTGCCATTGATAATATGGTTCTAGTTTTGATTTATCACAGTCCCACTTTCCATTTTTTATTTTCCACTCACTCGAATTATCTTTAGCTATAATTTTACTCCAAGGTATTGGTACATAAAAATATTCTGGGTTTTCGCAATCTCCCCAAAATGGCCCCGCTACATATAATTCTTGACTTAAATTATCTGCGTCCCATAATTTTTGAGCTTGGTTAACACTAAAAAATAATCCAGATACGGTAGCTGCTTCAGGAGGAAATTTTGCACCAGAATGCCCTACTAAGTTTTCTGGCGACAGGAATGATCCAGCACTTCCATACATAAAGCCCAAAGGATTGATGATTATTAAATAATTGAACATAAATGCCATCCTATATGAATTAAACCATCAATCCATTTTATTAGCTCAATATTGTCTGAGTAACCGACTATTTTTTCTTGGTGATTTTCTAAATATTCCTTATGTTGCTCAAAGTAAAGATTGAAAAGTTCTAATGCTATACGTTCATCAACATTTTTTTGTTTTCCATTTAAACTGATAGCATGACGAGCTTTCAATTGTGCTAAATCACTATAAATATGAGTCCAGTTAGGAAAATACTTTTGATCGCATCCTTTAGATTCCCATTCTGTAAAGGTTTTACCGTTGCGATCTCTGTATTTCTTTAATATATCCAAATAATCCCAAGGACAAGTCCACTGGACATATTGACCACTATTAAAAACTACCCGAATAGTAACTCTATCTCTTCCTAGAGATTTAGCTCTTTTCTCAGCTTCTCTGCAATGTTGTAGTACATCTCGTTGGGGTACGCTACCAGCTACCCAGACAAAGCCAACACTTAAAGTAAGAGGCTGTTTGTGTTTTTTCCATTGCTCGTTCAATGTCATTAACCATTCAAAAGCTTTTAACGGTGGAATAGGTTCAGCAGGATTTTTACTATAAATTATGCCTAAAAAATCATCACCACCCGCATAAACCACTCTACCTAAGTCTTCAGGGAAATTTTTATCAAATTTTTCTCCCCAACGACGCATGGCATAACTAAAATTTTCTATTTCATGATCGCCATTATCTGTAACAGCTAAATTTTTTAAATGATCGCCAACTTTATCTCCATCTCCCATAAACCAACCTGTCCATTGTCCGGGTACATTTTCTGCTATTTGTGGTTTACGTTGAATTTCTTTAAAGCCTTTATCTAGTGCTTCTATATCGAGTTTTTCTTGAATTTTATCCCACGTAACTAAACGTTTTACTAATTCGGGAATACTCAGCTTTTCGTTAGGTGCAATAAATTTACCTTCTGGAGTTTCTTTTTCTAGCTTTTCAGTTAGTGCTGCTAATGCTGTATAAAAGTTTTCAATCTCTCCTTTTTCTGAAGGATAGGTGATCAATTTAGGATTTCTCGCTTCTCCACCTAATCCGGGAAATGCAATTCCATCCGTACCTGTTAAACTAGAACTCTCCCCAATCCAGTTGACGGCAGTCCACCCACGGGAAAGTTTACGGGTTTCTAAATCATCCATCGCCGCTTGAATACTATCGCCTTCTCCCCAAAAAATTTCCCAGGCGTGGTTTCCCCAGTTTGCCCACTCCCTCTCCCAGTGGTATTTATAGTCAGGTAATTTCTCCTCTATCCAGCATCGACATTCCTTCAACATTCCCTTCCACACGGATAATAAGGTTTTTTCTACCTCTGATTTTGAAAATTCTCCCTTAATAAGAATGCGATTTGGCATTCCTTTTTGGAGGTTAGGGATTGCTGGGGAAATGACTGTTGTAGTTTTTTCAGCTTCTTTTACTAGCTGCTGGCTAAGATAGGAGAGAATCAGAGATGCACCATACAAGTCTCGGAGTTTACGAGATTTCTCGATAAACCCTTGCACCGGAGCAAAGGTTATTGCTGTATATTTGGCCACGTTTACCATAGTTACTGGATGCGGTCTTGTCTAAATTACAGTAAGAAATTGAACTTGTACTCAGTAGTTATACTTTGTAATAATTCTTGTTTTGTCAATTAATCGCTTAATTTTCAGAGGTAAGCTAGGAATAAAATAAGCCAATTAAGCACATATAGTATTTAAGGTTTTGTGCAAGTTTGGAGTTATGTAGCACTAGGGGAATTACTGTGACATTTACATCTTCTCGGAAAAATCGAGAATGTAAATACCTTTTCATGCGAATGACGAAATATTTTTTGGATGTCTGAGCAAGATTTAATTGTGTACCCTGTTAAGGTATTGCATTTTTGTGAGATGATTTATGTCACGCGGAGGTGCAGACGCGCAGAGAGTATGAGGAGTTTTAGATTTCAATACATTAATTGCATCGCTTGTTTATGCAACGCCACTATTAACTCTTAACGGGAAGTTTGAGATGTTCATCTACACACCTCGCCGAATCGCCGAAACCCTATATTTTTCGTTGAGGTGTGTCGATGCCTTACATAACAAGGGTTTGAGGTGTGTATTTTACTTAATTTCACATAAGATATATACTCTTTTTCAGAGGTGTGTCGATTTGTTGGCTGAAAGCCTTACGGGGCAAAGCCTCCTAGACGAACTCCCTACCGATTGGGTTAAATCGGAATTAATGGAAACAACAAGAATCCGGCAATACTGCTCATTAAAGGAACCCCCTACCGATTGGGTTAAATCGGAATTAATGGAAACTCTGTTTGTGAAGAGGTTTCATTTGAGGTTTTTGGAGCCCTACCGATTGGGTTAAATCGGAATTAATGGAAACTGCAAAGTTTTCACTTGAGCTTCTAAAGCTTGAACCCTACCGATTGGGTTAAATCGGAATTAATGGAAACTTTACTGATTGTACTAATGTGAAAATTAAAGACCCTACCGATTGGGTTAAATCGGAATTAATGGAAACGTTACGCTGCTGATGTTGGACAAACAAGAAATACTACCCTACCGATTGGGTTAAATCGGAATTAATGGAAACAACTAGAGGCAAAGTCTTCAAGAGACATAAACCCTACCGATTGGGTTAAATCGGAATTAATGGAAACACCAATCTTGCGTCACTGCCACCTGCGAAGGTTGGCCCTACCGATTGGGTTAAATCGGAATTAATGGAAACGACTAGCCGACCATCCAGTACCCCTGTTTTTAGATTCCCTACCGATTGGGTTAAATCGGAATTAATGGAAACTGGCCAGAACCAGGGTGGGATTTCAAGAAGGGTTTTACCCTTTCGATTGGGTGAAATTGGAATTAAAAACAATCCGATTACTTACCCTTCTCTCTTTCAGAAGCTAAGTTAATTAAACCCTTGATTAATACCGTCGTCATTCGCTTGAAAAGCCTAGACAACAAACAAATAACAGTTAAAAGTTAAAGTAGACAAACTTTTATCCTTGAACTCTTGATGATCTGTCACTTCCTCATCGGCATCCCCGGTAGTGGGAAAACCACATTCGCGGTCGAGTTAGCAAAACTAGGGAATTATCGTATTATCTCCACTGATGCAATTCGCCAAAAACTCTATGGCGATGCAAGTATCCAGGGTGAGTGGAGTCAGATAGAAGAAAAAGTAATTTTTGAGATTGCTGATGCAATTGCTCAAGGTGATTCGGTAATCTATGATGCTACCAATGCCAAGCGTGTGTGGCGGATGGATTTGCTAATAAAGCTAAATTCATCTGTTGCTTGCCTTGCAGAGCATGGGGAAGAGGTTTTGTGGATGGGGTGGTATTTGCAAACTCCTTTGGCAACTTGCAAAGCTTGGAATCAACAGCGCACCCGACAAGTTCCAGACACGATCATTGAGAATATGTACAAATCTCTGCAAGACTTTCCTCCAGTAGCAGCAGAGGGATTTGCATCTGTCAAAGAAATCGATGTCACCTCTTCCAAGTTCGACATTCAACAAATTCCAACCCAAATCCAACAGCTTCCTCGTACCCTTACTAACCGCGCTAATCGTAATCGCCACATTACTTTACACGGTTATAGTAAGCTGCTGGATTTTGAGCGCTTAATGCATTTAATTTCTCTAATTATTCGCTATCCAGGAATTGGAAATCTGCAAACTACTAACCACAGTTTGCTGGAAAGCATTTTGGGTAATGTTCCTCTGTTTGCAAGTTCTTTAGAGGAAGTTACCGCTTTCATGGATAAATTATGCGGTGCGATTTATGCTAATAAAAATGCCATCGAATCTGATTTACACTGGCTACAACAAAATTCCCTTATTGGAGCCAATAGTATTGCCCCTTCTTCTGGCATTACCGTATCACCCGATCGCTCAATTACTCTATCGACTTTTGTAACTCATGCTTATTCTAACTGCGACAGCTTTCGGAGATTGATACAAATCATTCGCTTGATTCTCCACCACCCATTTTTGCAAGATACAGGAAAGGGAAGCCTACAAACGCTCGTGTCTGCACTCAAGGAAAATGGGATTATCGATGGCGATGGTTTAGATATTGTCCGCAAGGACATAGAAAAGGTTCTCAAGCCTTATAAAATATTGCCAGAATTTCCCTTGAGAGATGGGTATTTTGCAGGGACAGCGATTTTATCAACACATGAATTAACTAAAGTGTTTGATGTTCTCCAGTCTCAGGCTAAAAGCCTTGATGATCCTGTAGCACTGGAGATTTATGAAACATTTGCCACGCGGATGCTAAAAAGTAAGTTAGGGGTAAATCATGTGTATCCTGTCAGGGCGATTGCTAATCGTAGTATGATTGACCCAAAGTTTTTACCAACCGATGCTCTGTCTAGGAATTTAGAGCAATTGGAAGAGGCAATAGCTAAAGGGCAATTACTGGAATTAAATCGCTTTTCTGGCGGCGGTAAGTTTGTTCTTGATGAAGAAAGTTTTTTTTTAGCATTTCCTTTGCAAATCGTTTTTTGTAACCAAGCGTGGTATTTAGGTTTTGAGTGTGAAAGTGGAAAGTATGCAGGACTGTTCCGGTTTGAGCGTTTGGATAGATTGTTCATAGGTCAATTTCAAGGAAGATTCCGTTCTAAAGAGGAACAGGAAAAATCATTACAGAAATTACAGAAGCTTTCTGCTGCTAGTGCGGGTATTTTTTTGGGATATAGTGCGAGTGACCAACGTCAGTTTCTCAGCCACGATAAACAAGAACGTTCTCAGGCTTGTGTGACAGTAGAACTGTGGTTTAACGACGCTATGTTCAGATTTATCGCTGAAGGCACTAAGAGATTCCCTGCAAGACAAATGAATATGTCTCCACCTGTTGAGGGCGGAAGATTAATGTTACCTAAGTCAATTTTCTGTCTGAAAAAAACCACAAGTAAACAGTTTCCCAATCGCTTCCGAGTGGTACTACCTACATGGTACTTGGATGATGTGGAGTTTCTGCGGTGGATTGTCGGTTTTGGCGGTAATGTTAAGGTAGTGCAGCCAGAGGAATTGGTAGCTAAGGTTAAGGGAATTGGTGAGGCGATTCTTAAAGTTTATGAGTAGTAATAAATAAAAATATATATTCCAAAATACTTTTAAAGGTCAGGATATTACATCTCGACCTTTTTGTTTAGAAAAATTCCATTTCTCGTTGGAGAAGCGACTCTAGAGTCACCCGCTAGGAGCAAGTATCTAGAGTTTGAGTTTCCATTAATTCCACTTCTCGTTGGAGAAGCGACTTTCCCGGAAACCAGTGGTGTAATTAATTAGATTCAAGGGGTTTCCATTAATTCCACTTCTCGTTGGAGAAGCGACAAAGCAATTGGCGAGTTCTACGGGACGCACTATCGAAAGTTTCCATTAATTCCACTTCTCGTTGGAGAAGCGACACGGTTACGTGACCTGTACAGCACAGAACAATGTAGGAAAGTTTCCATTAATTCCACTTCTCGTTGGAGAAGCGACATGATCGCTTTACAAAATGCCAAAGCACAACAATTAATCAGTTTCCATTAATTCCACTTCTCGTTGGAGAAGCGACATTTACAATGGTCAGCAGGTGCTTGTTCAAGTAACTCTGGTTTCCATTAATTCCACTTCTCGTTGGAGAAGCGACTAGCGATTTTAGTGTTACGAACCTTTACTCGTTAGGACTAGTTTCCATTAATTCCACTTCTCGTTGGAGAAGCGACTTGAGGCAGAAATTGTTTAATTAAATCAAAAAGGAGAACAAAGTTTCCATTAATTCCACTTCTCGTTGGAGAAGCGACTCAAAAGCTGGGGATGGGTGCAAGGGTATGTATCTTGTTTCCATTAATTCCACTTCTCGTTGGAGAAGCGACCTTAATAATAAAAATTTGCTTTTAAGCACTTTTTCGGTTTCCATTAATTCCACTTCTCGTTGGAGAAGCGACCAAGAAAAAAGAGGACAACCTAAGCGCATATCAGTCGTTTCCATTAATTCCACTTCTCGTTGGAGAAGCGACCCCGATCGAGGTGCTGTTCAAGCTCTACCCGTGGGAGTTTCCATTAATTCCACTTCTCGTTGGAGAAGCGACCGTAGAAAACCAGCTCTTCCCAGCGTCCAGGTTCCAGTTTCCATTAATTCCACTTCTCGTTGGAGAAGCGACCCCTCTTATTTAAACCCTTATGGTGTCTGATGTCCAGATGCCCTT